>JBLNAY010000353.1:0-21928 GCA_050259715.1 Candidatus Dadabacteria bacterium
TTCTAAACTATCACAGGGTGATAGCCCTGTGATAAAAGAAACACAAAGTGTACTCAAAAGCCCTGCAAGGGCGCAATACATTCTGATATAGTGGGTCGTTGTACAGACAGCATTCCAACAAAACGGCAAGATGATGCCTGACAGGGGGCCTCTCATTCGCGTAGCCTATAATCTGTGAAATACACCCATCACCTAAAGACTGTGAGCTATCATGCAGATACCACCCCCCAATATTATTCTACATGAGTTTCCGGCAAACGCTTACTAATATAGATTGAAATAAGATCAACATTACCATTGTTTCAGCTACTGGTATCCAGGGTTCTCCCGGGTACCAGTCGATTTCCCAGTCGTGTAGCCGAACAGGGCCTTTTAAAAAAATACTATTATATTTAAGATTACCTGTATGAATGGCTGCAGTAAAATAGCATTGATAAGCTTTTTTGTTTGCCTGTTTTATTCATTAAACGGACAGGTAGTCCCACATCAGAAATATACTTCTAAAGATGGTTTGATAAGTGATCGTATCTCCATTATCAGCCAGGATAATAACGGTATGATGTGGTTTGGATCTATTTTCGGCATTTGTAGGTACAATGGGCAATATTTCGAGAAACTCCCATTATTACCACAGCAGGAACAAAAGTCTGTTACGGGAATAATACCGTTTAAAAACGCTGTGTTTGCTGGCTTTGGATTTAATGGAGGATTAGGTGAATTTACCCGCGGCAAAATTATTCCATATTCATTTAAGAATAATCAACAGGAAAATAGTTTAACGCCCATGTGCATTGCTGATAGTTCTGTATTGGCACTTGCAGGTTACAAACTTTACATGCTTAGCAACGGGAGATCTGAATTTGTTGTAGATCTTACGAAATGCTTCGACTCTCCTGTGCTGATCACCTCTATGTTGCACCAACCAACCCAGCTCTGGGTCGGTACTAATTCAGGCCTTTACTTATTTGAGAAGAAAAATAAGAAAATCTTCTTTTTAAAAAAAGTACTCACCGGCACCAATATCACCAGTCTATGTGAAGATGCAAATAAAAACATATGGATAGAAGGAGCAGCGGATGGTATACAAACGGTTGGATTCTGTACTCCAAAAGGTGGGTATGAAAGTTATAAAGTACTCATGAAAAGTTCACAGATTATCCCTGTTACCTACAACAGTAATGGCTCTGATGGATTCTGGGGTATAAATTATTCGAAGGGTCTTTTTCATTTATCCGCTGACCGAACCGTATCCTATTACCCAGGTGTTGTTGATTTGAATTCATACATTTCTTATATCTATTCAGACCGGGAAAATAATATATGGATAGGAAATGATCCCGGAGTAATAAAGATCTCTTTACTGAATTCCCGCTCTTTTTATTTTGATAAGGTAGCAGCAGCAGCAGGTCATTTAACAATTAAATCAAATGGAAGTATCCTTGCCTGCAATTCAAAAGATCTGTTCGTTATTGCTCACGATAAAATAGAAAAATGGCCTGAGTTCATGACCAAAGAAGACAAAGGCTTAATGGGCACGTTTGCAGAGATAGATGATCATTCTATTTGGTGCAACCGGTGGGATGTGGGCTTGTGGAGATTGTCAATGATGAAGAATAAACCAATTGTTGCAAAAAAGTATTTTAAAACTTTCAACGGTGAGGAGATACATGTTTCAGCACTGATTAAGGGCCAGGGAAATACTTTCTGGGCCGGTGGAGATAAGCTCTATAGGCTTGATGATAAAAAGATTGTTGAAGTAATAGAATTGCCGAAAGTCTTTAACCGGTCAGTGGCGATTAATGCTATTGCCATTGACACTACTTTACACGAGTTATTTATAGGAGATAATGTAGCCGGTATATTCCGGCTGAAATATGAAGAATTACCGGGCAAGAGTTTCCGGTATTCTTTCAAAAATACAATCAATGAGAAAGATGGATTATTTGATTCATATATCAGGAGCCTTTTAGTTGACTCAAAAGGTAATCTTTGGGCTGGCACACGGTACGCAGGAATCTTTAAAATGAACCTGCGTGATTCATCTATCAAGGCCATCAATTACAATAAAAATATTTCTCTTGGTTGTGGACGGGTAACCGACATCACGGAGGAAGCAGGAGAGGCAGTATGGTTTTCAACTTGTAATGGTGCTCACCGCTTCGTCTATAATAGCGGGGGATGGGAACATTATAATACCAGTTATGGCCTGCCCAGTGCAGAAGTATTTGATATAGCTTTAAACAATGACAGGAAAATTTCCTGGGTGCTAACCAATGAAGGGGTGACTTCTATCAGTTATAAAAACAAATTAACCAAGGTCGCAGCGCCGATTGTTAATCTGACAGGAGTGTACGTATTGGGAGAAAATGATACGGCTTCATTATATTCTACACGCTTAGTGAAATACCCATCTTCAAAAAATTCTATTGGATTTACTTTTTGTGCATCCACCTTTGTCGATGAAAAGAATGTCCGTTACAGGTACAAGTTGGACGGTTATTCGCAGGAGTGGAGCGAGCCTGCCATCAACAGCAATATTACTTATGCTTCATTACCCCCGGGCCATTACACTTTTAAAGTGGAGGCTGAAAACGCTTCCGGTAAATGGAGCGATACCCCGGCCGTTTTTAGCTTCGAGATAGTACGACCTTTTTATAAATCACCGTGGTTTCTTACCAGTCTTCTCTTTGCTCTTGCAATAATTATCTATGGTATTATAACTTACAGGTTGCAACAGAAAGTAAAAGTTGAAAAACTGCGGGTGAGGATAGCAAGGGATCTGCATGATGATATCGGATCTGCATTAGGGAGTATTAATTTATTAAGTAAGTCTGCAACCCGAAAACTACAAAGAACAGAAGCCGGCGATGAAATTGTGGGCACATTTGAGAAGATTGGCGACTCAGCGCAAACAATTCTTGAATCTATGGATGATATTATCTGGTCGATCAATCCAATGAAGGATAACTGGCAGGACCTTGTCATCAGGATGAAGGAATTTGCCATTCCTCTGTTAGAATCGAAAGACATCAAACTGGATATGCAGGTGAAAGGAGAGGATTATAACCGGTTGCCTATGGACCTGAGGAGAAATATATTCTTAATCTTTAAAGAAAGCATCAGCAACACAGTAAAGCATTCCGGTTGTACCCAGGTAAACGTCACCTCACGGATAAGTCATAATAACTTTTACCTGGAGATTAGTGATGATGGATTTGGCTTTGATATATGCCAGGATACCAATAGAAATGGTCTGAAAAACTTATCACATAGAGCAACAGAGATCAATGGCAGAATTGTCATCAAATCGGAAATAGGGAAAGGCACATCCATTTATTTTCAGTGTCCACTCAGATGAATATATGACAAGGCGAAAAACTGAAAATGATTACTTTGGTTCTTTGAACACCATGCCGATAAAGGTAGCCTTATGTGAGGATAATGATGCATTCCGGGAGAGTCTCCAGCAATACATCAATGATACTGCCGGATTTTCGGTTACCACCACGTGCGGTAATGCTGAAGATATTATAGCTAAACTCCAAGTGGACCTGCCGGATATTGTATTAATGGATATTGACATGCCCGGCATAGATGGTATTACAGCGACCGCTTTGGTGAAATCACATTTCCCGACGGTGAACGTTTTAATTCTTACCGTCTATGATGATGATGAAAAGATTTTTAATGCGATCCTTTCAGGTGCCACAGGGTACATTTTAAAAAAGACCCCGCCTAACAAGATCATTGAAGCGATTACAGAAATTTACCATGGTGGTGCTTCAATGAGTGCTTCTATAGTTAAGAGAGTACTCAGCTTTTTTCAACATAATACATCAACTTCAGAGGAATACGCGTTATCAGCCCGTGAGCTCAGTATTCTGAAATGCCTCGTTAATGGTGATAGCTATAAGATGATAGCAAACAACTGTGAAATAAGTATTGGCACTGTACGAACTCATATCACCAGCATTTATAAAAAGCTACACATCAACTCAAAATCGGAGGCAGTTGCTAAGGCGATCAAAGAAAAGCTTGTGTGAGTCATAAAAAAAGCAGCCCCCATGCAAGGGCTGCAATACACAAAATGAGAGAGAGAAAAAGGTGTTAGTCAATTGTTCTCCGCAGATATAAGTTATACGCTGTGGATTGCTGCCAACCGTTATTGTACTCATACAGCCGGGCAAATCTGGGAATCTGTGAGTAATAAAAACTATTTTAAGATTTGAGAATTTGATGATTTGAAAATTGCAGAGGCAGATGTTCATGAATCTAACCGAACCCGGGACACTTTTACATATTTCTGGAAATAATATTGACTTTAAATGTAACCAACTCACCTCCTCAATCGTCATACCCTGTATATCCAAAATCAAACTAGCCGTGGATCGAGTCATTCAAAAGAAACGCTGGAGTAAAAAAAGAATTTACACTATTGCGGCCGTTGGCCTGCTGGTACTGCTTATTGGCGGGAGCATCTTTCTTACATCCGGGAATTCGAAAGTGAATGTTGATGTGGAGCGACTGACCATCAGTGAAGTAAAGAAAGGTCCTTTCGGAGAATTCATTCCCGTTAACGGCGTAGTGCTCCCAATATCCTCTATTTACCTCGATGCGGTAGAAGGTGGCAGGGTGGAGGAGAAGTTTGTCGATGACGGTGCCATGGTTCGTAAAGGTCAGCCCCTGCTGCGTCTTTCCAATACAGACCTGCAATTGAATTTAGTGAACCAGCAAACCTCTGTTTATAACCTGCTCACCCAAATGCAGATAGCGCGTAACGCGGCACAGCAGAATACTACCACCAAATTAAACCAGGTGACCGATGTGGAAAGTGCACTGAAAGAGGCAAAGAGGGTTTATGAACTGGATAAATACCTGTATGAGAATAAGGCCATAGGCCTGCAGGAGTTCAAACAGGCAGAGAATAATTACAACTACCAGCTGGAGAAGAAAAAACTAACCGATGAAATTGTAAAACAGGATAAGGTATCCACCTCCCAACAATTATCGCAGGCCAACCAATCGTATAAAGGTTCGCAGACCGCCCTGAATGTGATGCGCAGAAAAGTAGGAGACCTTATTGTGAGAGCGCCTATTGATGGCCAGCTTACTTCACTGGATGCGGAAATAGGGCAGAATAAAAATAAAGGTGAACGGCTGGGACAGATAGACGTGTTGACCACCTATAAAGTGAGAGTAGATGTGGATGAACATTATATCTCCCGAGTATTCATTGGCCTCGGGGGTGAAACCATTTTTGCCGGTAAGAGCTATAAACTGAAGATTAATAAAGTGTATACGCAGGTGAATAATGGTCGTTTCCAGGTGGACATGCAGTTTGTTGACAGCGTTCCTGCGGGAATAAGAAGAGGACAGACTTTGCAGATACGTCTTGCGCTTAGCGACGAAACAGAAGGCATCCTGCTAGCTAAGGGTGGCTTTTACCAGCAAACAGGGGGCAACTGGGTTTTCAGGGTGAGTAATGATGGAACAACGGCATATAAAACGGAAGTTCAGTTGGGCAGGCAAAATCCTGATTATTATGAAGTGCTGTCAGGGTTAAAACCCGGCGATAAAGTGGTGACTTCAAGTTATGAGAACTACACCAATATGCAGGAACTGGTTTTAAAGAAGTAAAATATTTTTCGTGTCATCCTTCCTGCTGGAAGATGGATACATATAAGCACCTTAATACAACCCAAATGATAAAGATTACAGATCTCGAAAAGATCTACACTACAGAAGAAGTGGAAACGGTAGCCCTGAACAAGCTTTCCCTTGAAGTAAATGAAGGAGAGTTTGTGGCTGTGATGGGCCCCTCCGGATGTGGTAAGTCGACCTTATTGAATATCCTGGGATTACTTGATGACCCGGACAGTGGCAGCTATTTATTCAATGGCATTGAAGTCGCTCATTTCAGTGAGCGGAAACGTGCCGACCTGCGTAAAAAAAATATTGGTTTCGTCTTCCAGAGTTTTAACCTGATTGATGAACTGACGGTATTTGAAAATGTAGAACTGCCACTGATCTACCTGGGAGTAAAATCGGCACAGCGTAAGCAGAGAGTAGAGGAAGTACTTGACAAAATGCAGATCATGCACCGGCGCAATCACTATCCCCAACAATTATCCGGGGGGCAGCAACAAAGGGTGGCGGTAGCGAGGGCTGTTGTAAACCGGCCTAAACTTATACTTGCCGATGAACCTACGGGTAATCTCGACTCCAGCCATGGCAATGAAGTGATGCAGTTGTTGTCCGACTTAAATGAACAGGGCACCACCATAGTGATGGTGACTCACTCAGAACATGATGCCCGCTATAGTCACCGAATCGTGCGGATGCTCGATGGTGAGACAGTGAGTGAGAATGTCCTTGATGCGGTTTCCCTTTAACAGCTCTTGAACTGAATAGAAACGAACTTTTGATACGAACCCATTTTTAATTGAAAATACTACAGGTATGTTCAGGAACTATATGAAAGTTGCCCTGCGTAATCTTTGGAAATACAAAGGCTATTCGGCTATTAACATTTTTGGACTGGCTGCAGGCCTCGCCACCTGTTTACTGATCCTCATATTTGTTATAGACGAATTGAGTTATGATCATTATAACAAAAACATTGATCGCATTTATAGGGTAGACGGTGACATTAAGTTTGGTGGTAGTCATTTTATTTTAGCGGTAGTTCCTGACCCGGCAGGACCTGAGTTAAAGAAGCAATTTCCGCAGGTAGAACAATATGTCCGCTTCAGGCAAAGAGGCGGATTCCTGGTAAGAAAAGGCGACAATAACATACAGGAAAATAAAGTTGTTTTTACCGATTCCTCTTTATTCAACGTCTTCACATTACCGTTGATTGCCGGGGATGCGCGCACCGCATTAGTAGATCCAAAATCAATGGTCATTACTGAGGACATAGCCCGGAAGTATTTTAATTCAACAGAAGTGATAGGGAAGACGTTAGTTATTAATGATACCTCCAGCTTTAAAATCTCGGCTGTCATTAGAAATATTCCTACCCAATCACATTTTAACTTCGACTTCTTTGTTCCAATGGCTGCACTGGAAGAAAGCAGGAGGAACCACTGGGTGAGTAATAACTTCAATACTTACCTGTTGATGCAGAAAGGGACGGATATGAAGGCATTCAGCAAAGCGGTGGATAAGTTCCTTTCCGACCATGTGGCACAACAGGCAAAGCAGTTTCTGAGTATAACAGAAGAGGAGTTCAGGAAGAGCGGCAACTTTGTTCATTATAGCCTCACACCCCTTGCGGATATACATTTGAAATCTTCAAAGGTAGCCGAAATGGGCGCTAATGGAAGCATGCAATACGTGTACATTTTTTCGGCTATTGCTCTTATCATTTTGCTTATCGCCTGTGTAAACTTCATGAACCTTTCAACGGCAAGATCGTCAGGCAGGGCGAGGGAAGTGGGCATACGTAAAGTGCTTGGTTCAGAAAAGTCACAACTGGTTAAACAGTTTCTTTCAGAATCCGTTCTTATCAGCTTTATCTCATTGCTCCTGGCGTTGGGGCTGGCGGCATTACTGGTTCCTGTTTTTAACCAGTTATCCGGAAAAAATATTCATCTCAACCTCCTCGGCCCATGGATGGTTCCGATTCTTTTATTAATGGTTGTATTAGTAGGGCTGGTGGCCGGCAGTTATCCATCCTTCTATCTTTCTTCTTTTCAGCCCATTGATGTTTTGAAAGGCAAATTAGCTACCGGCATGAAGGGAGCTTCTCTCAGAAGTATACTGGTGGTGTTCCAGTTTACTATTTCTATTATTTTAATCATAGGAACCGTCGTAATCTACAGCCAGTTGAAATATATAAGGGATAAAGAATTAGGATACGACAGGGATAAAGTGCTTGTGGTTCAAAACACTTATGCTTTGGGAGATCATGCGAAAACATTTAAAGACCGCCTATTGAACAACAAACAAATCACTGGTGTGACCGTTACGGGTTTTCTGCCTACAGGAGATTACCGAAATGATAGCCCGTTATTTCCGGATGCCACACTCGATCAGAAGAATGCCGTGTCGATGCAAAACTGGTATGTAGATGAAAGTTATATACCAACGCTTCATATGAAATTGATCAAAGGGAGAAATTTTTCTGCCGACATGCCCACCGATTCTTCAGCGATCATTATTAATGAAGCTGCCGCCAAACTTCTTGGATTCACCGATCCTGTTGATAAAGAGTTGTATTATATCACCAGCCTGCAAACGAAATCATCAAAGGCGTACCGGGTGATTGGCTTGATGAAGAATTTTAATTTCAATTCGCTTCGTGAAGAAGTAACACCAATGGCTTTATTCCTGGGGACCGACAAAGGCAGTGTTGCTATTCGCTATCAAACAGGTAATATTCCTGCTTTAATCAGTTATGTGCAGAATGAGTGGAAGACGCTGCTACCCAACCAACCTTTCAGTTATTCCTTCATGGATGATGATTTCAACAAGATCTATGATAAAGAACAGCGGATTGGGAAAATAGCATTCAGCTTTTCTATCCTTGCTATATTAATTGCCTGCCTCGGCTTATTGGGACTGGTGACTTACGCAGCAGAACAAAGGACAAAGGAAATTGGAATTCGCAAAGTGCTGGGCGCATCAGTAGTGAATATCTTCCATATGCTTTCAGGTGATTTTCTCCGCCTGGTGTTTATATCGCTGTTAATTGCATTTCCTATAGCCTGGTGGGCCATGAATAAATGGCTGCAGGATTACGCTTACCGCATCCAAATCAACTGGTGGGTATTTGTACTGGCAGCCTTAATTGCTTCTATAATTGCAGTCATCAGTGTGAGTTTCCAGGCTCTAAAGGCAGCATTGACCAATCCTGTGAGAAACCTGAGGACGGAATGAAAATGATGAAGAATTAAAAATAAAAGTCAAACATTTCATTATGATTCGCTTTGTTTCTATACTGTTACTATTGTTTCACTTTCATTTGAATGCCCAGGTTTTCACCCTTCAGCAATGTATTGACAGTGCGCTGGCGAACAACATCAGGGTGAAGCAGGGTGGGTTGCTCAGCGATGTCGCCCAGGTAAACTGGCAACAGGCAAAGGCCAACCTTTTTCCCAACCTCGGTGTGGCTTTTAATCATGGTATTAACCAGGGAAGGAGCATAGATCCTTTTACCAATACCTATGTTGACCAGACAGTAAATTATGCCAGCTACGGATTGTCTTCCGGTGTTGTTCTATTTAATGGATTGACTTTACAAAACAGGCTGCGGCAAATGGCGACAGGGTATGAAGCCAGCCGTATGGAGTGGAAACAGGTGAGAGACAATCTTACCTTGACTGTTATCATAGCTTATTTACAGGTGCTGAATAATGAAGATGTCCTCTTGTCGGCAGAACAACAGCTGCAGGTTAGTAAAAAACAATTGGAACGGTTAGAGATACTGGATAGTAAAGGTGCGATAAGTCCTTCGCAGGTTTCTGATTTAAAAGGCCAGTTAATGAACGACCAGCTATCGGTTAACAGCGCTAGCAACCAGTTGGAAACCTCGAAGCTCTCTCTCCTGCAACTAATGAATATACCTTATACCAACAGCATTCGGCTGCAGAGGATAGACGTAGAGCAATTTGCAGATAACTACAACAAAACGGCAGCTGAGGTGTATGAAAATTCTTTACATCAGCTGGCGCTGGTGAAAGTTGCTGAAATGAAAAGGCAAAGCGCAGAGTATGGTTTAAAGGCAGCTAAAGGACAATTGTACCCGGGTGTGCTGTTGGGTGGAAATATTCAAACCAACTTTTCCAGTGCGGCCGAGATCAACAACGGCAAGATTCCTTATGGTGAACAATTAACTAATAATGTTTTCTCAGGATTAAATGTGGGAATACGGATTCCACTGTTCAACAACAAGGAGGTGAGAAGCAGGATAAAGCTGGCAGATATTGAATTGAAAAATGAGCAACTGCTGGAAGAAAATACAAAGATTGAGTTGCGCCAGCAGGTGGAAAAGGCTTACCTCGACATGAACAATGCCCGTGAAAGATATAGGTTACTGGTGCAACAGGTAGATGCCTACCAGCAATCATTCAAGGCAGCAGAAGCGCGCTTTAATGCCGGCCTGGGTAGCTCTGTGGATTTCCTCATTGCCAAAAACAACCTCGATAGAGCAACTATCAATCTTGTATCTGCTAAATACGATTTTGCATTCAGAAAAAAGGTGCTGGATTATTATGAGGGAAAGTAAGAGAATTTGGAAATGAGTTAATTTGAAAATTTGGAAATAAGGAGACTTTTCAGCTGAATTCTGTCCTGCAGCCGCAACCTGCTTCAGGATTGTTTCAAAATTCAGAGAGTGATATTGGCATTCTTTACCTGAAACTTATTGATTTTTGAATAGTTAAACTACTGCAGTTCCGGCTATAGTTGAATGGGAACTCAATTGTAACTTTCCAATTCTTACCTTTCGGCCATACAGCTAATCATTCGTATTCGACATATATTATGAGCAAGTTTATTTTATTCCTCATCGCTTTATGTAGTATGACATCTCATCTACATGCTCAACAATTTGCCTTTCCCGGTGCAGAAGGATTTGGCAGGTATGCAAAGGGAGGAAGAGGTGGCACCATTTTGAAAGTCACTAACCTAAATGATAACGGACCAGGAAGCTTCCGGGAAGCAGTCACCAATTCCCAACCGAGAATAGTTGTGTTTGATGTGGCTGGAACAATAGACCTGGAATCTCCCATTCAAATTAATGCGCCTTACCTCACGATAGCTGGACAAACAGCGCCAGGTGACGGAATTTGCATCAAGCGTTTTCCTTTGAGGATTAAGAATACCCATGATATCATCATCCGTGGAATACGAATAAGACCGGGCATCGAATCAGGACTGAAAGGAAGCGAAATAGATGTTATTGACCTTGATAGTTCACAGAATGTTATTGTAGACCACTGTGCATTCAGCTGGTCCACCGATGAAGGGATCAACACCTGGCATGGAGCGAAATTTATAACAGTACAGTGGTGTGTAATGAGTGAACCGCTGGATCATTCAATACATGAAAAAGGTGCTCATGGCTACTCTGCTTCCATTGGTGGATACAAAGCTTCCTTTCACCACAACCTGCTGGCTAACGGCGCAGGGAGAAATCCAAGTATAGCAGGCAATAACCAGTCACCTACGGTGATGCTGGATTTTCGCAACTGTGTTATTTCCAACTGGGGACATCGTTCCTGCGACGGCAAGCCTTTATCTATTAACCTGGTTAATAACTATTATAAACCGGGACCTGCAACTAATGCCGGTGTGAAACGTCGAATTGCCCGAATTGACAATGCTGAGAAAATGGGATTTTCCTGCCTCTGGTATGTCGATGGAAATAGGGTAGAAGGATATCCGCAAATATCAGCTAACAATTGGACCGGTGGAGTGGATTTTGAGCAAGGCACTTCTGCGGAAAGGAACCGGAGTAAGCAGCCTTTTGAAGTGGCACCGGTTACCACACAAACGGCGAAAGAGGCTTATGAACTGGTGTTGAAATATGCAGGCTGCTACTGGAATAGGGATACACAGGAGATGCGCATTATTGAACAGGTGCGCACCGGGAAATATTTACTGACCAGGAATGGATTAATAGATAGGGTTGAACAAGCAGGTGGCTGGCCACTACTAAAAACAGGAAAACTTCCACAGGATAGAGATAAAGACGGAATACCGGATGAATGGGAGAGAAAGAATGGTTTGAATGCCGCAGATGCTTCGGATGCCAAAAAAAATGCCGCTAATGGATATACGAATATTGAAAACTATATCAATAGTTTGTTGCCTGATGTATATCATCCTTTATAGTGAATTACTTAATCGTCTTTGAGTTCTATAATTTTTTTCGCTTGCGATAAAATTTGTGTAATTCAACCCTGCAAATAAGGACAGATAAATACAGGAAAATACATCAATGTACCGGTATGCCCTTACTCTTTTCCGTAGTCCTGCCGTCAAAGGTTTCTTCCCTTTTCTCCGCATCTTCTTTGGAAGCACGAACGATTCCATCTTTATGATGTGGAGGTGCATAGATGGTGTACAGCTTCAAATCCTCCTTGTCATCTGTATTGATAACATTGTGTTTGGCACCGGCGGGAACCAACAGAACGTCGCCATCATGTATCCTGTATTCATGTCCGTCAACAATGCACTTGCCTTTCCCTTTTTCAAAACGGAAAAACTGGTCAGTGTCCTCGTGGGTTTCTTCCCCGATTTCTTCTCCTGCTTTAAGGCTCATTAGTACCAACTGTTGAAGCTTCCCGGTATAAAGTACTTTACGGAAATTCTTGTTTTCTAATGTGTCTTTTTCGATGTTGCTCTTAAAACCTGTCATAATTGTTTTTTTATTAAGAAATTAAACTGTAATTGCAAGATGATTACTTAAGATTTTAATTTGAGGTATTCACCTACCAGTATGGCAGCTGGATAGAGTACTTCTTCTTCTGTTTTAGCATGTAGCTCGAGGCTTTCCGTAAAGTGCAACACTTCGGGATGTTTTTCGCTTTTCGCTGCCTCGTTCAGCTGTTTTAAAGCCCCTACAATTTGCTTGTGTTCTGATACCATTTCTGGGAAGTCATTCTTCAATTTATCAGTCATAACAATAACTTCATTGCGGTTGCTAATGGTCTGTCCTTTTGCTATTTCTGAGAGCAAGCCTAATGGGGGGATTGCATAGGCTTCTTCTTTGATAAAGTGCGGGTGAAGAAGTTCAGCTACTTTCTTTGCAGCAGTACCAGTTTTACCGGGTAACCTGGTGTACTTAGCCAATGCTTCATGCAGGTCTTTATGTTCTGCTTCAAGGGAAGCTGGTATTTCCATTTTCATGTTGGTTATATTTAGATTAATACGCCTGGAGTTGTTATTATTAATTTGTGCTTTAACAAGCAGTGAACACAGTAAAACTGTGATAATGACCAGGAGAATTGATTTCATATATATCTACAATTAAGGGTGATCTTAAAGTTATTTACGGTAAAAGCTGTTAATTAATGACCACAATTATTGAAGGCGGTGATGCCTGTCAGCCATATGAGGATGAGTTATAAATCTGTGCAGTTGCCCTGGAAGCTCAGGTAGGAGAAAGAAATCGAACATAAAAAAAGCACCAGGTTTGGTTGTCAAAAACCAGCCGAAGCTGGAACTTACTTACTAACCCGATGCTCTTTGATTGATCCTGCAGCTTTCTTTCGATTACTGCGTTTTCAATTGTATTCCAAAGTAATACTCTGCTGTTCTATAAAACAAGTTTAGTTCTTCACTTGTTATTCATACAGTAATGCACATACGATAAAAAACAATTAAGTGGTAATTCAGCGGTATTTCAGACCTTGCTTTCCGGATAGCTGACATACTACCGGAAAAGTTACCTTCACAATACAGACGTATATTCCCTAAAACCAACCAACATGAACGAGACCAGCCGCAGGAGTTCCCCGGTAGTAATCAGCAAAGAGGATTTTAAAGTCATAGGGCATCATTTAATTGATACGATAGCTGAGTTCTATGATTCCATACAGGAGAGACCTGTAACCTCAGGAGAAACTCCAAAACAAATACAAGCTATCCTCGGCAATGATCCTTTACCGGAAAATGGTAGTCGCCCGGCAGAATTGTTTTCTAAAGCTACTAACCTGTTATTGAATCATTCGTTACTCAATGGCCACCCTCGTTTCTTTGGATATATTACTTCTTCTCCTACACCGATAGGAGCCCTGGCAGACCTATTAGCAGCTGCCGTTAACCCTAATGTAGGAGCCAACATATTAAGTCCGATGGCTACAGCAATAGAAAAGCAGACAGTGAACTGGCTGGCATCTTTTATTGGTGTACCTCCAACTTATGGAGGAATCTTAGTCAGTGGTGGCAATATGGCTAATCTTACTGCTTTTCTCGCGGCGAGAACGGCCAGGGCACCTAAAACCCTGAAAGAACAGGGGATGGTGAACATGCCTGAAATGGTTTTCTATTGCTCCAGGGCAACACACACCTGGATTGACAAAGCAGCCGTTTTGTTCGGCCATGGTTCCAATGCTGTAAGGTGGATTCCAACAGATGCAAATAATAAGATGGAGACAGCATTTTTAACCGAAACTATTATTGAAGACCGGAATAGTGGGAAAAATCCTTTCCTTGTCATCGGCAATGCGGGGGATGTAAGTACGGGTGCAGTGGATAATCTATTGGAAATAGCAGCTATCAGCAAAGCCCATGATCTGTGGTTTCATATTGACGGAGCGTACGGCATTCCTGCCGCCGCCATTCCAAACTATAAACATTTATTCGAAGGCATCCGTGAGGCTGATTCAATTGCTCTGGATCCGCACAAATGGCTGTATGCACCCCTGGAAGCGGGTTGCACCTTAGTCAAGAATCCACAACACCTGGTGGACACCTATAGTGCCCATCCTGTTTATTACAACTTCGATAATAGCGAAGACGAACCGGCTCTTAATTTTTATGAATATGGTCTTCAAAACTCAAGAGGATTCAGGGCATTGAAAGTGTGGATGGCTTTACAGCAGGTAGGGAGAAACGGTTATATTAAAATGATTGAAGAGGATATTGACTTGTCGCAACTGCTGTTTGAAGAATCAAAGAAACATCCGGAGCTGGAAGCAATAACACAGAGTTTAAGTATAACCACTTTGCGTTATGTACCGGGAGGAAAAGAGGGCAAAGCAATGGAGAAGGGACAAGGAACAGTATGGGATGAAACTTATTTAAATACTTTAAATGAGCAGTTATTAAATAAGCTACAGCAGGAAGGGAAGGTGTTTCTTTCGAATGCAGTGATAGGAGAGAAATACTGCCTGAGAGCCTGTATTGTAAACTTCAGAACAACGGATAAAGACATCCTGCAAGTGGTTGACATTATTGTGGAGGAAGGAAGGAAAGTTCACCGGCAACTCCAAAAAATGAAGAGCATAGCTGTTAACTAAAAATATGCAAGCCGGAAATAAAATAGTATCACAGCAAATTCAATTGTTCTATGTCAGAACATTCCAATAAAAAAAGAAATGTTCTAACACGAAGACTTTTCCTGGTGGAAGGATCAGTTTCAGCCGGAACGCTCCTATTGAATGGTTTTGTAACTGCTACAAGTAGTACAACTGCAATAATAGGGAATGAGAAGTTTAACGCTGGTGATTTTACAAGGTTGGATGTCCATTTCACATCGATGGGAGCAGAACTTAGCGGCTGGTTGTACCAACCGAAAAGGCAGCATTTTCGACCGTTAGTAATAATGGCGCATGGATATTCTGCCACGCGTCATATGACAACAGATAAGTACGCGGAAGTTTTTTGCAGTCAAGGTCTTGCTGTACTACTTTATGATCATCGTGGATTTGGTGACAGTGGTGGACAACCACGCCACCAGGTAAATACATGGACACAGACCCAGGGCTACCTTGATGCTGCTGCCTTTGCCAGAAAGCTGCCGGGGATAGATCCGGCAAGAATTGCCTTGTGGGGTGATAGCCTTAGTGGAGGTGAGGCCCTTGTGGCAGCTTCTATAGATAATCAATTAGCGGCACTTGTTATCCAGGCACCGGCGCTGGGATCTATGTTGCTGCCCGCAGATGTGGATGGCTCTGCTTTTCAAAAAATGAGGGAAATAATTGTTTCCGGGAAAGCGGATCCTGATAGCAAGGAGGATATTGAAGGTCCAATGCCGGTGGTATCTGATGATCCTGTGCGACGCCCCTGTGCTCTTCATCCATTGACTGCCTACCGTTGGTTTATTGAGTATGGTGGACGCTTTGGATCGGGATGGGTCAATGATGTATCAAGGGCTCGTCCGAAAACATCCGTTCCCTGGTACCCGGGACATTGTGCTCCTCATGTGACCTGCCCCTCCCTTTTTATGGTATCACCACAGGACGAAATGCCGGGTGCAGTACCTGCTGTCACCCGCGATGCTTTTGAAAAGATCCCTTCTGCTAAAGAGTGGGTGGATATTGAAGGGGGTCATTTCGGTCTTTTATACTTTCCTTCTGCCGAATTTAACCACGCTTCTTCTGTGCAGGCCAGATTTCTATCAAAACACCTGCTTTAAAGTTTCATGTTTATCATACCAGCTTTTGTAGAGGATGGATTAGTGATGAGTGATCAGTGATGAGTAGGTATACCTGATTGCACTTCTACATCTATTTACAACAGTCTTTCAACCGGTTTGCATAGCTCTTGCACAACTTTTCACCTGCACTAGCTATCCATGCCCTATAATTCATTGCGGCCATTTCCGCAAGAAAGTTTAACGCACCGCCAGTTGGTCATTCAAGCTTTCCTGCCATGCTTTGGCTTCTGCCTTTGTTTGGGTAACAATGCTGCCCTGGCCTTCGAAGAAGTAATGCACCCCAATGAAGCGCTTAACATGCCCGCGGCTTTCAGCAGGAAGATAACGTTGGAGGGCCCAGAAGTTCCTGCTGCCGGATCGTTTGATGGCTCTTAAAACGGATCCCTCTCCGGCATTGTAAGCTGCCAGTACCAGCAGCCAGTCGCCAAATTCGGAGTAAAGGTATTTGAGGTACCTGGCGGCAGCTACCGTGCTTGAATAGGTTTGCAGGCGCTCATCGCTCCTATGGGTGATTTTAAGTCCCCAGTCTTTTGCTGTTACGGGCATCAGTTGCCACAGACCTCGTGCGCCGGCATGAGAGCGGGCATTCCATTGTAGCTGGGATTCTATTATCGCAAGATATTTTAACTGTAGTGGTAAATCGTACTTTTCAAATACCTTCTCAAAGCTGCGGAAGTACAAACGGCTTTTACATTCCATTTTCTTGAGGAACTCGTATTCACTCCTGAGATAGCCTTTAACGTACGCTGAAACGTGTTTGTTCAGTGCAATTCTTGCCGTGGATTTGGCTGCTATCAACGTTACTTCGGAGGTGGTATCCGGAGTACGGAATTTCATCAGTATAGGCAGCACCGATTCCGGGACTGGTAGTGAATAACATACCTGCGGATGGAAGGCTGCGAAGGCAACCAGCACTACGAAGGAGTTTGTTAAGAGCAGTTTTCTAACCTGTTTTCTGCACAACATTGTTTTTCAATTTAGGTGAACAATGCCGGCCCTGAGATTGGATCAGCGGTTGTCAAAGGAACATTAGAAAATTTTTCAGAAGGATTTGGTCTAGGGCCCGATCATACACTATTTCCGAGGGTCGGGTATAAAGGCTTTTCAAGGGGCGGAAAAGTTTCCAGTGTAGGAACGGACGACAAACATAATATCGAAAAGCCGTAAATCATAGTTTTTAGACCCTTTTAGGGAGTTACGCATCCTTAACTAATTGGTAACCAGCAGGTTTACTCTTAAAAAAGGGTAGTTTTTCGCATTTCCAGTCCTCCACGGAATACCTGGTGACCAAAAAGTGTTCAATGTGATTTTGTTAATGGTCCAAATAATGAGGACGATGGGAGCTATCAGCTTTTTCTTTTACCATTGATATCATAGTGCAGCCCAAGCACAAACATATAGAGGCCATAACAAATGGTTCCGATTGCAATGGCTATGAACCAGAAATAACCCACATCATCTCCAATGAAATCGAAAGCCTTGTCTGTATTACGGACATATGTACTATCATTTTCAACAGCAGCTTTTATAAAGAAGAAGCCTACTATGCCAAGTATCACACCCCTGGAAAAGTAACCGGCATACGCAATGCCGTGCGTCACCAGTTTCTGTGTACGACTGAAATCAGTAGCATCTATCCTTTCGGTAAAGCCTTTTGACAAGCCATAAAACAGGAGTACCAGGGCGGTGATTAAAATGATTCCACCGGAAATTATTACTACTAAATGCCCGCTACTGGTATGCAATAAGCCGGCGACCAGGTGTTGTTGCCGGATAGGTTCACCGGATACGGGAGCTTTAACTTCATTGAACATGGCCTGTAAGGCTGATAAGATGATGAAAGCATCAGCAGCGGAACTGAAAGCAGCACCTATTCTTTGCAGGATACCTTTGAGGTCATTTCCCACTCCATAAGGATCTTTGAACGCCTCGTAAAAACGCCATATCACCAGGCACACGGCACCTGCAATTAGAATCCAGTTCAAAATTCGTCCAATGCTAAAACTGCCTAATAAAACAAAAAAACTGTTTTCATCGGCTCCTCCCTGCTTCAGCTTCAGAAATGAAAGGATAGCTATAACGCCAATGGATCCATAAATGATTCCGGTTGAAAACGAACCAATAAGGGTGAGGGCTTTTAGTAATTTGATCTTTTGGCGTTGCTGCACTTATATCATTTAGCATCGAACTTACTAAGCATTTTTCTCCCAGTAGAATAACTGTCATTATGGAATAAACAAAGTCCTGTTGACCTCGTTTTAATTAACGTAAGGAACCAGTATTGAATCTTATTGTAAAAACGGCAAGAAAACGGATTACAGCAAATAAATAATCAGTATAATGAAAACAACTATGGCAATCGCAATGATCGGCCCTTCCATTGCTTTCTTTTTACGTTCCTCTCTTTTCTCCTGTATATGGGTCTTCAATTTAGTATAGGATAATCCGGCTTTATCCTTTTCAATGGTGGCATTCGGTTTATGTGACTTTCTTCCCATAATATGTGCTTTTGTAAAGGTGGAAAGGCCTGGAATGTATCCAGGGTGACATTTCCTTACTAAGCTAATTTATTATTCTTCAATTAGGAAATCTTCTGAAATATATTAAGGCATTCTTTATATGCCCAGCTACAAAATGGGGGTCCTTCCTTTTTTTGCATAAATGGGAAAAAATAATTGTCATTGTAAATAGGTTGCAAAGTGGATATAGAAGTTTACAGCATAATTCAAAGTCATGTCAGAAACTCTAATTACTCGTAAATCGCTTTATTCTTTTGAAAATCAACAACGTAAAGTAGAATGTTGGGTCGACAACTGCGGGCACCTCTCTCCTGATGCTATTGTGATCGGTGGATATATTGAGGACGAGCAGTGCCGGCAGGATTATAACCGCTTTCTACACAACCTGTGGGTGCAGGAGCAATCTTTAAAGAAACTATACCGGGTGTTGCATGTGCCCGAGGGAGCTAAAGAGGAATTGCTGGAAACGATAGCCCATGCTTTCAGAGGACGCCAGGCACGCTTCGCCTTCCAGGAATTCCTGCATCAAAATAAGATTTCCTACTTCTGTTCGTCAAACTGGCATTGGGGTGAGGACATAGATGTAAACAACCGGCCCAGGATGCGATACCCAGCCAGCAGCTTATTGTTTGACTATACCAAAGGTCAGTTCCGCCATTCGGCACAATGTTTTATTGATGATGGCCTGCAGGTAATTGGCATAGATACCAGGATGGACCAGCAGGACAAATGGTGCAGCTTTCTTTTGGAAGTAGAGTGTAGTGCATTGCCGGAATTGTATAAAGTGCTTGGTGTTTCAGAAGGCATCAAAGAGCAACTTGTCCAGACGTTAGTTCACCGTTTCCAGAGAGTTAACGGATGGTATTTTCTCCAGGAGTTTCTAATGCGTCAAAAGATTCCACATGGGGTGTATTGTTATGGGAATGATGAGGGATGAGTGATCAGAGATGAGGAGGTGAATAGGGAATGGTCAATAGTCAATCTGACCTTTCACGTTTCACGTTTGACGTCTCACGTCTGAATTAATGAGTTATAAGTGATCAGTAATGAGGAGTCAATAGTCAATAGTGAATGGAGGGAATAGTGATGAGTTATTAGAACTATCTGTGAAATCTGAGCAAAAAGGGACATAAAAAAAGCACCAGATTTTGTTTTTAATACAAACCGAAGCTTGTACTTACTTACTAACCCGATGCTCTTTTGATTGAGATTGCAATTTTCTTTCGATTACTGCGCTTTCAATTGTATATCAAAGAAAGACTTTTAAAAAATCAGATGCAAGTTTACTTGTTCACGTCTTTTCCATACAGTTATGCACATGCGAATAGGGATGGAGTCAATAGTGAATGGAATGAATGATGAGTGATCAGTGATGAGTTCGGAGGTCAGTCTTCAATTGGGAAGTAGATTATATAAATTGCTCCATATATTGTTCCTTCACTTCTTCGAATAAGACGCGTTCTACTGGTTCTTCCTGTTTCTCAGGAACTACAGGTTTGCGGTAAGGCATTATATGTTTCTTCCTCAATATCTTTCCCAGTTTGATTACCCACACAAATTCCTCATGTATATCCTTGTATTTCCAGATCTCCAGTTGTATCCCCTTACATTCTACCAGCATTTCAGGGGCATCAGTATTATATCCATTCTTAAAGAGTATATGGGTAAAAGACTTTTCTTTTCCTTCCAGGCGCTCAGCCCAGTATTCTTTGTCTTCCCTGTATTCCTCTTTTTTTAGCCCTTCCAGTATTTCCAGGAAGTATTGCCTTTTTATGGTTAAGTGCAGAATGTTCATACCTGTTTTCTTTTGTAAAAGTTAGATTCTTTTGATCCCTAAAACACTGACGGTAATTAGTCAAACAGGTGCTTTTAATTATCTTAATGAATGATTCGGAGACACTGTTTATATGCTGTTCACACGCAGTTGACACGCAGTTGATACGCTGTTAACTGCATGTCAATTCCGTCTCAACTGCGTCTCAAGCGCATGTCAATAGCATTTCACCTCGTGGGTATCTGCTATTATTCAGTTGAACTGGTCTCAGGCACTAAGAATGCTGTCCATCCATTTTTTAGTGTGACCAGCAAGAATGGGTACCAGGTTTTGTTTGCCAGCTTTAAAACTATGATCAGCGCCATCGAGCTTTATCAAGGTCGCTTTTGGCAGGGAAGAACATAGCGATTCTATTAAATTGATTTCTGCAAGCGTATCACGGGTGCCCTGGAGAAAAAGCAGGGGCATCTCAAGTTCTTTTAAATGATCTGCTCTTTCAGTGGAAGGTTTACCGGCAGGGTGAAGCGGAAAGCCAAAGAATATAATGCCTTTAACTCCGCTGCCGGGATGGATAGCCAGGAATTGTGAGCTCATGCGGCCACCAAAAGATTTACCGGAGGTGAACAGGGGTAGACCAGGAAAAGATTCTTTTGCATGGTTAATCGCAACTTCAATTGTCTTGTGTGCAACGGCAGGAAAATCCGGTCTTTTCTTCTTTTGCTCGACAAAAGGAAAATTGAACCGCAGGGTGGCTACGCCTTCCATACCCAATGCCTCCGTCAACGCCACCATAAAGGAATGGTTCATTCCTGCTCCTGCACCATGCGCCAGTGTCATAATGTATGTTGCATCCTTAGGAATAAAATATTCTGCAGAGACTTCGCCGATAGCAGGAGAGACCTTTAGTTTAACCGGTTTTGTAGGCATAAATAAAGGTAAGAATCTCCTGAAGTTTGACCTTGACGTCTGCGTTTTACATCTCTGGTTTGACGTCTCACGTTTCAGATTTCGCGTCTCACGTCTCCTCCCAATGCCCCCGCTTGCTATATAAATAAAAAAAAGGCTGTCATTGCTGACAGCCTTCTGAGTATTAGATAAATAAATTAATACCTGTTTTTGTTATAGCTACCGCCATTGTTGAAACCACCATTGAAACCTCCAGACTTGTTTTCTTTTGGTTTGGCTTCCATAACCTTCAAAGTACGGCCTTCAACGGATGAGTCATTCAGCTCGCTGATTGCCTTTTTAGAAGATGCCTCATCGGACATTTCAACAAATCCAAAACCTCTTGAACGGCCGGTTTCCCTGTCGTTGATGATTTTAGCAGAAGTGACTTCTCCATAAGGAGTAAAAAATGCTTTTAAGTCTTCATCCTGTACGTCGAAGCTTAAATTGGAAACATAAATGTTCATAATTGTAAAAAATAAAAAATGATTAAATATCTGAGAAAGGCGGAAGTAAGAAACTAACTAAGATGCAATAATTAGCAGATAATTAATGTAGTACTAATGCGAGGCTCAAATTAAC
>JBLNAY010000354.1:0-7040 GCA_050259715.1 Candidatus Dadabacteria bacterium
AGGAGAGGAGACCGGCTTGAAGAAATAAGCAGGAAGAATCCTGATATAATTACCCGGGTTGTAGATGTAAATAATCCGGTAGAAAGAGAATCATTCGCCAATTGGTGTATAAGCAATTACCCGGAAGTGAATGTCCTGGTTAACAATGCGGGCATTCAACTCCTAACGGATATGCGCAAGCCCGTAGATGTAGATAGATTAAACACCGAGGTGCAGACGAATTTCATTGCTCCTGTCCATTTATCTTCTCTTTTTATGCAACACTTTTCTACAAAGAAGGAAGCGGCTGTTATAAATATTTCTTCAGGGTTGGCCTTTGTACCAATTGCTTTATTGTCAGTTTATTGCGCAACAAAAGCGGCAATTCATTCCATTACTTTATCCCTCCGCATACAGTTAAAGAATACACCTGTTAAAGTATTCGAGATTGCTCCACCGGCTGTAGATACAGAACTGGGTCATGACCGCAGGAGCGACAAATCTCAAACTCATGGGGGAATGCCTGTGAATCAGTTTATTGCAGAAGCTATGGAGGCAATTAAAAATGATGCATTTCAAACCGCTATAGGAACATCGAAGGGTTCTATGGAAAACAGGGAGGCACTGCTCGATATAATAAATAGCAGGTTTCCTATGCCGCCGTTAGAATGAAAGGAACTTCTGCTGGTTAATCTTATTTAGCTGAAACAAATCCTTCGAAAGTGATCGGTTGACGGTTATTGCTGGAAACCTGTAAACTTGCATTCCCTGAAGGATATACTGTTAGGTAAAGTTGCCTCACATCCCGCTGGTCAGTAGGTACGATCGTTACCTGGTAACCACCTTTTTTTGCTTCATTAACCTTGTAGTTGAATTTTGTTGAGGTAAATTTAATTCCACCTTCAGAAGAATACGGATCAATATTGTAAGCTCTTCCATAGTAAGGTAAGTAGGCAACCACTGAATCGCGGCTCACTCTTAAATCATATGGTGACGTCAGCTGAACAACAGAACCTCCCATAGGTAATGCTGTTTGAGCCTTAAATATGTAGCTTTTGGAAGTGATCAACGGTTTAATATCAGAAGTACTATCCTTTGGTGTGGAACAGGAAGAAATTGAAATAGCAATTAATAGCAAAAGGAACCCTGTTATATTCAAACGATAATCATTCATTTTTTTTGTTTATTCGTCAAATGCTATACCGCCGGCTGTTTGCGGTTGGTTAAATCTCGTTTAACCGTTGCACGGTTTTGAGCCTGCACCTGTTTGTCAGTATATGCTTTTTGTAACTCCTTATTGATAGTAACACCTGCTTTTGCACCTTCTGCAGCAGCTACCACCACGAAATGCATGTCTTTTGATGCATCACCTGCTACATACAATCCTTCAATATTGGTTTGTTGGTGGCGGTTTGTTCTCACTACTCCCTTCGCAGTCATTTCGCAGCCAAAAGCTTCTGCAATATTGCATTGCTGTTTGAAGCCGTTGACAAAGAACAGAGCTTCACATTTCCGTTCTTCACCACTTTTAAAGAGAATCTTTTGAAGATATCCATTAGTGCCCTCCAGCCTTTCAATAGGTTGCCGAACGATCTCGATACCGTTAGCTGACAATTGTTCCTGCTGTTCAGGCTTAACTTTATTCCTCCCATCTGTATATAACGTTACTCTTGAGCTCCATCCTTTTAGTGACAATGCAAGCTCCCAACCTTCTTTGTTTCGGGCATAAACGCCAATGTGTTTATCCTTTACTTCCCAACCATCGCAGTAAGGACAGTGAAAAACAGATATGCCATACATTTCCATAAATCCTTTAATATCCGGAAGATTATCTGACAATCCGGTAGCTACCAGGAGCTTTTTAGAGAAATAACAGTCTCCATTTTCATCCTTTACCTCGAAAACACCGTCCGTGTTTTTATGGGCACTGGTAATCTTCTTGTTTCTGAACCGGACCCCATATTTTTTCAGCTCCTTGTGACAAAGCTGTATAAAATCTGTTGGCATTATGTCATCCCTGGTGAGATAATTATGCATTCCATGAGAATACCGGTTTCTTTGTTTGCCTGTATCAAAAACCAATACTTTTCTTCTACACCTGCCAAGAACCACAGCGGCATTCAGCCCTGCCGGTCCACCGCCTACGATTATGCAATCCAGTATATCCATTCCTTTAGTTTGTTGGACAGGTTGCAAAGTTGGTGCTAAGGGCAGTTTAAAGGTTTAAGGGTTTAAAAGTTTAATGGTTAAAGGGTTTTTATGTGGATGACTCTATCCGAAAGAAGCATCAATTATTGACTCCGGGATCATCCATTTAAACTTGAAGTGATGATATTAGAAATAGTATTCATCCAACCTACCTATTCATAGAACCTGACCATGGAAGAATCGCAGGTTTAGGCTAGAGATTCTATAGCTATGATATACGCTTGATATGCAGATGATATGCAGTTGACATGCAGTTGATATACTGTTAACTGCATGTCAACTGCATATCAACAGCGTGATAACTGCATATCAACCGTATATCCGAACTATGTACGAGCATAGGTAAACCCGGAGGTTGGAAACCTTGCAGATTACCATTTGGGAACCAACTCATAACTGATCACTCGTCGGTCATAAAACGACTTCTTGGCAGTCGTAAGCTGAAATAAATAGCTGTGGTTGCAGCATTTTTAGTCATTTAAGGTGTTAAAACTGCTATTTTTTCCGTTTCTCATGCGATGGCACATTATTCGCCTACCTTTGCCCGCCAGTCAAATCGGCTGAACTTCTAACTATTAAAACCCAAAAATTGATACTCGTATGGCTAACAAAGTAAATGTTACCCCTCTGCATGACAGAGTGATTGTAAAACCGGCTGCTGCAGAAGAAAAAACTGCCGGTGGTATTATTATCCCAGACACAGCTAAAGAAAAACCCCAAAGGGGAACAGTGATCGCTGCCGGTCCTGGTAAAAAGGATGAGCCAGTGACAGTAAAAGAAGGCGATACCGTTTTATATGGTAAATACGCAGGTACTGAGATCTCCATCGAGGGAGACGATTACCTGATCATGAGAGAGAGTGACATCCTGGCGATTGTATAAAGTAGATATGCAATAAGCAGGAAACAGGTAAAAACATTATTAAACAACTAAAAATTACAAATAAACATGGCTAAACAACTGTTTTTCGAAACTGATGCCCGTAACAAAATGAAGAAAGGCGTCGACGTTTTGGCAAACGCCGTAAAAGTGACATTAGGTCCTAAAGGCCGTAATGTGGTTATCGAGAAAAAATTTGGTGCTCCTTCAGTAACTAAAGATGGTGTTACTGTTGCGAAAGAAATAGAACTCGAAGATGCTATTGAGAATATGGGTGCCCAGATGGTGAAAGAAGTTGCTTCTAAAACTGCAGATGTTGCAGGTGATGGAACCACTACTGCTACCGTTTTAGCACAGGCTATTATCACCGAAGGATTAAAGAACGTAGCTGCAGGTGCTAATCCAATGGATTTAAAGAGAGGTATCGATAAGGCAGTTAGGGCGGTTATTGAGAACCTGCGCTCTCAGTCCCAGGAAGTTGGAAATGATAACAAGAAGATCGAGCAGGTAGCTACAATCTCTGCTAATAATGACAGTGAGATCGGTAAACTGATTGCTGAAGCAATGGAAAAGGTTTCTAAAGATGGTGTTATCACTATTGAAGAAGCAAAAGGAATTGAAACAGGTATCGATGTAGTAGAAGGTATGCAATTCGACCGTGGTTACATCTCTCCATATTTCGTTACTAACAGCGAAAAGATGCAGACAGAACTGGAGAGTCCTTTCATTCTTATCTATGATAAGAAGGTTAGTAGCATGAAGGACATTCTTCATATTTTGGAGAAAGTTGCTCAACAAGGAGCTCCTTTATTGATCATCGCTGAAGACCTGGAAGGGGAAGCACTTGCAACATTAGTAGTAAACAAATTACGCGGTACTTTAAAGGTTGCTGCAGTTAAAGCACCTGGCTTTGGTGACAGGAGAAAAGAAATGCTGCAGGATATTGCAATCCTTACAAAAGGTATCGTAATCTCTGAAGAGCAGGGATATAAACTGGAGAATGCCGACCTTACTTACCTTGGTAAGTGTGAAAGGGTAGTGATCGATAAAGACAATACTACTATCGTTGGTGGTCATGGTGAAAAGGATGCTATTACGGGACGCATTAACCAAATCAAATCACAGATCGAAAGCACTACATCTGATTACGATCGTGAAAAATTACAAGAGCGTCTTGCTAAATTAAGTGGCGGTGTTGCTGTATTGAATGTTGGTGCAGCTACTGAGGTGGAAATGAAAGAAAAGAAAGACCGTGTTGATGACGCCTTACATGCTACCCGTGCAGCCGTTGAAGAAGGTATCGTACCTGGTGGTGGAGTTGCTTATGTTCGTGCCATTCCGGCTTTGGATAGTATCAATACTTTGAATAATGATGAAGCAACAGGTGTGCAGATCGTTCGTCGTTCATTGGAAGAGCCTCTTCGCCAAATCGTAGAAAACTGCGGTATCGAAGGAAGTGTCGTTGTAAATAAAGTGAAAGAAGGAAAAGGCGATTTCGGATTTAACGCACGTACTGAAGAATACGAAAACCTGATTGCTGCCGGTGTTATCGACCCAACTAAGGTTACACGTATCGCATTGGAGAATGCTTCTTCTATTGCAGGTATGTTATTAACTACTGAGTGTGTGGTTGCTGATAAGCCAGAACCTAAGTCCGCAGCAGCTCCGGCAGGTATGCCAGGCGGTATGGGTGGAATGGATTATTAATTCACCACTTCAGGGAAATCGGCAATATAAAGCCGGTGTCCTATAAAATAATAGAAAGCTTCATCTTAATTGGTGAGGCTTTCTTAATTAGTGACCACGACAACTACAACTTGTCTCATATAGGATATTGAAATAGGTTAGTAATAATGCAACTGGGTTCAGCAGTTGTGGAAATCAATGTTGACAAAAATCATAAATGTTTGTAAAAGCTTACTGCATCTATAATACAGCGTATCGCTAATGAGACTGTTTATTGTAAACAGTAAATAACTTTTGGAGGGGAAAGATTTAAATTTTATCTTGAACAGGTCACTCCAATATTCTACATATTGAAAAACGATTGGTTAGGTTTTTGCTGTTAGTCTTCCCCCTCTGAGCTAAACACCTTTATTGTTAACTTTTAAATGAACCGCTATGCTAAATAGAATATTCGGATGGATAAAGAGACGCTTCACTAAAGCTGACAAGAAGGATAAAAATGGTTACCATTCTGATAATCCATTTTTGATTATCTAACTATTTGATTGTGGTATTCATTTTCAAAATCAGTAACCTTCTAAGCACTGATACATTTATAAAGTACCTGTAACCAAAAGCCTGGTTATAGAGTTATGCACATCCATAATTTACCTGGTAATTGTTCATAAATATTTTCGGATAGAACTTTGTTTTCGGTGTTCAGATTACTTATTTTAGTAGTCCGTTACTACCGGGTCTGATTCCTACCTTACCTGTTAATCTTTCCGGAGAAGAACCTTGGTATCCTGGCCGGTAAGTATGATCAATGGTAGATCATTCAGGTTGAAGCCAACTAACCATAATCGTTTTTAATTCCCTTGCTTGCAAGGGAATTTTATTTTGCCGGCTATACTGGCAAGGCATTTGTTGGTAGAAGCGGAAATTTAAACAACGTAAATATGAAGACGAGAACAATGCTTTTTTGTGCTGCATCTGTTTTGACTGGCTTTATTGCAAATGCTCAGGGCAGCACCCAAATCAGGGGGGGAGTCAATTTCGCAAATGTTAGTATCAACGAAAATGGGCGCGTTGACAAGGCTAACCAGTTGACTAGTTTCCAGGTAGGCATCATAGGTAATCTTCCATTAGGTTCTGATGCTATATCATTGCAGCCCGGATTGCTTTTTACCGGGAAGGGTTCTAAAGTGGAAAAGGGTATTGCCGGGCAGACAGGGTATTTTAAGCAGACTTTTAATCCTATGTATATCGAAGTCCCACTGAACGTGGTGCTCAAGACCGATTTAGGTAGTACTACAAAATTCTTTGTTGGCGCCGGTCCTTACATAGCAGCAGGAGTTGCAGGAAAGGTGAAGACGGAAGGAAGCCATCTTCTTACTGGTAATTACAGTTATGATTCTGACATCCGGTTTTCTAATGATGATCCCACAACACTGAACCAGGAAGAGGGTACAGGTCTTGGTGTGGTAAGGAGATTTGACTATGGTTTGAATGGAACTGCAGGAATTGAAGGAAAGACAACTGTAGTAGGAGTAAATTATGGTTTAGGACTCGCCAAGTTGCAGTCCGGTTCAAACAGCAATACAGACAACAACAATAAGAATAGGGTGATAAGTGTTACTCTCGGATTTAAGTTGTAACCGTTATAATTGCTTTCATAAATAAGGACAGTGAATAAGACACTGTCCTTATTTATTTTGTAAGGCTTCTGTAAAATCAAGCAGTGTAGGAAAAATCAGGTCAATATCTGAATGTGGAAATATTTGATCGGGATTTGTAGTAGTTACAAAGACAGTATACATTCCTGCTGCTTTTCCAAACTTCATATCACCTGGCTTATTCCCTACCATTATTGATTTATTCATATCAATACCGGGAATTTCCTTCTTAGCTATATAAGCCATTCCTGGATTGGGTTTGCGGTAAAATGACTTGTCTTCGACTTCTGTACAATAATATATCTTATCTATATGTGCTCCTACAATCTCTACTTCTCTTTGCATCTCGAGATGAATACTGTCTAATGTTTCTTTAGACATAAGACCCTTGCCTACTCCTCTTTGATTACTCACTATTATTATGCGGCCAAAGTGTTCTGAAAGATGTTTGAAAGCATCCAAAACGCCTTTACTAAATACAAATTCTGACCAGTTCAGAACATATTCACCTACTCGTTCATCATTTATTACTCCATCACGATCAAGGAATAAAGTCCAGCTTTTATCCACCTTTTTAAGGTCGGGGAGAGGTTTGGTTAGATCTTGCTGTGCCTTTTGAAAGTCAGTGGGAAT
>JBLNAY010000355.1:0-8191 GCA_050259715.1 Candidatus Dadabacteria bacterium
GCTTCTGTCCTGTTAAGCGGAAATAATGTTCCGACTTATACGGGTATGTCAACTGACCTGGCAACTGTTCAAAGCTGGTTGTCAAGCCTTGGACAATTAACAGCTACCAACATATCCTCTACGAAAATGCCTGCTAATGTAAAGGCTGCTTATAGCCGCCTGAATGATTGGCTGGAGAATCATGAATGTGATGACAGTGATGACCGGGAAGAGGTTTGTACTACCGATATTCAAAACTGGTTCGGTAGCGGTTCCCAAACATGGCCTGATGTAAACGGAACTACAGCAGGCAATGTAACGATTGCGGGATTTAATTATACTCCTACAGAAGCTTTGGCAGTATATAATTTCTATTTATCCAGTTCTAACCATGATCCCGAAAAAGTGTTCCTCACATTAGCTGCCCTAAAACTGGCGCAGGCTAATATATCCTACACCGGGTATGCAGCTGATATCACTACATTGGAAACATGGTTGGCAGGTATCAACAAGTTAACAGCTACTAATTTACCAACTACGACAATGCCTGCTAATGTTGCAGATGCATATAGTCGTTTAACCGGTTATGTGCAATCACATGATTGTGATGGCAGCGATGAAGACGATGATGATTGATAATTTTTAGTTTTTATCAGACGAGGAGGGGCAGCTATTCGCTGCCTCTCCTTTTTAACACATAGGCACATAGCCACATAGATCACATAATTCTTTTTAAATTGAATAACGTTAGAATCCTATTTCTACTGGAAGATTCTCCATTTTTGATTTATACTTTTTCTGTAGTTTCTTTATAAGCTATTAAAAAATATGGAAATAAGTAATAATATTCTGACTCAAAGATATTTGGATGAACTTACTTATGATATCCTTGGCTGTGCCATTGAAGTTCATAAACACTTAGGTCCGGGACTGTTGGAGAGTGTTTATGAAAAATGTTTTCTGGCTGAATTGTCCTTAACAGATTTAGATTATGAATCTCAAATATGGGTTCCCATCTTCTATAAGGGGATGAAGGTTCAAAGTGATTTAAAAATTGATGTTCTGGTAAATAAATTAATAATTGTTGAACTGAAAGCAGTTGAAGCTATTCTTCCGGTTCATAAAGCACAATTACTTACTTATATGAAGTTGTTGCAAAAACCAAAAGGTATCCTCATAAATTTTAATTGCACTAACATAATGAAAGAAGGTCAGAAAACGTTAGTAAACAATTATTATGCAGATCTATGCACTGAATAAATCTTCCCTACTTTTAGTGAGAAATCAAAATATCCCTATGTGCCTATGTATCTATGTGTTAAATTAATGAGAACCAGGCTTTTTTTATTTCTTTTAATTGTATCCCTTGGCTTTGGATGTAGGAAGCAGGATGTTGTTGGAAATAAGGATTATAAGACCTTAGGGTCATCGGCGCATGACCTGTTATCCGCATCTGCATACACCTCTCTTGTTGTGCAATTTGATTACGTGCAGGGGTATGAACCTGATGCCACCACCATAAGTAACCTTCAATCTTTTCTTAGCAGCCGTTTGAATAAACCCGATGGTATTCAATTTACCATGAAGCAAATGCCTTCTACAGGAAAGAGCAAAGTTGCAATTGAAGATGTAGTTAACCTCGAAAAGCAAAACCGGTCAGAATTTACGATCGGCAGTCGGGAGGCTATTCATATCCTGATTGTTGATGCCAACTATACAACAGATAATGTGATTGGCATCTCTTACTGGAATACGTCCATTTGCCTTTTTGGACCAATGATCGCTTCTCATTCAGGTGGAATTGGCCAGGTATCCAGGCCACGATTATTATCGGCAGTAACTGAACATGAATTCGGGCACCTTCTTGGACTGGTGGACCAGGGCACTCCCATGCAGTCAGATCATAAGGATGCAGGACATGGAGCTCACTGTACCAATACGAGTTGCCTTATGTATTACGGACTGGAATCAAACTCCAACTTTAGTAGCCTGATTAATGGCTTGCCTGCCCTTGATGCTAATTGCATTAATGACTTAAGGGCGAATGGAGGAAAATAGTTTACGGTTTGCAGTTTTGGGTTTACAGTTTACATATTCTCATATCAGTCATTTCTCATATGCAGGAGAGCTTTCAAGTTTTGAACTGACCAGTCTTTAAACGTTAAACCTTTAAGGCACAGCAATTGCAGCTACAAAAAACTACCCTATATTTAGAACTCGCAGTTATAGTAGAAACGCATGAAAGTTTTATCAACGATTACAGACCCTGTATACCAGCCGAAGAATCATTTGTCAGCATATGACCGGTTCTGGTTGAAGTATATGAATGACAAGAGAGATCTTCCTTTTATTCATTTGTTAACCGGCATTCACTTACTGGTAATTCCCGCAGCAATTATTTTATATACAAACCTGCTAAGTGGATGGACATGGTGGGCCCTTGCCATTCCTTATTTCTATGTTTCCCAGATGTATTATAAAGGGAGGTTTGGTTTAATGTATCATTGTATGTGCCACCGCAAGACTTTCATAAAGCCTTACCAGGGATACTTTCATAATTATATCACCTGGTTCGTTACACCGTTTTTCGGCCATACACCAGAAACTTATTTCAGTCATCATATGGGAATGCATCATGTTGAAAATAATACTGAAGATGATGATAGCAGCACGATGCCTTACCAGAGAGATAGTATCAGGGGTTTCCTGATGTATTATATGGACTTCATGGTATCCGGTTTCAAAGACACTTTTGCTTACCTCTATAAGCGTAAGAGAAGGAAGTTGTACTCCCGCCTTAGCTTCGGTGAAGTATGCTTTTTCTTATTCTGTATAGGAATGTCATTTGTGAATCTACCTGCTACCTTATTAGTGTTTATCATTCCCTTTTTCTTTGGCAGGTTAGTGATGATGCTCGGGAACTGGACACAACATGCCTTCGTTGATCATGAAGAACCCACGAACCTTTATAAAAGCGCTATTAATTGCATTAACACCTCTTATAATAAGATTTGCTGGAATGATGGTTACCATATTATCCATCACTTAAGGCCGGGTCTACACTATACCGAGATGCCTTTAGAGTTTATCAGGTTGAAGGAATCCTTTGCCCGTAATAAGGCGTTGGTTTTTGATGGTGTTCATTATTTGCATGTTTTTTTCTACCTGATGACCAAACGCTATGATAAACTCGCTGAACATGTAGTAAACATTGATAACATGTTCTCCAGCAGGGAAGATGCCATTCAATTAATGAAACAGAGAACCAGGAAAATTAAACCTGCATCTATTTCAACCTGAGTACATCTATTGCACAACTTCTTTCCCGGTACTTTTCATTAGGACATTAGCGGGAGATTTTTTTGACAGGAGCACCAGGAGTAAGTGCTGCCTCCTTATAGTTCATTCCAAGATTGCTCATAATAAAGCTCCACACATCGGCAGCGAGATTGATCCTTTTACTGGTTGGCATCCCGCCGCCATGCCCGGCATTACTTTCAATTCTTATTAATACAGGATTCTGACCGGCATTTGCCTCCTGCAGTGTGGCGGCAAACTTGAATGAATGCGCCGGTACTACCCTGTCATCATGGTCCGCAGTAGTCACCAGGGTGGCAGGATAGCGGGTACCTTTCTTTATGTTGTGCAACGGCGAGTATTTATATAAGTATTCAAATTGCTCCTTGTTCTCACTACTGCCATATTCTACAGCCCATGCATAGCCTATAGTGAATTTGTGAAAGCGTAACATATCCATTACACCAACTTCCGGAACAGCTACTTTAAAAAGTTCAGGTCTTTGCGTCATTACTGCTCCAACAAGCAAACCTCCATTGGATGCACCGGTGATAGCCAGTTTCGAAGGGCTTGTGTATTTATTTTTGATCAACCATTCTGCAGCGCCAATAAAATCATCAAAAACGTTCTGCTTTTTATTGAGCATTCCTGCTTTATGCCAATTCTCTCCATATTCGGCTCCTCCCCTGAGTACTACATCTGCATAAATTCCTCCCTGCTCAACAAAGAACAGGTTTGAGACACTGAACGAAGGTGTTTCATTTGCATTAAATCCTCCATAACCATAAATCAAAGCAGGATTACTTCCATTAAGCACAAGGCCCTTTTTATAAGTAAGAAATATAGGAATGGCAGTGCCATCTTTACTGGTGAAGAATACTTGCTTCACCTCGTAGTCGGCGGGATTGAACTTTACACCTGCCTTGCGATATAAAGTTGAATTGCCGGTTGCAATGGAATACCTGAATATAGAAGGAGGATAGTTGTAAGAGGCAAAAGTATAGAACAATTGTTTATCCTCTTTATGAGCTCCGAAGCCACCAGCGGTACCAATTCCAGGTAATTTTATTTCTCTTATCTTTTTACCGGCATATGTGTATTGGTACACTTTTGTCGATGCATCTTTTAAATATGAAGCAAACAAGTATCCGCCTCCTGTGCGAACCGCCTGGAGAACATTCTTCTGCTCCGGAATAATCTCTTTCCAGTGGTCTTGTGCTGGATTTGCAGGGTCAACCAGTACGAGCCTATAATTAGAGGCACCTACATTTGTGCGGATAAGTAATTTATCCCCGATGTTATCTACAACGTTGGCTTCATTGGAGAATCCCGGAATTATCAAAGTAAAATCCTGCTGTTTAGCCTTGAGGTTTTTAACCCTGATTTCACGGCCGCTTGTCCCTTCTGAGATAACCAGCACCAGGAAATGTTCATCCTCTGTTACCCCGGCATTCACGATACGCAACGGGTGCTCCTTATCTTCAAATATTAATTCATCGCCAGATTGAGGAGTACCGATCTTATGAAAATAAATAGCCTGGAACATGTTCTTACCTTTCATCTTCTCCTTCTCAGTTGGTTCCGGGTACCGGCCATAATAAAATCCCCCGGTTCCCTTCCATGCTAATCCTGTGAACTTCAGCCAATCCAGGTGATCATTCAACTTTTCTTTTGTAATGGCGTTCATCACAAAAGCTTCCTGCCAATCACTTCCTGCCTTTTGAATGGTATATGCCAGCAATTTCCCATCTTTTGAGAAAGACATAGTACCTAATGATGCTGTTCCTTCTGACGATAATTTATTGGGATCAAAAAACTCCTCCGCTTTTCCATTCAGATCTTTTTGACGGTACCATACACTCTGGTTTTGCAGACCATCATTGCGGCTGAAATAATAATAATCTCCCTCTTTTGAAGGTGCGGTGTAACGGGTATAGTTCCACAACTCCTGTAAACGTTTCCTGATTTTGTCCCTATATGGAATTTTAGAAAGGTATTCAAACGTAGTCTCATTCTGAGCCTTCACCCATGCCTTTGTTTCTTCACTATTATCATCTTCCAACCAGCGGTACGGATCGGCAACACGTGTATTAAAATAGTTATTGATCGTATCAACTTTTCTTGTTACCGGGTAATGATATTGCGCAGATATAAGCTGGCCTGCAAGCAGGAAGAGAATAATCAGCAGCCTGTTCATAAAGTAGCGAGTTTATGGAAGAAAGGTAAGAGAAATTTGAAGATGTGCTGATTTGGAAATTTGAAAATTAGATTGCCCGCTAAATAACTGTTGCTGGCAGGTCCTGAACTCTTTTTGAGATTATTATTATCTTGGTACATGACCTTTACTACTGCCAGTTCTCTTAAAAGGGAATCTTTCTTCAGCAACCGTTTGCTCCAATTGTTCATACTCTTATTCTTTTGTGTATGGCTGGCAACTTTTGTAAATACCCCAAACAGGGCTAACTGGTTTACAGAAAATGCATTGACTTTTATCTGTTTATTGCTCCTTACCACAACATACCGGAAATTCACCTTTAGCCAGTTAAGCTATTGCCTCTTCTTTATTTACCTGCTATTACACATTTATGGTGCTGAATACACGTATGCAGAGAATCCATTTGGTTACTGGTTAAAAGATACGTTGCATTTAGAACGCAACCCTTATGATCGCATTGTTCATTTCAGCTTTGGATTGATGATGGCCTACCCGATGAGGGACTACTTTAAGAACTATTTCAAATGGCCAAACTGGGTGTGCTGGGTATTACCCGTTGAGATCACCCTCTCTTTTAGTGCCGCTTATGAGTTAATCGAGTGGATGGTAGCCGATGTTTTCTTTCCATCAGAAGGAGTAGCCTACCTGGGTACGCAAGGTGACGTGTGGGATGCACAGAAGGATATGAGTTCTGCTTTTGTGGGTGCTATTGTTTGCATGATCTTCTTCCGTCTTGCTAAAAAGTTATTTGATAATCGTATTCTCCCCCTGGAAGAACAATAATCAAGTTGCATTTGTAAATAACAAAGCCACCTCAGTGAGATGGCCTTGATTCTACAATGTATAATGTTATTGCTTTGGTTCTTTACTCATGAACTGGCGGAAGAAGAAAACCTGTCCATCCTTATTAAATGCCCAAACTTCGTTTACGGCATATACATCCTTGCTGCCATCTTTCTTTACATCTGTTTCAATTCCCCAGATGGATACCACCGGCATATTACCATGATCAATAAATTTTAAAGGAGTGGCAACATGTACTTCACTAGTGGCTGAAGCTAAACTCCCCCTGTATTCTTTGCCCGCGGAGATAAATTTATCCTTACCCTTAATCATAGTTCCATCAGCCATGATTGCCGTTAATGTATCTGACAGAATCATTGCCATGGCATCCAGTTTATTGTTGTCCCATGCTTTCCATGCGTTTTCAACCATGCGGAGATACTGTTGGTCACCCATCTGTACGTCGGAGGAAATGTGTGCCTTGTAAGGCAGATCGTTTTGTTTCATTGCCGTAGGCTTAGCGGCTGGGTTTTGGGCATAAGAGGAAAGGACCAATAGCATAGCTAAAGTGAGAAGAAGTGGTAATCGTTTCATTTTGTTTTGATTTTGGAGTTATTAAAATAGGTTCAAACGAATCAGGGAATGAAGTAAACACAGGTACAGCAGCAGTTTAGAAGGGGGAATGTCTTTACAAGTTAGAGTAATTAAATAGTACAAACAATTTTTTAATTGTAGTGGAAATGTGAGATGAGAGAAGTGAATAGTCAATAGTAAATAGCGAATAGGCGAAAGGGGAAAAGGGATGCGGGATACGTGATGCAGGATGTAGGATGTAGGATACTTGGTTACTTTGTGTTGAATAGTGCTTATGTATAGGGTTAATATGGAGATAGTATAGGGTTTGTATGGAGTTACCATGGAGTTAGAACGGCTTTATAGCGTGCAAACTCAATGCAGGCTTCATTCACACTCCATTCCATCCATATACTAACAGAATAGATAACGGATGCGCGAGGTTAAGATATAAACAGAAACGCCCCCGTAACCGGAGGCGTTTAGTATAATATGGTAGTCAGGAATACCTTTGGAGGATTATCCCAATGCTACTCTCTTGAACTCTGTTACTTTCAGTTCAGGGTCTACACTCTTAAGGTAGTCACCAACGGACTTAGATCCATCTTTAACATATGCCTGGGCAGTAAGTGTACTTTCTTTAAAGAAGGCGTTTAATTTTCCTTCAGCAATTTTAGAAAGCATTTCTTCCGGCTTTCCTGCCATCTTCGGATCCTGCTTCATTTGCTCCATCACAATATCCCTTTCACGGGTTATGGTTTCTTTTGGCACTGATGCGGCATCAACGGCTACAGGGTTCATAGCTGCAATTTGCATGGCAATATCTTTACCTGCTTCGCCGGCTGGCTTATTAAAACCAACCAAAACTCCCATACGGTAAGCACCATGAATATAAGATGCTACGTAAGCAGCTTCCACTCTCTCAAAACGGGTCACACCTATCTTCTCACCGATAGCAGCTAATTTATCGTTGATAAGGTCAGAAACCTTAGAACCGTTTACGTTAACCTCATTTAATTCTTCTTTAGATTTTACATCGTTGCTTACTGCAGCATCAGCAATGCTTTGAGCAAAAGCTACGAAGTCAGCGTTCTTGGAAACGAAGTCTGTTTCACAGGCTACTGTTACGATGAATCCTGTTTTGTTGTCAGGAGTTGTTTTTGCGATCACAACACCCTCTTTAGCTTCGCGGTCGCTACGCTTGGCAGCTACCTTTTGTCCTTGTTTGCGCAACCAGTCGATGGCAGCTTCGAAGTCACCACCTGTTTCTGTAAGAGCCTTACGGCAATCCATCATTCCCGCGCCGGTTGCCTGGCGCAGCTTATTAATATCCTGGGCTGTTAT
>JBLNAY010000356.1:0-11827 GCA_050259715.1 Candidatus Dadabacteria bacterium
CTCCTGCTTAGCAAATCCGACAAAAGAAATGACCAGGGTGCTTTGTAAATTGGGAACAGTGATTTCAAATCTTCCGTCTGCATCTGTAGTGACCCCAGTTGTGGTGGAACGGACGGTAACACTGGCACCCCGCAAGGGCTGCGTATTTTCATCTGTTACTCTTCCGGATACTCTTTGCTGGGCAATCAAAAAAAGAGGAGAAAGGAAAATGAAGAATAGGGTTATACCTTTTCTCATGTGCGTAGTTTTACTGGTTTAGGGATAATGTTTGTACTACTGAGTTAATTGCTCGTTTTCGTAACTACTAACAAGCGCAATCAGATCGTGGAGAAAAAGCAGTTAATCCATATAGCATTTCAAATTTAAAATAACTATATCGTTATAGCAAAATTATACTCATGAATTTGATCATGTAGCCCAACATTTTTCCAGGGTAAATAGGTCTCCTATTTGAAGATATCGACATCTCTTTTATTTGTCAATTAAGTCACATCCATATAAATCAAATTTATCCCTGCCGTCACTGTTGCCAACAATTGCTGAAAGGTGCGTTCTTCCACATTCACTATTTAGCAACTTTTAGAAAAAAAGTAAAATAAATCACCACGAATGTAATGCCGTCATCTGAAGGTTTGTATGGAATATGGTAAGCTTTTGCATGGACTCTGCATGGACAAACTCCATACTAACTCCATGCTAACTCCATACAAAACCCGTATTAATTGCATGCAGGAAAGCATGCGAAGATGTAGCAAAATAAGAGTCCCCAACTCAGAAGTAGAGATATGAAAACAGATACGTTCCTCTCCGGTCTATTGACAGCAGAATGGCGAACGTTCTGTTGGACTCCCACATTATTGAGAAACCCAGAAACGGTCCTGCCATTGCCAGGAACAACCTTCTTCCATGTTTAAGGCTTCTGCTATCTGGTGCAGCATCTCTGTCGGAGCTAACTTCTCCACTTCATGGAACAACAAATGTTCTTCAAACCCGATATGATCTTCAAGGTCCTGGGCTAACTGACCGAGTATTTCATAAGAAGCTTTGTTCGTTACCTGTCCCATTAACTTTCGGAAGTTTTCATGCTCATTGAACATTCGTTTCATCCAGGGATGTTCCCTTGGCAGGCCTTTGGGTAGCCACTTTTCTTCTTCGTCAAAATGTCGTTCTAAATGCTCCTTCCAGAACCATTTAACGTAAGCAACCATTCGTTCTGTTTCTACTTCACTTTTTATTCCTTTCCGCACTTTGCCTGCGAACTCAAGACCTTCCCGGTGCTCCTTCAGTATATGACCCAGTGCCTCATTGTGTTTTGTTAGTGTGGTTTGGTGTGACATATTCTGAAGTTACGAGAAAACCCAGGCGCTAAAAATGACCATCGTCAGTAGAAAGCAGGACTGTCATTCCTGGCATCATGACTTCCAACTGTCGCAGGCAGCGTGTCACTGAGCACACTCGCATGCTCCGACATCGGGTGTATTATAAAAAAGCAAAGCAAAAACACATTCACCCCCTCAAGGGTAATATGAATAGATCATTTTCTGTTCGGACGTTAGGTAAAAATCATTAACAACAAAGTTGGTATATTGCCCAACAGTAAAATAGCCAGTTTCTTTTATTCACCTGTTTTGTCGTACCTTTTTTTGCCAAAACAACTCTTATGAAACCCATTCCTGTTTGCATATTGTTGCTGATTCTTTCAACAATTTCTTTCAGTCAACTAATGCCTGCTCAAACCATCACACAGGATTATCTTCTAAAAAGTAAACAGCAAAAAACAACTGCCCTTGCATTGGCAGGAGGAGGTGTTATTTTGGAAATAGCCGGAGTGATTTCCTATCAACATAGCAATGCCGGTATCTTTTTGTTTGGCGCGGGGTTAGTCTCACAGGTTGTTGCCATTCCCTTTTCCGTTTCCTCTCGTATAAATAGAAACAGGTCAAAGAAAGCTTCCTTGTTATTTAACTTAGAAAAGAACCCAATCGTTCAAGGAGGAATAATATGTTTCCGGTCCAAACCGGGAATATCTCTAAAATTAAAAATGTAAATCTTCTGCGTCTTTGCGAGGTTGGCAGGGCAAGAATTGCGATTGCAAAATGACTTTTTAATAATGAAACTAAAACAAAGCTTATGATATCCACTCGACGTGAGTTCCTTGCTCAACTTGGCAGCGCCACTTTACTAGGAGCTATTATTTCTTCCTGTAGTTCTACAAAAAAAAGTACAGGCTCTGCCAACAATGCATTTTTTGAAATCTCCCTCGCAGAATGGAGCCTTCACCGTGCTTTGCTGGCAAAAAGAATGTCCAATCTTGATTTCCCGGTAGTTGCAAAGCAACAATTTGGAATCAGTGTGGTGGAATACGTAAACCAGTTTTTCATGGATAAGGCAAAGGATACTGCGTATCTCAATGAACTATTGAAACGCTGCAAGGACAACGGGGTGACGAATCACCTGATCATGTGTGACAGGGAAGGGAATCTTGGTGACCTTGATAAGGCGAAAAGAAAACAAGCAGTGGAAAATCATTATAAGTGGGTGGATGCTGCCAGGCATCTTGGTTGCCGCACTATACGTGTAAATGCATTGGGTGTGGGCAGTGCAGATGATGTTCAAAAAGCCGCAGCAGAATCTCTGAGCCAATTGGCAGAATATGCTTCAAAGGAAAACATTAATGTGATTGTGGAAAACCACGGCGGCTATACTTCTAATGGGCAGTGGATAGCAGGATTAATGAAACTGGTCAACCTTTCAAACGTAGGCTTGTTACCTGACTTCAACAATTTTTGTATCAGGCATGAAGCGGGCCAGCAGGGAACAAACCAATGCGTTGAGGAATATGACCGCTATAAGGGAGTTGCTGAAATGATGCCTTATGCAAAAGGCGTAAGCGCAAAAACCATAGATTTTGATGATAATGGTAATTGCATTGAAACAGATTATAACCGGGTATTGAAGATTGTAAAAGATTACGGCTTTAAAGGGTATATAGGAGTTGAATACGAAGGCGAAAAATTAAGTGAGGAAGAAGGTATCCGCAAAACAAAAGCATTGTTGGAGAAGGTTGTCGCATCCATTTAAGTTGAAATTGTATTTTGAATTTCAGAATTTCAGATGTTACCTTTTCAAATCATCAGATTTTCATATCATCACCTTGCTCCTTTTAATGGTAACGTTGTTTACTTTTGAATAATGCTACATATTTATCTGTGACTATGAAGAAAATTGCAGCCATTGTTTTTTCTTTTTTGTTCTTTAGCGATGTTCATGCACAGCAAATGATCAATCCGGATTCCATTCGAAATAAAATGCAATGGTTCCAGGATGCAAAGTTGGGCATCTTTATTCACTGGGGGATGTATTCAGTGAATGGCATTGGGGAGAGTTGGAGCTTTCACAATAAAGAAATCAGGCCCACCGATTACTTCAGGCAGATGAAAGGCTTTACTGCTTCCAGGTACGACCCCGGGAGTTGGGCAAAACTGATAAAAGAAAGCGGTGCGCGGTATGCTGTCATTACCACCAAGCATCATGATGGTATGGCTTTATGGCCAACAAAGCAGAATCACCTGGATGTGGTAAAAAACACTCCAGCCAAAAGAGACCTGCTCAAGAGTTTTTACCAGGCTTTGGATAAAGAGGGAATTAAAAGGGGTGCCTATTTTTCTTTGATCGACTGGAGCTACCCTGATTATCCAGGCTTCTTAAGAGATAGTAATCGCTACCTGATTTCTGAAGATCCGGAAAGATGGAAGCACTTTCAGCAATTCTTTCATGCGCAGATTGATGAATTAAATAGGTTCTATAAACCGGCACTATGGTGGTTTGACGGCGATTGGGAACACAGCGCAGAAGAATGGCAGAGTGGTAATATTCGCAAAGAGATCCTTAAGGATAATCCATCAGCAATTATAAACGGGAGGTTACAGGGATATGGTGATTATGAAACGCCTGAACAGAACTTGCCGGTGAGCCGTCCTAAATACAATTGGTGGGAACTATGTATGACCATCAATAATAGTTGGGGCTACCAGCCAAAAGATGTCAAATGGAAAACACCGTTTGAGATTATCAGCATTTTCGCAGATGTGGTGAGCAATGGTGGCAACCTGCTGCTCGATATTGGTCCACGTGAAGACGGTACTATTCCGGACGAGGAAGTTCAGGTGCTGAAAGAGCTGGGGAAATGGAATAACAAACATGATGAGGCTATATTCGGCACTTTGCCAGGATTGGCACAAGGTCATTTCTACGGGCCAACTACTATTTCAAAAGACAGTAGTACACTTTATCTATTCCTGCCCGGGGGCACAACAGGCAATGTTATGATTAAAGGTCTGAGTAGTACTATCAGGGACATCCAGGTGCTGGGTTCTTCACAACATCTGCAGCCAAAAGTTGTTGGTAAGATTTCATGGAGTCCTGTACCAGGTCTTGTATTCATCAATGTTCCCGCAAGTGTTAAAGATCCATATATGACTGTGCTGAAAGTAAAGCTTGATGGACCGGTTAAATTATATCGGGGTCATGGCGGATTAAATTAAACACAGACGATCCATAATAAAAAGTCCAAAGGGTTAGTTCTAAATTCTTATTACTCACTTTATGAATCTCAAGGTTTCCTTTTTTCTCTTTATTTTTTGCCTTGTACATCTGAAAGGCTTACCACAGCAGAAACCTAATGTCATTTACATTTATGCTGACGACCTGGGTTATGGGGATCTTGGTTGTTATGGTGCTACAAAAATCAGCACTCCAAACCTGGATCGACTATCATCCGGTGGCATTCGATTCACCAATGCACATAGTACCTCTGCCACCTGCACTCCATCCAGGTATGCCGTGATTACAGGGAAATATCCCTGGCGTAAATCGGGCACAGGGATTTTGGCCGGTGATGCAGCACTTATAATTCCATTAGATAAACTCACGTTGCCAGGCGTGTTTAAGAATGCCGGCTATAGAACAGGTATTGTTGGTAAATGGCATTTAGGTTTGGGGCAGCAGGTTGAAAAGAACTGGAATGGAGAAATTCAGCCTGGGCCCAATGAAGTGGGTTTTGATTATTCTTTTATTTTTCCTGCGACCGCTGATAGGGTGCCTACCGTTTTTGTAGAAAACCATCACGTTATTGCACTCGACACCTCGGATGCAATAGAAGTAAATTATCAACATAAAGTAGGGAATGATCCTACAGGGGCCGAGCATCCGGAACTGCTGAAGATGAAATCCTCTCCCGGGCATGGCCATGATCAAACTATAGTCAATGGAATTGGCCGAATTGGTTATATGACTGGAGGTCAAACCGCCCGCTGGACCGATGAAGAGATGCCGCTTACATTCTTGCAGAAAGCAAAAGATTTTATTGAAAAAAATAAACAGCAACCTTTCTTCCTATATTATAGTTTGACTGAACCACATGTTCCTCGCATGCCTTCAACAATGTTCAAAGGGAAATCTCAACTTGGGTTTAGGGGAGATGCGATTTTAGAATTAGACTGGGCTGTGGGCGAAATTCTAAAACAAGTGAAGCTGGCCGGGGTAGAAAAAAATACCATCATTATTTTCACTAGTGATAATGGGCCCGTGTTGGATGATGGTTACCAGGATGAAGCAGTTACTAAATTAAATGGCCATACTCCGGCAGGGCCTCTGAGGGGTGGTAAGTACAGTGCCTTTGAGGGTGGAACAAGAGTGCCATTTATCATAAGCTGGCCGGGGAAAATCATGCCGAAAATTTCTGATGCGTTAATCTGCCAAATGGATTTATTGACTTCCTTTTCCAAATTGCTTAAACAAAAAATACCCGCTGCAGCAGATACAGATGGTGAGGATGTTTTGAATGCATTATTAGGGTTGTCCAACAAAGGAAGATCCGTTTTGGTGCAGCAAGGCGGAGCACTCTCGGTTGTAAAAGACAACTGGAAATATATTCAGCCTAACAATGGACCGGTGTATAATAAACTCACAGGAATTGAAACAGGGAATTCACCTGCACTGCAGTTGTACAACCTCTCTAATGATGTAGGTGAGAAAAATAATATGGCGGATAAATATCCCGAAAAAGTAAAAGAACTACAAGCCTTACTTCAGAAGATACAAAAGAATAATACTCCTTCATTGCAATTGAATTTCCAATAAAACCAGTTACAGGATTATCAATTTTACAATACAGAGCTGAAAAATCAGAACTGGTAACTCTAAGAGATCCATTTAACCCTCCAATCCTGCCATTCACTCAGTCAATTACTTAATTGGCTCAATCTGCGGCTAAAAGGGTAAATCATGACGCTACTTTCGAATTGTTAATGCCACGGATAGCTTGTAACTTATCCGGGCGATCGTTTCAACCTAAATCAAATGATCATGTACAAACTATTGCTGTTGCTGTTGTTTACTGTACTCTGTAGCCATGGGTATTCCCAGGAGTATAATGAAACGCGAAAATTAGACAGCCTGAGAATTGACCGTATGAAAAAAGAAGTAGCCGGCTTAAAATCTCATAACCGTATTGATGCACTAATTAACCTGAGTATAGCTTACAACTATATGGTGCCCATGGGCGGATTTATTAGACGAGATGATTCTGTAAAGAAGTACAGCCAGCTGGCATTAAATGAAGCCACCGTTGCGGGTTATAAAAAAGGTAGGGCAATGGGCATGATCTTCACAAAAGCAGAAACAGATGCCGCTACATCAGACAATCTGAAGGAAGCTATCCGGTTAGGAGAACAGGCCAATGATGCCGATGTATTAGGATGGGCGTATTACCGCCTTGGTGATGTAGAATATCGCATCACAAAAAATCAGAAAATCTGGACTGACAACATGATCAAATCTGCACAGCAATTTCGCAAGGCTGGTGACATACGTATGGAAGCCGAAATTGTCAGCTTCCTTTGCCTGGTTCATGTTATTGATCTTTATGACAATAGTAATGGGTTTCAATATTGTGAGCGTTCCATGGAACTGGCTAACCTGTTGAAGAAGACTAAATCCGGTATGCACGAATACATTTACCAATCGTCCATTGGAAATATGGTGAACTTATACAACGAGGTAGGTGATTATAAAACATCACTGGCATACCTGAACATAGGACGCCAATATGCACAGGAACGTGGAATTGAGTTTCAACTGGATGACCAGTTTGGTACTGTATATAGCTTGATGGGGCAGCATGATTCTGCAATTTATTACCTTAAAAGATTTCAACAAATCGCCCCGAAGAATCCTATTGGTGCTGATATGGTCCTTGGTGAAGGATACATAAGGGCAAAACAATTCGACAAAGCCTTACCCTTATTTAAAGACGCCACTTCTTTAATCCGAAAGAAAAAGAACATTGCTCCTATGTGGCTCTCTACTTCTTTAATCAACACGGGTAAGACTTATGTCGGTTTAGGTCAGTTTGATTCTGCTCTTATCTATTCAACAGAAGGTTACCGGCTGGCACAAACCGTTAACAACAATAAATTAATAATGGAAGGTGTGGAGAACCTGGCCAACGTATACGAAAAATTAGGAAGAACCGATAGTGCCTTGCACTACCTGAAAAAATACATGGACCTGAAAGAATCATTGCAAAGTAAACAGTTCCTATGGCGTCTAAACAACCAGTTATATCATGCTCAACGAGCGGTTGAGGATGAAAAGAAAACAAGCCAGCTGCAACTGCAGTTAAAACAGGAGGCGCAGAAAAAGAATTCTTTAATACTTGTCCTGTCAGCACTTATGCTGACAGGCTTTTTAGTTTTTAGGAATTTTCGATTGAAGCGACGCAATGAAACATTGAAGCGAAAACAATTAGAGCAAGCCTTACACATGCAACAACTGGAGCTGGAGAAAGGCAAAGCAGAATTTAGAAAGCGTTATGCTGACCTGGAAATGCTAACACTGCGCACCCAAATGAAACCGCATTTTATCTTCAATAGTCTCGGGTCCATTAACGCTTATATTTTGGAACATGACGTGGAAAAGGCATCTGATTACTTGAGCCGCTTTTCCAAACTGATGCGCATGGTGCTCAATACACACGAGCCATTGATACCTCTTGAAGATGAATTAAAGATGCTGGAGCTTTACCTCGATATGGAGCGCCTGCGCCTGGATGAACGATTTGATTATACGATCATCTTTAAAAATGCAGTTGATGCCGGAGATATCAGGGTTCCTCCTATGTTACTTCAGCCTTTCTGCGAAAATGCTATATGGCATGGCCTAATGCCAAAACAGGGAAAAGGTATTCTTCAACTAGAAATTGGTACAGCCGAGGGTGGTATATTGAACTGCATCATCACTGATAATGGAATAGGAAGGAAAAGAGCACTCGAACTGAAAAGCAGCACTAAAAGAAACGCCTCGAAAGGTCTGCAGATCACCAGGGAGCGCCTTTCGCTATTAAACCAGGAAAGGAATCTTAATGCTGATTTTGAAATCGAAGATCTTTATGATACTTTGGGAGAGCCTTCCGGAACAAGGGTTCATTTGAAAATAGCTTATTGTGAATTACTGCAGCAAATAGCCTGATATGATTAGAGCCATAATTATAGACGACGAACCACCGAGTGTAAGAAATTTATATTCCCTGTTGGCCCGCTATTGCCCGGACGTTAAAGTTGTTTCAACTTGCAATAGTGGTGAACAGGGTTTGCAATGCATAAAGGAAAACAAACCGGATCTTGTTTTTTTAGATGTAGAGATGCCCGTACTTAATGGCTTCGACATGTTGGCACAGTTGACCGAGGTTGATTTTGCCGTGGTGTTTACTACCAGTTATGATGAGTATGCACTTCGTGCATTTAAAGTAAATGCGGTTGACTATTTGCTTAAGCCTATAGACCGCGAAGACCTGGTGAAGGCTGTTGAAAAAGTGAAAAGAGGAGTAGTCCAACCCCCCTTTGCCGACCAGATAAAAAACTTAATCCAGGTAATTCATTCTCCCGAAGCAATGGCAACTAAGATTGCGTTGCCCTCCTCAGAAGGATTGCAATTTGTATCCATTGAAACTATTATCAGTTGTGAATCACAGGATAACTATACGAAAATCATCCTGAAGGGTGGAACCAAAATAACGATCTGTGTAACCCTTGGGGATGTGGAACAAATGCTACCCTCCCTCCATTTTATCCGTGTGCACCGTTCCTTCCTGGTGAACAAAAATGAAATAGAGAAATTAATTCGTAAAGATGGTGGTTACTTAATCATGAGTGACGGCTCTTCCATCCCGGTGTCCCGTTATAAAAAAGAAGAGTTAATGAAATCCTTTCTTAAACAAAGTTGATCCGGAGGTAGGAGTCAATATCATTGCTGAGATATTTGAAGGCCACAATTCACCGTAAAATCGTTCAGAAAGTTTGCTTCCAGGTGTATCGGGAATCCGGAAACACTATAAAAGCATGTTTGAAGAAATGAAAAATTTGAAGATCTGCCTTACTGATTCGTTATTTAGTATTTAAATTAACAATGATCCGACTCCTTAGCACCTCCCAACTATGACGTTCTATTCAGAAGTAGAAAAAAAATACTTGTACCTTAAGGCCATCAAAGCGGCCGAAAATGACACATCAAAAAAGTCCTATCTCCAGGCGATCATTTTTAAAATCATCAGCACTTGCAGGAGGCGGACTGCTGATAAGTTACACCTGGTTAACTGCATTTAAATGGGAGGATAAAATAAGTGACCCTGCTGCTCCTGAACAATGGAGTGAAATAACAGGCTACATAAAAATCACTCCCGATAATGTCATAAAGATCCTTAACCCCAATCCGGAATTTGGACAAAATGTGATGACCTCACTCCCGATGATTGTAGCTGAAGAACTGGATGTAGATTGGAAAAAAGTAGTAGTAGAAATGGGGCCACACGATAATGTAAAACTGGGCCCGCAATTTACCGGTGGAAGCAACTCGGTAAGGATGTATTGGAGACCACTGCGCGAAGCAGGTGCCGCAGCGCGCCAAATGTTGATGCAGGCAGCAGCACAAACCTGGGAACTGCGTGTGGAAGAACTGACAACAAAATCCGGGATGGTTTATCATGAGAAAAGCGGTAAAAAAGCAACCTATGGCTATTTTGCATCTAAAGCATCAACACTTCCGATTCCAAAGGGAGTTAAGCTGAAAGATGTAAACAATTTTAGTGTGGTTCGCAGTTCACAGAAAAATGTTGAAGGATCGAAAATAGTAACCGGAAAACCTCTTTTTGGAATAGATTATACTCACGAGGGAATGCTGATCGCGATGATTGAACATCCCCCGGCTTTTGGAATGACACTTAAATCTTTTGATGCTTCTGAAGCTCTGAAGATGCCCGGTATCAAAGATGTTTTTAAACTAAAATTATACGAAGATGGTTTTGAACAGGGCGGATTTGACGTGCGATCCTATCCGGAGGTGTTGGTGGTGGTAGGCAATACCACATGGGAAGTGATGAAGGCCCGTAAGACAGTAAAGGCAACCTGGGAGCCAACAGGCGAGAGAAAAGATACTATGGCCGGCAGGGGAGAAAGCAGGCAGGTAGTTATCCCGGGAGAACTTGAAACTACGAGTACCCAGTATGAGATAATGAAAGAATATGCAGGTAAACCTGCCCGGCAGTTAAGAAAAGACGGAGATCCCGAATCGGCATTTAAAAATGCAGCTCAAATAATTGAACGAACTTATAATGCACCTTTCCTGGCGCATAACTGCATGGAGCCTATGAATTACTTCGCTGATGTCAACGAGGAAAAAGCTTTATTAGTAGGACCCTTGCAGGCACCCGGGTGGACCGAGCCTACAATTGCGAAAATCTTAAACTTGCCCGCTGACAAAATTGAAATTCAGATGACGCGTATTGGTGGTGGATTCGGTCTTCGTGCTTATGGACATTATGTTGTAGAAGCAGCCCTCATTTCTAAAAAAATGAAAGCTCCTGTGAAATTGATGTACACCAGGGAAGATGATATGACCTATGGTATTTATCGCCCTATGTACACAGCTACTTATAGGGCAGCCCTTGATGCAAATAAAAACCTTTTGGCATTTCATGTAAAAGGCGGCGGCATTCCTGAACATGCCGTTCATGCTAACAGGTTTCCAGCCGGAGCCATTGACAATTATCTTGCTGAAGGTTGGCAGATACCGTCCAATATCACAGTTGGCGCATTCAGAGCTCCGGGATCCAACTTTGCTGCCGCTGCAGAACAATCATTCCTGGATGAACTGGCAGAGGCAATGGGAAAAGATCCGATTGATTTCAGATTGGAACTCTTGAAAAGAGCAAAAGAAAATCCCGTTGGAAAAAACAACGATTACAATGCTGACCGGTATGCAGAAGTTTTGAGACTGGTGAAAGAAAAATCAGGATGGAATAAGCCGGAGAATAAAAAATATAGCCGGGGAGTTGCTGCTTATTTCTGTCATAATTCCTATGCAGCCCACGTGGTGGATATGGTTATGAAACAAGGCCAACCTTATGTAGAAAGAGTTTTCAGTGTTGTTGATTGTGGTATTGTGGTTAATCCGGATGCAGCCACCAATATGATTGAGGGTGCCGTTGTAGATGGAATTGGGAATGCTCTTTACGGGGGACTAACCCATAAACAAGGCGTTACAGAGCAAAATAACTTTCATCGCTACAGGATGATTAGAATGAAGGAAGCACCTAAAAAGATCGAGGTACATTTTGTGCAGAATGATATAGATCCAACAGGCTTAGGTGAACCTCCTTTTCCTCCCGTGTTTGCATCAGTAGCCAATGCATTATACAAGGCAATGGGTAAGCGTTTTTATGAACAACCCTTTAGTTTACAATTCAATGCTCAACGAAAAATATAAAAGCATT
>JBLNAY010000357.1:0-2548 GCA_050259715.1 Candidatus Dadabacteria bacterium
CCCTGCCCATTGGCATTCATCACATAAATATCACGATTGCCAGAAGCACCCATCAGGAAGGCAATTAATTGCCCGTTAGCTGACCAGGTGGCTCTTCCATCAGCAACAGTGTTACTGGTTAGCTGTACCAGGTTAGAACCATCGGGATTCATTGCAAATACATCATAATCGCCCCCATCCCGATCTGAAATAAATAAGACACTCCTGTCGTGCCGGTCCATGTTATTGTTGGCAGGAGTAGCTTTTGAAACAACAGTAGCTGATGATACCTGCAGATCCGCAGGTTTCTGGCAGGATAGAATACCTATTGCCAGCAGTGAACTGAATAAGACTTTTGGAGACATGATAAAGGGTTTAAAAAGTTAATTAAACAGCTTTATAGAGCACGCCTATGTAATCTTTCAGAAGAGTGGAGTGGTGTTTACGGGATTATTGGATGGCTTTTCGGAGTACAGAAACCCTGTTCTGTCTCACTTAAATGCCACTATATAAATTTAAAATACTTCATGGATGAAAAAAAGACATTCATATGAAAATATGATTTGTTAGCTCGTATGTCGTTACAGAAAATGATAGAGGTTTCCTTTTCATAAAATCTCTTTGTCTATAGCACACACAGTGTACGGAATGATTCCAGGGAGATGTAGCGGAGTAATAAGTCTGTATTGCTGGTTTCGGTTAAGCATGCTAAATATAAGAACATTACACGGTAAAAGACATTTATATCAGTGATCTCTCATAATTATGAATCATCCATAAATAATGTTCAAAATCCTTAAATCCATTCTCACCTATTTTTGCCGCATGAAACTTGTCACTTATCTCAAAGAAGAACACGACCAACTGGCGGTGCTGGTTGATGGATTATTGTATGACATGGAATACCTGCATCCTGACCTTCCTAATTCAATAGGTATGTTTTTGAACTATTGGGAAGATGCATATCCCATGGCACAGGGGGGTGTGTTAATGATTGAAGAAGGCAAGATAGGTCCTAACAGGGCTGTGCCCATTGAAGATGTCGAGGTGATTGCACCTGTGCCTTATCCCACCTCCTGCAGGGATGCCTATGCCTTTCGGCAACATGTGGCAGCGGCAAGGCGTAACCGTAACCTTGACATGATACCTGAATTTGACAAATACCCGGTATTTTATTTCACCAATCATCATAGCGTTAAAGGACCCGGAGAGATAAGAGTGATGCCCGATCATTTACAAAAGCTGGACTTTGAATTAGAAGCAGCAATAGTCATTGCTAAATATGGCCGCAACATTAAAGCGGAAGATGCGGAAGAATTTATTGCGGGAATTATGATCATGAATGACCTGAGTGCAAGGCAGTTGCAGATGGATGAAATGGTACTGAACCTCGGTCCTGCAAAAGGTAAGGACTTTGCTACTACTACCGGACCCTGGCTAGTTACACTAGATGAACTGGAGGAATATAAAGTACCGGCGAAAGAAGGACACAGGGGAAGTAACTGGAACCTGCCCATGTATTGCCGCGTGAACGGGAAACAGGTGAGTGAAGGCAATCTTGCAGATATGGACTGGACCTTTGCCGAGATCATTGAAAGAGCTTCTTATGGCGTGGATCTCTTCCCTGGTGATGTCATTGGCAGTGGCACCGTGGGCAGCGGGTGTTTCCTGGAACTGAATGGCACCGGGAAACTTAATGACTCTAACTACGAGGAACAATGGCTAAAGGATGGTGACGAAGTGGAACTGGAGATTGAAGGATTGGGAACACTCAATAACGTGATTGTTGCTGAAGAAACTGATCATAGCATCCTGAACAAATAAGAAATAGACTTTGTATAAAACACAGCGACCCGGTCACCGGGTCGCTTTCTTGTGTATAGATAGCAATCGTTCACTAATTGACACTCGGCTTAAACTGGTCCATCAGCCCTGGTGTTTCTTCCACCGGCAGCTTTACATCTTCAACAAACCGGTCGATCTGCGACCTGGTAATACCCGGCATGCAAATAAGGTGAGAGACTCCATTCTCACTGGCCAGCTGCCATTTGCGGCAAACATGATTAGATGGCTGCGGGAAAACCACCGTCAATGCATTTTCGTTTCTCCACGCCGGAATCCCCGCTGCCTGCAACTGTTCTTCTGCATAGTTTGCAAGGTTCAGGCTATCAATAGCCCTGTTCAGCAATCCTTTTCTGCCCAGTTTCTTAATGGCATACCAGAGGAAAACAGGAGTAATAGCATTGCGGGAACCCGTTAGTGTAGTATCCAAAGTCCCGATATAGGGTATGGAACGGCCAATGCGGTCTTTATAATTTCTTTTTACCAGCACCAGTCCGCAGGGTAACGGTGAACCGATAAACTTGTGACCACTTACCGCAATGCTGTCGGCACCACATTCGAAATCAAAGTCCCCCTGCCCCAGCAAACCCAGGTAGGTTCCTGCCAGTGCCGCATCACAATGAATGTAGGAGCTTTTGATAGCGAACTTCTTCAGAATTCTTTTTATCTCCGGCACATTGTCTTTGGCTTCTGTCATGGTAGTGCCGATGTTGGCGAGTATAATCGC
>JBLNAY010000358.1:0-12403 GCA_050259715.1 Candidatus Dadabacteria bacterium
CCTGCTATAGTAGTCCAGGTCATTTAAAATATTCAGCACTTGCTGATTCAGCTGACCTTGCGAGGCAAACCGTCCATCTTTATCATATTCTTCCCCTTTATCGTTTGCAAGCATGTTTAAAACCCTGTTAGCAGGACAAACGTCAAAGGCAACATATTTGTCTTCATGGTTCACCGACAGGTTGGCTATACCCCCGATGTTTAAAAACATATTGTACTGCTTCCAAAGCAGTTTTTCACCCATAGGCACAATTGGAGCCCCCTGTCCACCAAAAGCCACGTCTAGGGCCCTAAGATCACTTATAACGGGCAACCGGGTCTCGGCAGCTATTGCCGCACCGTCGCCTAATTGGGCCGTCATTTTTTGTCCAGGGCTATGAAAGGTTGTATGCCCGTGAGAAGCTATTAATCCAACCCGGTAGTGCAAGTGATTTGTTTCAATAAATTGATTAACCTGTTGTCCGATGTAATGTCCATAATCCGTATGCAGCAACTGGTATTGGAAAGCATCCAGTGTAGTTGATTCTTTAAGTCTGTCAAGCCATTCCTGTGGGTAAGTATAGCAATCGGCTGCCAGGATATGGTAATCCCAATTCCCTTTTGTTTCCGTCAGTTCAGCAAAAACAATGTCCAATCCATCAAGAGAGCTACCGCTCATTAAACCAATTGCCCTGTATACCATAGAATCCTGTTAATTCAGAAGAGCGCCATCCCAGGTGTCTTTAATTCAAAGATGGCAATTCTCATCTCAACACTTACAATTTTTATGTAGGTTTGGGGCGAAGGTAGAAAATCAGCTTCATGGTAATTAATCTTAGTAAAGAACATTCACTGGTAAGTAACTGGGTGGCTGAATTGCGGGATGTCACCATACAGGTTGACCGAATGAGATTTCGTCGTAACCTTGAACGTATAGGAGAAGTTGCTGCCTTCGAAATCAGCAAGAGATTACCATATAAATCCATCGAGATACAAACTCCTTTAGGTACCGCCAATTGCGAAGTGCTGGAAGAGCAGCCCGTGTTGGCAACAATTCTGCGTGCGGGGCTTCCCCTGCACCAGGGTTTATTAAGTTATTTCGATAAAGCCGATAACGCTTTTGTATCTGCTTATCGCAAACACAATAAAGAAGGTGCTTTCGAGATCTTGCTGGAATATCTTTCCTGTCCTGAAATTGACAACCGGCTGGTGATCATTTCCGATCCTATGCTGGCCACTGGAGCTTCACTCGTAAAAACCATACAGTATTTAAAGGAAGAAGGCAACCCTAAAGCCATTCATATCGTTACTGCTATTGCATGCACTATTGGCATCGAGTATGTGAAACGTGAAGTACCGGAAGCTATCGTGTGGTGCGGAGCAATTGATGATGAATTGACAGCCAAGGGATACATAGTGCCCGGCTTAGGCGATGCCGGCGACTTGTCTTTTGGGTGTAAAATTCAATCGTAGCTAAGTTTTCTTTGTAATTAGTGCGGGAATTAGTAAATTATTCAACGAACCGTTTACAGAATGCGAATAACCTGGTGCATTTTATTTAGTTGCTCAGTGCTCTTGGGAAAAGCACAGGATCCTAATTTCTCGCAGTTCTTTGCTTCCCCGCTCACCTTAAACCCGGCACTGACAGGAAAGTTCGATGGAGTTATTCGTGTAGCAGGAAATTATCGCAGCCAGTTTCCCACCATCTTCCAGGCTTATAATACGGCCACTGTTTCAATTGATGCCGGCATTTTAAAACATGTGATACCTGAATTCGACCAGTTCGGGGTTGGGGTCATGGCGTTTACTGATAAAAGCGGCGAGGGGGGGGTGGTTCAGAATAATTACCTGGCTCTTTCCACTGCTTATCACAAAGCCCTGGATGAAAATGGATTCCACCAGTTAGGCCTTGGTTTCCAGGGAACGTTTGTCAATAAGAGAGTAGATGTCACCAAAGTACACTTCGAAGACCAGTTACAGTCGGATGGTTTTACTGGTGTTACCAGTGAGATCTTCAACCAGAACCAATTGAATGTTGCTTATTTCGATGTGAATATGGGAGTGTTTTACAACGGCACCACCGACGGGGCTAACAACTTTTACCTCGGCGCATCCATGTACCACGTGACGAGACCAAAAGAAAGTTTCCAGGGTGGCAATTATATCCTCGATCCACGTCTCACCTTGCAGGCCGGCGGCAAGTTGCCCATCGGACAATATGATGCCATACACTTCAGTGGTTTGCACAGCAGGCAGGCAAATGCTTATAATACGGTTCTCGGTGGCGCTTACATGATAAATATAAACCAGGATGAAAATAGTCCAACGAATCTTTACCTCGGTAGCTGGGTGCGGTTTGGAGATGCCGTGATACCATATATAGGTCTTGAATTTGGCGAATTCCATATCGGCGCCACGTATGATGTAAACCTTTCCGGTCTTAAGCCGGCCTCGAACCTGCGCGGTGGAACAGAATTTTCAATCATATATACTAAAAAGCCAAACGATCCTTACGCCAAGAGGCTTAACTGCCCGAAATTCTGATGGTGAATGGTCAATAGTCAATAGGGAAAATTGAGTTGCATCTCTATTCACCCCGATGACTGTGTTGTAGACCTGCAGTATTCGCAATTCACAATACACTATTCACTCTCCCTCTCCCTCTCCCTCTCATCCCTACAACAACCATCTTCTCGTTTTCTTTTTATATGATAGGTAATAGTCACCAAACCATTCTTCCATCCACTTTTCTTCGCGGCTTACAAAAGTGTGAAATACCAGGAATATAACAGGAATCACAATGAGTGGTGAAATGGTTCCTAACAGTATGGAAATTCCAACAAGTATTGTAAGAAGTCCGAGGTACATTGGGTTTCTTGTGAACCTGAAAGGCCCTGTTGTAACAACAAGGGTTGGCTTCGTTCCCGGTGTTGTCTTGGTACCTAATTTCCGGAAATACATGGCACTACCCACGCTAAGAGAAAATCCCGATAGAATAAAAACAATCCCAATCAACCTCCACGGATAATGCAGCCACCTTCCCAGTGGGGCAAACAAATGAAGCAGGATCATCGCGAGAATTGCCATAAGATAGTATAGCGGGGGAGGAATGCGGAGAGTGGAAGAGCTCATGGATATATTATTTGATGGCAGTATAGATTACCATTCGAAGCCGTATCCGTATAGTTCTTTGTTTGGGGATACTGCACTAAACACACAGTAATTTACAAAAAAAGTACTGTCTAACTTTTCACCGATTTGTCCATAAATAAAAAAAGGAAGGATGAAAAATCACCCCTCCAGTACAATTGTAGCGTATAAATCTTAATTAAAGCGGCATTAGTTTTCTTTTTGTTTTAAAGCCGCTTGTAATACAGCTTGTTATTTCCCCGCCTGCATTTGAAGAATCGTTACAGAATACGGATCTAATGTTCTTGTAAATACAGGTGCCACACCTTTTATTTTTGATGTGATAGGTATAATTTTTTCAGGATCTTTAATACTGTTGGTGGCTTCCGGGTTATCTCCTTTAACTACAATCATTGTGGCTTCCGGCAATACTTTACTTAAACCATCAAGCTTGATTTCAACAGGTTGTTTTTTTCCTAAGGTGTTTACCACTTTCAGGTAGATTACTCCTGTTTTTTCATCTTTTGTAGCAGAATAAAAAATTGTGGGAACCGGCTTAGGAGTGATCTTTTCGGCACTGTCTCTCCTACTAAGTGGCCTTGGTTGCAGGAGTATGTTTTCTGCAGTTACCGGAATAATCTTATCCCCTAAATTATGGCTGAATAACTTTTGTACATAATAAGAAGGAGAACCAAAACTGTTCAAAGCATTGTAACCAATTAAATCAGAATCCCATTGCCATGCCTTTGGAGCTGTAGCTGTGGCAGTATTCACATTAACAAACAGAGGTGCATAACAGGACATGATCACGACATCGGAATTGCGTTCCATTCCCGTCATCCATGCAGCATCACCTAAAGCAGCGTTCAAATTAGTTGTTGGCGCCCCTTCACGTGTCGCCCATTCACCTACGAATATTTTAGCACCATTGCGGTCATAAGAGTCATATTGAGAGGCGTTTGCCCACATATCCCAGGAATTACGGTAGTAATGTTCATCCAATACTGCAGGCTTCTTACCACTGGTAACTTTCAGATTAGGGTACTGCGCATCTGCGATAGTTGAAATGCAGGTGAGCTGGGGATACTTCTTTTCTATAGCTTCCCTGAACTGCGTAAACCTTCCATTATAGCTGCCGCTCCTGTCAAACCAGTCTTCATTCCCGATTTCGACATAAGTAAGTTTAAAGGGAGCGGGATGACCATCAGCCGCGCGTTTGGCACCCCAGTATGTATTGGTACTTCCAATCACATACTCTATTTCATCCAATGCGTCATCAACATATGGCTTCAACAGTGGGCCTGCATCGATATGATCTCCATTTAAAGAATAGCCGGCATATACCCCTAACAGCGGTTCAGCCCCCATGTCCTCGCACCAGCCTAAAAATTCGAGCAGCCCCATTCCGTCTGAAGGACGATACCCCCAGGAACCCCTGTGACCGGGCCTGTTTTCCAGTGGACCAAGTGTTTGCTTCCATGGGAAGGCATCTGTAATGTTTGGACCTTCAAGAAAATTTCCACCGGGGAAACGCAAAAACTTCGGCTTCATGTCTACCAGCATTTTCATGATATCAGTACGGCTGCCATTCGGTCTGTTGTTATAAGTAGGTGGAAACAGGGAAACGAGGTTAAAATAATATAGACCAGTGCGGTTTGTTGAAATGACGAACCGGGCATCAGCAGTAGGATTTACATCAGAAGCCGTGGTCAACGTCAGCTCATATTTATTCCAGTTTTGACTTTTCTGAAGATCAATAGTCCCGGAAGCGTAAACCACTTTACCATCATTACTTTCGAGGGAAACCGTGATTGGGCCGGCAGTGTTGTCCTCAATGATGGGTCCTGTTGGTTGTAATGAGACGTTGCCCGGTCTCCGGAAAGGTTGCATACTTCCTGACCCTTTCATATAAAAAGAGGCTTTGTAAGAAGTGGCCGGCTTTATCGGGATACCCCAGTAACCTTCATTGGCAATACCCACTTTACCGCCTGCTTTCTCAACCGTGAGGCGTAAGCAGGTTTGGAGTGCACCTGTGATAGCATGACGTCGTTCATCAAAAGGAACATTATCCGGCGTAGCTGCCAATAATTTCATACTTGCCCTTGAAGTTGTAGTGTCATCATTCACCAGGCTCCATCCCTCTGGCCGGGAGGGATTATCTTTGAAGATACGGTTGCGTATCAACTCGGCATATAGGCCCCCGTCATAGGAATGGTTAATTTCTTCTGTCATTAATCCATAAAGCATCGGGCTCACGTTAGCACCGGGTTTAGCAAGGTTCAATACCAGACGGGTTTTTTGAGCATTGGTATTACTACCAATAAGGCATAACAGCCCAAATAACAAAAATCCAATTCTCAGAAAGGCAATTTGACAAGTTTTCTTTTTCATGAACTTGGGTTGATAAAAGATATTTGTGATTTATTGTACAATTTAATTCCGCATTACTTGATTCAGAAGCCAGGTTTATTTATAAGTTTTATTCGATGGCACATTCAATACAGCATAGAAAGCAGGTTTCGGTTTTCGTTCCCTGTTCCACAGGGAGGGGTAGTTGGTTCTGCCCGGCACGGGGTAATCATTCTTCCAGTTCATTCCATCATGTACACCCCACAGTGTTACCCTTGCAATCTTCTTCCTTCTCTTATAGAAAATGGAAAACAAATCCGCATACCTTTTTGCCAGCACCTGTTGCATACTGTCGGGTAGTCGTTTTTGGTAAGGATCTAAAAATGTTTTGAATTCTTCTAACTGGAACTGCTTATCAGCCATTACTTGACCGATGATCTGCCCTTCTTTCGTTAACGGCAGAACATCCACATCCAGTTCCGTGATCATCACTTTAACACCGCAAGCCGCATATGCATCAATAGCGTCTTCTATATATTTTGTCTTTGGATAATCCAGTCCCCAATGCCCTTGCATACCTACACCATCTATACGAATGCCTTCCTTCTGCAGCATTTTTATCATCCGAACAATCCCGTCCCTTTTAGTAGGACGCCAGGCATTAAAGTCGTTGTAATATAACTCGGTGTTAGCAGCATATTCAGCTGCAAACTTAAAAGCATACTTGACCAGGGTATCACCATTACCAAAGGCATTTACCCAGCTTGTTGAACGGTAATTTCCATCTTCACCCATCACCTCATTTACCACATCCCATGCTTTGATCCTCCCTGCATACCTGCCTGCAACAGCCTGTATATGGCTTTTCAATCTTTCAATCTGTTGCTCTTTTGTATTGGGCTTTCCTTCTGCATTGGTAAAGAACCAGCCAGGAACCTGGTTGTGCCAGACAAGTGTGTGACCAATGATAAACATTTTATTTTTCTCACCAAAAGCAACATAATCATCTGCAGGCCCCCAGTTGTATACACCGGGTTGAGGATTGATCAATGCCGCTTTCATGACATTCTCAACTGTGATGGAATTAAACTGTTTTACAACAATATCCCGGGACGCCTTGTCTGCGCCGGATGTAATAGCGGGAGTAACGGCAACGCCGATGAGAAAAGCATCCTTATACACCTCTTTCAAGGTTTTGTTGACAGCAATCTGTTGAGCAAAAACGTTAGAAAAGAATAAAAAAAATGAAATAAAAATAACGAGCCTCATGATGCAAACGCTTGAACCCCATTGATGTCTATTCATATTATTTCAGTTATTTTTCGTTAGTTGATCTAATCAAACTCCATTTTCAGTGACATGGGAGTTTACTTCATAATTCAATATATACCACATCCGAATTCCTTTTTGTAATGGTGATTGATCATGAATAAAAAAGGGAAGGATGAAAAATCACCCCTCCCGAATTGCTGCATATATGAGAGACGAAAGAACTTTCAGATTTAATAGATAACAGGGTTGAAAGTCTCCATTTTCACTCCCCTATCTCTTACAACAACAGTGTCTTTGAATGTGTGGATGGTGGTTCCAAAATCTACCTGGTAATTCAGGTAAACAACATCCCTCTTTTCGTTACCCCACATATCTCCTTGCTTTACAAATTCTCCTGTACCGGTTAAAGTGTAAGTTGTATTTGCAGGATTTGTTATCGTGCACTTACCCTGGTTGTCAAATTTCAATACCATTTGGAATGGCACGTTAAGGTTGCCTTTGTTTTTGGCATTTAACGCCATAGTTCCCTGGTCTAATGCGGTGGTGACAACGTTTACAACCTGGTCCTGCTCAACATAAGCAGCATGATAGGCAATAGTAGTATCTAGTACCGTATTCCCATTTGAACCTTTTACAACTTCAACACCTCTTCTTAAATAATTTCCATGATATGGATTGATATACTTTACAGCATAAAGAGTATAGTTCTTTGGTGTAATCACCCAATCAGCTGCTTTTCGACGATCAGGAGTAGATAGATCGGTTCTACCACTCAGTATTGAATCTGCACCTGCAACAGAACTAATTCTTAGAGGAATAACAAATGTATTTTTCACCGACCTTGGATCTGCAAAGAACGCATCTGTCAATTGTACTTCCATACCCCCCATTATACTGCCCGCAGGAATAACAATTTTAGAATCCTTCGGTAAAATATAATAGTTATCCGGCATGGCCACTACGTTGTCGCCAGAAGTTGTTTCAAATTTAAGCCTGCTGGCAAGTGTGGTATCCACCACGATACTAAGTGTAATATCTTTTTTGTTTTCATAAACACCACCCATAGTTGCCATAATCTGGAACTTATGTTGATTATCGAGAGAATTATCATAAATATAATTTCCCAACACCAAAGTTCTTACCGGTGTTTGATAAGGGAAATAAACAGTGGTGTATTTATAATCAGGAAAGGACCAATCTTTATTACATGCACTGAGAATAGATAATAAAACTATCGCTATTAAAGAAGTCTTTTTCATTTCTTATACTCTTTTATTGTTAGAGATTGGTATTACCACCCTTTATTTTGTTGGAGGTTAGCTTTTAATAATTCAGTTAAAGGAATTGGTCCATAATACATGAAATCAGAATACAGTCTTTGTTCAACAGGCTGTACGGTGTAGGTATTATTATTGATAATTATTCCCTTAGCGGATTCAGTTAGATTTTCCTTCCAGCGGCGGAGATCCCAGAATCTAAAACCTTCAAAACTTAGTTCCAATCTTCTTTCATTACGGATCAATTTACGCATGTCTGCCTGGGTTGTTATTGATGCCAGGTAGTTATCCGGCTGTGTAATCCCTGCTCTCTTACGAATAGCTGCAATGACATTACGGGCAGAAAATCCAAATGTACCAGTACCATCAGGACCCCAAGCCTCATTGGCAGCTTCTGCATAAATCAGGAAGATCTCCGTATACCTTATATGAACCGCGTAATGTTTTTGATCCGATGGGGTAGATGGATTAGCATTTACATCTTCCCTTAACAATTTCCGCATGTAATACCCGGTGCGGGTTGATGTAGGAAGAATGTTCACTGCATCATTTGTCGGATTATCTGTTTTAGTATAAATGGTAGTAGTTCCTATCATGCCCCCATTTACAAGTATATAATTTTTCAGTCGTGGATCACGATTTGCATATGGGTTTGTCATGTCATATCCGCTGTTCGGATCCGTGATAGGATAACCGTTGGCCATAGGAAATGCATCTACGAGGTTCTGTGTTGGATTTACCCTACCGCTTCCATAAAGTGAAGGTGGGAAATTGTTTACTTCTAAAGACCTGCTTGTGCCAATATTGCCCCTCCATAACATTTCTGCCTGATCAATGTTTTTGGAAAGATCGAGTGCGTTCACATTCGCTTTAACATAGAACAATCCTCCTTTTGGATCCAACCCTGTCACACCCCCAATACGGTTAAGTAAATCGCCCGCATAATTGGCTGCATTCAACCATTTTGTATTATCTGCCTGCGGATTATAAGCTGGACTTGCAGCTAGCAATGCTGCTTTAGCCCTGATGGCTTTTACAATGCGACCGGAAACCCTCTGCCTGTTAAAGTTGCCAAAAACACGGTTATAATCAGGCATTGACATGCTGCTGTATTTTGCAGGCAACTGTGAAACATTTGAAATATCTGCATAATCCAAAGGCAAATACTTTTCAGCCTCATTAAGATCGTTATAAATCTGGTTGATACACTGATCAAATGTGCTGCGTGGTGTTGAAAAATCAGAATTCCTTTCCAAGACTTGTGTAATGATGGGAACTCCCATCAACTGACCACTGGAATTAGGTCCTGCGTGAGCTTGAAGAAGATGAAGCAAAAATAAGGCTCTTAAACCATAAGCTTCCCCCTTGAGACGGTCATTAAATAAAACTCTGACATCTTTGCTCATCGGAGACCAGTTAATCGAATCAACTTGTTGCAAAAAGAGGTTCAAATAAGCAATTGCAGTAAACGAATTCGTCCACTGATCCATTGGATTGTTAGAGGAAGACCAGGATCCTGTCGCCATGCTTAGAAATCGGCTGAACTTATCATTTGTTACTGCATCATCGGTTGCAACTTCGTTAAAAGAGTATCCATTTGTCGGAAGCCTTGAATAACCATTCATAATTATGCCTTCGGCGAAATAAGGCTCTTCATAAATGCTTTCCAGGGTGCGGTGGTTATCATCAAGTGGAGAAAGCACTTTCTTACAGCCGGCAAATAAAACAGCAAGTATAAGAAGTGCTAAAATATTTTTATACATGTTTATCATTTTTGTGGATTCAATAAGTATTAGAATTTTGCTCTTACACCAACATTGTAGTACCTAAACTGAGGGGTTGCTGCCACTGCTAAATCCATTACATCGCGATTGGCAGAAAAAGTCATCAGGTTTCCACCTGAAATATAAATACCCAAATCCTTCACTAATGTTGGATGTACAATACTTGTAGGAATGGTGTAAGACAATTGAATCTTGCTTAAGTTAAACCGGTCAGAATTATACAGCCAGAAATCTGAATAACGGAAGTTGTTGTTGCTTTGTATAGAGCTCAGTCGCGGATAGGTAGCAGTAGTCTTTGTAGCTTCTGTCCATCGATCCTTTACAACTTCTGAATATTTAACATCGCCGGAAACCCAGTAATAACTATTATTCTTTACACCGTTACCACCCTGGGATCCGGTTCCAAGAACAAATAAGTCAAAATTCTTATAGCCGGCAGAAAAAGTAACTCCATAGCTAAAGGGAGCAATCCATCGACCAATCATCACTTCATCTTTTTCATCAATTACTTTATCTCCATTTTGATCTACATATTTAATGTCACCGGGTCTAACGTCGCTGAACATCTGTTTTGGACTGTTATCGATTTCGTTTTGGCCCATAAAGAAGCCATTGTTAATGAGTCCAAAAATGGCATCAGCAGGTTTACCGGCTCTGTTCTGGTAAGCGTCAAGGTACAATTCATCACGTTTGGTGACTTTTGAATTCGCATATGTGCCGTTCATTCCGAGATTCAGTTCAACTGCGCCTACTTTCTTATTCACATTCACCATAAAATCTACGCCTGTTCGACGGGTAGAATTGTAATTGGTATATGGTACGAAATTGCTAAAGTAACTTGGGTATTGAGAGAATCTTTGAGTAAGCAACCCATTCATGTCCGTTCTGAAGTAAGTGGCTTGTAAGCTCAATAAATTCTTAAACAAAGATGCTTCAATGCCGGCATTTAATTCTTTTCTTTGAGGGAAAGAAAGATCTGGATTGGCACCATATGACGATTGTGACGCACGGTTTTGCGCCTGCACTCCATCGTTCCACGTAAAGTAAGCCTGTGAAGAATAAATGTTATCATATAAGTAATACCCGCTAATATCCAGGTCTGTATTAATCACCCCAGCAGATGCAGATAGTTTCAGGTAATTAACAGCCTTTGATCCACTCAGGAATTTTTCAGAGCTCAATAACCAACCGAGGCTAAATGTCGGAGAAAAAGCTGCCCTATTGCCGTCGGGTAATTTTGTAGAGTTTACATAAGCTCCGGTGAAGTCAGCCCAATACTTGTGTTTGTAATTGTAGCTAACCTGTAATCCCATGTGAGCGTTGGTAGTTGGTTGATATATACTATCCTTAGTCATTGAAGAAGTATAGCCCAATAACGTTGCTGAAATATTGTGAACACTATTCAGGGTTTTATCATAATTAAGCCATGCTGAAACACCTATGTTTTGCCTTTGTGTGGTATTATTTATGTTTTGAACACCAGGACGTGCATCATCGTTAAATTTTTGCAGGCCCGTCAGGGAGTCTGTAGTCGTACTCCATGTAGGATTATAAACTGCATATGTGTTATTGATAGATTGCAGGTAGGAATTTGCATAATCTAAATTGAACAATGTATGCAACGACAATCCTTTTAATAAGGAACCAAGGTTGGCATCAATACCATTGGTTACCTGGAAAACACGCCTTACGTTTACATCATATCCGGCAGCATATAAGTCAGCTATAGGATTGGTGGTTAATTGTTGAGTTCCTCCTAAAAGGTAATTTCCATTTATTAAGTTCCTACTGGCTTTTAATATACCGAGAGAATTCTTATCATTTGGTGAGATTAACTCCACAGGAATAAGAGGAGCAAACTTGTTTGGTAACAACGTAGCTGCATTGCCCCAATAATTTCCACGTGCTCTCCTACTATCACCATATATAATAGAGACTCCCAGTGAACTGGAAATAAAGTCATTCAACTTTAAATCAACATTACCTCTTGCATTCAGGCGTTTGTCACCTTCATTTGCACCTTCACCAAGATTCAGCAATGTGGAGCTATTAGACCAGCCTATATTAGAATAAAACCTGGCGATATTATTCCCTCCTGAAAACTCAGTGCTGGCATCCATAGCGTTTTGGTATTTTTTTAAATACTGTGAGGAGTAGTAATCCACACTTGGATAACGATATTGGTTACCACTACGGTAGTTCTGAATAGTTGCTGCACTATAGAGGTCAGCAAGGCCATCATTACGCCTGGCTTCATTATATAATTCCATGTAGTCAGCAGATCCAAGGTAAGTAGGTAAAGTCTTAGGTAAAGCAACACCTGAATTTACTCTGACGCCAATTTTACGACTGTTTGCTTCACCACTTTTTGTAGAAATTAAAATGACACCCTTTGCTCCCTGGCTACCATAAAGGGCAATGGCATTTACTCCCTTCAAAACTGTAATTTGTTGCACCTCGTTGAGCGTAATATCACTGAATTCGCGGCGGACACCATCGATCATAACCACTGCATTCTCCAGACCCCATATATTGTTGCTCCATAATAATCCACCTACTCTACCGCTCATTCCATTTTCAACTGAAAGATTATAATCATTGTCAATGTATGTTC
>JBLNAY010000359.1:0-5133 GCA_050259715.1 Candidatus Dadabacteria bacterium
ATGTGGGTATGCCCTGGTTTTACAACAAGCAACATCCGCAATGCTGCTCTGAATAAAGAGGGTGAACCCCAGGGAGAAAGCCCGTTAGAGGAAGGAAAACTTATGAGTGCCGAAGAAGTAGCCAAACATATAGCTAATGCCATCAAAAAGCGCAAACGTACACTCGTCCTCACCTTTACCGGCAAACAAACGGTGATCATGAATAAACTCTTCCCCGGCTGGGCTGATAAACTGGTCAAGAATTTCTTTTTTAAGGAAGGGAAACTCATTAAGTAGTTTACAGTTTTCTGTTTTGGGTTTTCAGTTCTTTCATGATTAAACAGTGTCTGATATATGGCAACAATCTTGAGATTCGAAGATTTAGAAATATGGAAAATGGCGAGAGAATTAGCTAATGAAGTTTTTACTGTTTATAGCAACAGCAATTCATTCTCTAAAGATTACAAGTTAAAAGAACAAATAAATGGTTCATCAGGTTCTGTAATGGACAACATAGCCGAAGGGTTTGCCAGGGGAAGCCGGAATGAATTTATAAATTTCCTTTCTATTGCTAAAGGTTCTATTGCAGAAGTAAAGTCACAACTATACCGTGCTCATGATAGGGATTATATTAGTTCCGACGCATTTGATAGTTTATACAATAAAGCAGATGAAATCAGTAAAAAAGTAGCTGTATTTATTAAGTACTTAAATAGTACAGGCTACAAGGGAACTAAGTTCAAAGACAGGAACTCTCAAACCGAAAACACAAAACTGTAAACTGTAAACTACCGGATGCCCTTAATTACACTTACATCTGATATAGGCGAGCAGGATTATCTGGTAGGCGCAATTAAAGGCAGGTTACTTCGTATTAACCAGGAGTTTCGGATTATTGATATCACACACAAACTTTCTCCTTTTAATTACCCACAGACAGCATACATATGCAGGAATGCCATTAAGAATTTCCCGGAGTACACTTTTCATATAATACTGGTTAATCTTTTTGAATCTAAGCCGGAACAACTGTTATTAGCTTTTCACAACAATCAATATATCATCTGTGCCGATAATGGCTTGCTGGGAATGGTCATTGAAGAAAAGCCCGAACTAGTACTGGGTATCCAGATGGAAAAAACTGCAATTAAAAATACGTTGTACTGCATTGATGTAACAGCTAAAGCAATCACCCAACTCCTCAACGGAGAACCCATAGAACGGGTCGGTGTTCCTGACGTAGCCTATATTGAAAAGAATCCTTTAAGGCCAACTTTTGGAGAAGACTGGATAGAAGGCCAGATCATTTTCATCGACAACTTCGAAAATGTAATAGTAAACATTACACAGGAACAGTTTGAACAACAGCGGAAAGGCAGGAGATTTAAAATAGTCTTCAAAAGAGATGAGATCATTGACCGCATCAGTGGCTCTTATGCTGATGTGCCACAAGGTGAAAAACTGGTCCTGTTCAATAGTGCCGGGTACATGGAAATAGCCATAAATAAAGGAAATGCTGCAGGTTTATTTGGTTTAAAAGGATATAGCGAAAGCAACCAGCAGATCAGCAGTATGATGCAAAACAGGCTTTTTTACCAAACAGTTAAAGTCTTTTTCGAGTAAATAATCGCTCGATTATTTTACCTCTTTTAGCATGTGCTTAAAGCGGCTAAAGGTTTCAGGTTGTATGTTCAGGAAAGATGCAAGGAACTTCTGTGGTACCCTCTGCAAGAGTTCAGGATTCTTCTGAACAAAATTTAAAAAGCGTTCCCTTGGAGTCAATTTAATCATGTTCATCTGCCAACGGTCTTTAATAATCATGGCAAAGGTGACAATCAACCTTCCCATCCGTTCCATCTTTGCATTAGAACTGAATATTTTTTCCATGTCATCGTAAGAAATCGAGATCAATGTTGAAGGTTCAATTGCTTCAACTACATACTCCGAAGGAAACCGGGAGTGAAACGATTCATGCGAAAGAATGATCTGTCCTTCAGTGGAAATCTGGGTATTGATCTCCTCCTTCTCCTTTAAGAAATACTTACGTGCTAACCCTTTAGCAATAAAATTGAAATAATTCTCTATTTCTCCCTGTGGAGTGATCACCTGCCTCTTTTTAAACTGGCGAACCTGTAGACGGGGTTTAATGATGGTATTAAATTCCTCTTCACTCAGGTAAATGAATTTCAACAGGAACTGAAAAAATGACCGGACGTTATCCATCAATAGGAAGGTTTGAAATTAAGGGTTGACATGTTAAAGCTAAACACAAATCTTTTACGAAAATCAGTATTTTATAAACCTTACTTTTGCCGATCATTAAAAAAAATAAACCTGAGTTAAATGACACAGAAGATAAAAGTTGCCAACCCGGTGGTAGAACTGGATGGCGATGAAATGACGCGTATTATCTGGAAGTTTATCAAGGATAAATTAATCCTACCCTACATTGATGTTGAAATTAAATACTATGATCTTGGTGTTGAATATCGTGATCAAACCAATGACCAGGTAACAATTGATGCTGCCAATGCTATTAAGCAATATGGTGTTGGTATTAAGTGCGCAACTATCACTCCTGATGAAGCAAGAGTTAAGGAATTCAATCTTAAACAAATGTGGAAAAGTCCTAATGGGACAATCAGGAATATATTGGACGGTACTGTTTTTCGCGAACCAATCGTCATTAAAAACATCCCCCGATTGGTTACTACATGGGATAAACCTATTGTAGTTGGTCGTCATGCCTTTGGTGACCAATACCGAGCAACAGACTTTGTAGTGAAAGGAAAAGGAAAGCTCACCATTAAGTTTGAGGGTGAAGATGGTACCAAACAGGAATACGAAGTATATAACTATCCAGGTGAAGGAGGAGTAGCCCTGGCAATGTATAATACTGATGAAAGTATCCGCGGATTCGCCCGCTCCTGCATGAACATGGCCCTTCAAAAAGGTTGGCCTCTTTACATGAGTACAAAGAATACGATCCTAAAGAAATATGATGGCAGGTTCAAGGATATCTTCCAGGAAGTATATGAAAAAGAATTCGCCACTAAGTATAAAGAAGCCGGAATTACCTATGAGCATCGGCTGATTGATGACATGGTAGCCAGTGCTATGAAATGGAATGGTGGCTTTGTATGGGCATGTAAGAACTATGACGGAGATGTACAAAGCGACTCTATAGCCCAGGGTTTTGGATCATTAGGCCTTATGACCTCTGTGCTTGTAACTCCTGATGGGAATACCATGGAAGCAGAAGCGGCACACGGTACAGTGACCCGCCATTATAGAGAACATCAGAAAGGAAATCCTACTTCTACCAACCCAATCGCCTCTATTTTTGCCTGGACAAGAGGGTTAGCATTCAGAGGTAAACTGGATAATAACCAGCAACTTATCGACTTTTGTAATGCGCTGGAGGAAGTGTGTATTGAGACAGTAGAAAGCGGTAAAATGACGAAGGACCTGGCCCTGACAATAAAAGCAAAAGCAGAACATGGAACAGACTACCTGTATACAGAAGAGTTCCTGGATGCAATAGATGCTAATCTGCAGAAAAAAATGAAATAAAGTGTTTTAGATACTAAAAAAGAGGCTCTCCGGAGCCTCTTTTTTTTAAACCTTTATTATTTCTAATCCCTGGATTTCCTTCAACTTCTCGGTACACTCTTCTTCCTGTTCCTTTGGTATCGCAATTATGAACTTGCAGAATAACTGCATCTCGTTGCTGATCACTTCACATTTATACCTTTTAACCAAAATCATAACATCATTCATCAGGGTATAGTCAAAATGAAGCTCGTAGTTTATTAAAACAGGCTTTTCAATTATAGGAGTCATTTGCAACGCATAAGAAGTAGTTGTTTTATAAGCATTTATCAATCCCGGCACACCCAAAAGCGTTCCTCCAAAATACCTTACCACCACTACCCCAACATCGACAAGGTGGCGGCTATCAATCTGTCCCAGAATGGGTTTACCTGCAGATCCGGAAGGTTCACTATCATCATTTGACCTGAAATTATTTCCATCGATACCTATCCTGTAAGCAAAACAATGATGAGCAGCTTTGGGATGTTCTTCTTTTAATTCCTTCAGTTTCTTTTTAAACTCGTCCGGTGACTTTATGGGAAAAGCATAACCGATAAAGCGGCTCCCCCTGTCCTTAAATTCAGCAATGGACGGTTTTTCAATGGTCTTGTAATGTGTCATTATTGCGCCGAAGGTGCTTCTTATTTACTTTTGTTCTTATAATATTTAATTGAATCAGAAAGAATATTTTCTTTTCTTTCTAATGTATGTTGCTTCAATACCGGTGCAGGTAATCCTTCACCAATTGACAGTTCTTCATTTGTAATCACCCGTGCCTCATCCCAAAGGCCTTCATCAATAAACGACTGAAGTAGAAAAGCCCCGCCTTCAATCAAAACAGATTGAATTCCTAATTGCCATAAGCCATTTACAATCTGCTGAACAATGCTCGAGTCTTCAGCTAACTGGTAGAATTCCGTTTTACCAGGAATAAGGTTGAGGGCTGCTCCCTTTTCTCCAGGTAAACTGTGTTTCAAAAGATTAAAAACTATTGTTGGTGTCGAATTATTGAACACCTTTAAATCTCCAGGCAATCGTAGTTCTTTATCAATAATCAGTCTTATAGGATTATTCCCCTGCCACAAGCGCGTAGTCAACTGTGGATTATCAACAAGGAGTGTATTGGTACCCACAAGGATTGACATTTCTTCACTTCTCCATTTATGAACGAGGCGATTGGAGTATTCATTGCTGATGAAAAGTCTGCCGTGTGGGTGATTTCCATTCAAAGAGGATGAGATCTTATGATCCGTTGTTTCGGCCCACTTCAGAATAATGTAAGGTCTTCGAGCTATATGATAGGTAAAGAAGCGTTTGTTCATTTGCCTGCACTCATTCTCTAAAACTCCATTCACTACTTCTATACCCCCTTTTGCGAGCTTTTCCATCCCTTTCCCATTAACTTCTTTAAAGGGATCGCGACATCCGATAACAACTTTCGGTATCTGGCTTCGAATAATGAGATCTGCACACGGGGGAGTCTTTCCATAATGCGCACATGGTTCAAGTGATACGTAAAGAGTAGATGCTGGTATGTTTTGTATATCATCCTCTCCTACT
>JBLNAY010000360.1:0-10867 GCA_050259715.1 Candidatus Dadabacteria bacterium
GGGGAAATACATTCTCGGCAGCTACTTTATTTACAAAAGCACTTATAAAGCAGGACAATGTAACCGTTGTAGGTGAAGAAACCGGTGGAGGCGCCTACGGCAATACTGCCTGGTTAATACCTGATATCACACTTCCTAATTCCAAAGTCATTTTCCGACTTCCACTATTCCGGCTGGTCATTGATACTACTGCGGTAAAAGGTCGTGGGGTTATGCCGGAAGTACCTGTATTACCAACTGTGAACGATATTAAAAGAAACAGTGACTTTAAGATGGAGAAGGCCAAAGAACTGATCCGCTCAAAGCACACTAGATCAGGATCTTAAATTTATCTGCATCTCTCCAAAACTGGAATTTCTGGCGTACGTCCTCTAAGTGCTTTTTATCAAGAGTAATAGTAAAGATATCTTCATCATGCTCCTTCTGATAGAGAATCTCACCCAAAGGATCCAGCACCATGCTGTCGCCGCTATGGTAAATGTCATTCCCATCTTTGCCAACACGGTTAACTCCTATTACATAACATTGATTCTCGATGGCACGGGCACGTAAAAGTGACTTCCATGCAATATTTCTCCGTTCAGGCCAGTTAGCCACATAAACCAGGACATCATATTCAAACTGATTATTCTCATTAAACTGCTGTCTTGCCCATACCGGGAATCGAAGATCATAGCAAACCATCATATTGAACTTCCATCCATTAGCAGAAGCTATAAATCGCTGAGTACCGGGTGCATAATATTTGTCTTCTTCTGCGAATGCAAATAGGTGTCTTTTGTCATAATAGCCATATTGTCCATTAGGCAGCATCCATATCAACCGGTTATAATAATTTCCCTCTTCCTCAATAATAAGACTTCCTGTAACTATTGCTTTCTTCTCAGCGGCAACAGACTTCATCCATTTAACTGCCTTGCCATCCATCGTTTCAGCAAACTGTTCCGGTTTCATGCTAAAGCCTGTACTGAACATTTCCGGTAATACAATTACGTGGGTAGGTTCCTTTATGGATTTGATCTTCTGACCTAATATTTCCAGGTTAGCCTCTTTTTGTTCCCAGTGTAAGTTCGATTGGATCAATGTGATAGTTATAGATGACATAGCTTAATGAAGGTGTCTTTTGGAGGGGCAAAGGTATTAGGCATTGACTTTGTTTGTATACTAGTGTGGAGAGAAATGTGTATGAAAAACCAAATTTTATCTTTTTTGCTCTTTGTAGCAACAGCAGCAACAGCTCAGCCGATAGTTCAACCACTTTCCAGTGGTGATTATTGGAAAGCTGAGGAGTACAATCGAAAACTACGTGAATTTGCCTACAACAACCAGGTAGTATCGCCCATAACAACCTATTCGCCCGGTTCGGAACCGTTCCAGGCTATCAGGGTTGTCCGCGAGAATGGAGAAAATGTAGTGGAATGGCCGGCCACCCCTGTTAAAGGAGTATCTAAGTATATTATTGAATACAGCAGGGATAAACACAACTTTGAACCGGCAGGTGAAGTATACTATGGCCAGACATTCGATGGGGACCGCTACGTCTTCCATCATCCTTTGCTTGACAACCGTTTAATGTATTACCGGGTAGGAGTTGTGAACTTGAACAACAATGTTGTTGCTTATAGTCCGCCGGCTCTGATGACAGAAGCGGAATTTTCAACTAAAGTATTCCCAACAGCGGTTAAAGGTCATACTTTCTATGTCCAGATCGGGCATCCCTATGAGAAATTACAGGTGCTGAATTCTCTTAACCAGTCTGTATATGAAGAAGCTATCAATGAAAGAACAGGCCTGATAACAGTCGTTCTTCCCACCTTGCCAAAAGGTATGTATTTCGTCAGATTAGTATCTAACAAACAACGCCAGTTTGTTCAGAAGATAATGGTAGATTAAAATCTTTAGTTTAAGGGTTCTTTAATACAAAAGGGCCTCCTGCATAACTGTATGACACAGGTATAAACAGGAGGCCTTAGTTTTACAACAATTTTTTATCAGATGTTGAACGGTAAGAAGATTGTTGTAGTACTTCCGGCATACAATGCAGAAAAGACCCTGGAGCAGACGTATAATGAAATACCGTTTGACCTTGTAGATGATGTGGTGCTGGTGGATGATAAAAGCCGTGATGAAACAATTACCGTTGCTTCCCGCCTGGGGATCAGGCACATCATCCAACACGAGGAAAATCGCGGCTATGGCGGTAATCAAAAGAGCTGCTACAATAAAGCCCTTCAACTGGGTGCCGATATTGTAGTGATGCTCCACCCCGATTACCAGTATACTCCCCGGCTGATCCCGTCAATGGTTTTCCTCATAGCGAATAATCTTTATCACGTGGTACTAGGTTCGAGAATCCTGGGCAATGGAGCTTTAAAAGGGGGAATGCCGATCTATAAGTACATAGCTAATCGTCTTTTGACCTTTTTCCAAAACCTGATGATTGGTCAAAAGCTTTCAGAATATCACACCGGTTATCGGGCTTTTTCAAAGGAAGTATTAGAGGCAGTTAATTACGAAATTGATTCGGATGATTTCATCTTCGATAACCAGATGTTGTCCCAGATTATCTTCCAGGACTTTGAAGTAGCTGAGGTTACCTGCCCCACCAAATACTTTGAAGAAGCATCCAGCATTAACTTTAAAAGAAGTGCCATTTACGGCTTAGGGGTAATTGCCGTATCCATACGGCACCGGTTGGCGAAGTGGCAATTGGTGAAAAGCCCCCTATATAAACCGAAAGCAGCAGCTTCAATGGCATAGTTTTTTCCCATTTCATGAAAATTGACAAGAATGATCATAAACAAAACAAGCCTTATTCTTCTCCTTTTTTCCTTAGTTCTTTTTTCATCCTGTGTATCCACAAAGAAATACCAGATGTCACTGGCAAGAGAACAAAGCCTGTTAGCCCGCAATGAACAGTTAGGAAACCAGATTATTGATCTCAAAGGGCAGATAGAAAATATGCAACGAGAGAATGCCCGGCTTATAAAGCAGATAGATGATGCTATGAAGCAAACTGCAGATGCAACAGGGGCTGCCAGTATGACCCAAAAGCAACTGGAAGCAGAGCAAAAGAGATTAATGGACCTGCAGAAGTTACTAAATCAACAACGGCAGGCGGTTGAGAATCTCAGGCAAAAGATGGCCACTGCTTTAGTGGGGTTCAACTCCAATGAACTTTCTGTTTTCACCAAGAATGGTAAAGTGTACGTAAGTATGCAGGAAAGCCTGTTATTTCCTTCCGGCAGTGCCGACGTGAATCCTAAGGGCAAAGAAGCCCTTGCGACCCTCGCACAGGTATTGAATAATAACCAGGACATCAATGTAGTAGTGGAAGGACACACCGACTCTATCCCTATTCGTATTAAATTCCAGGATAACTGGGAACTAAGTGTCGCCCGTGCCACTTCCATTGTCCGCATCCTCACAGACACCTATAATGTGGATCCTACACGTGTTACGGCAAGTGGCCGCAGCTACTTTGAACCTGTGGACACCAACAGTACCCCCGAAGGAAGGCAAAGAAACCGCAGAACCGAAATTATCCTGGCTCCTAAGCTGGATCAGTTAATGCAGTTGCTGGAACAGTCCTCGAAAACAACAGCAGAAAATCAATGACAACTAATATTTAATAGCTCAATTTACGGGTATGGAAGATCTATTTTCAACCAATATCAACTTAAACAATGAAAGCATTGTGTACCGGGTGATTTTTGATCATGAAAAATATCTTTTCATACCCGGTTCTGACGATAAGCGTTTCCCAACATTCAGCTTCAAACGTGAGCATGATGAATGGCATGAGCAGGATACTTTACCTCCCGATCTGAAAAAACAGGCATTAGAAGCACTGGAGAAGTACCTGCTGAAACAACACTAGGATTTGGAATTTCGGATTTAGAATTTGGGATTGTGGGAGATCTCTCCTGTAGTGAACCTCGGAAATTGAATTAGCTCTTAAACTCCCACTGTACCCGTCCTGACTTTTCCAGATCGCTTGTAATTGGCAATAATTACTCCACCAGGTGTAACAATACTGTCGGTTAATTTAAAAGCAGCCGGTATCGTTCCACTGCCAAAAAGCTTTTTCCCTTTGCCCAAAGTCAATGGGTGAATTTTAAGCCTGAGTTCATCTACCAGTTCATTCTTAAGTAGCAGTTGCACAAGCTCACTGCTTCCCCAAACCTGGATGTTGGAACCTTTTGAATTTTTAAGCTTTTTGATATCAGCTACCGTTTTTACTACTACTGAGTTCTTCCACCCCGTAACTAACGGGTCCGACTTCTTCATGTTTTTGGAAAACACGTATTTGGTGCCCTCATTAATACCTTGCCAGAAGTCTGCATGCTCCGGCCAGTAGCCGGCCCAGATCTCAAACGTTTTTCTGCCCAAAAGATAATCTGCAGGCTTCAGCTCTTCTTGCACCACCTCTCCATACACTTTGTCATTATAAGGTTCAACCCAGCCGCCGTATTTGAATCCGCCAGATGTATCTTCCTTAGGTCCACCGGGTGCCTGCATCACTCCATCTAATGAGATCATTGATAAGACAATTATTTTTCTCATGGTGTTTCACCTCCCTTTTTTAGGTATTCAGTAAAATGTTTAAAATTCTCTTTACCCTGGTACAAATCTCGATCATTCAAATCATCCTTTCACAGCCCGGATGCGACAATATTAAAGGCTGAATACGACAAGGGTTGGTGTTTTGTGTATACAGGTGGAGTTGTTACTATCGGCGACTTCAAAACTCAGCTATTGCCACCCTGGTGATTTCATGCCCATTGCAGTATCCTCCTATAGCCCGCTCACGCTATTACCACGGAATTAGCACGGAATTACCACGGAATTAGCACGCTATTAATTCCGTGCTAATTCCGTGGCAATTCCGTGGTAATTCCGTGGTAATTCCGTGCAAGCTCTATGCACGGACGATAGTAGTACCTTAGTGGCACTATGTTGCCTATTCACTCAGCCTAATTAGCAGATTGTAAATAGGTTGCAAAGTGATTTGTTTTCTTGCACCTTATAAAAAACTAAAAAATGAGTACACCCAGGTCAAAACCCGGCATCAGCAGCCATGATTTTAAATACCGCCCGTCCCTGTTCCGGCAAAGACAATCCAGCAATGAATTCGGTACAGCCAGTAAAGCCGGCGGACTCTTCCGCCAATGCATAGCATCCTTATTATCCGCAGCTAAAGACACTACAACACACTCTAGGTTTGCCTCCAGGATGTTAGAAGTTCTGAAGACTGACACCATCAACCCGGCAGGAGAGCGAAGAGTGGAAAACGGAAATATCAAGCTGCTGCAAGGCTTTGAATTTAATAGTCACTCCTCCTTACACAACATTTTAGTCGCACAATACAAGGCAGGCATTAACAGGGAAACAGGAGAACTAACGCTTTCCTTTAGATCATTTATTCCGAATCAAAACATAAAAGCAGCTCCCGGCACTTCTCATTTCAAAATAGTAATGGCAGGACTGGAGGCGGACTTCGCATCAGATTCCATAAGGGAACAAATTGTGGAATCAGCTTTTATCCCGATGGGGGATCTACCTGCGGGCGACCTGCAGTTTACATCAAAGCTTACTGCTAACAGTACCTTACCCCTGTTTATGGTTGCGGGTATCCAGTTTTATGATCTATCGAATGGAGTATTTTACCCTTTGAAGGATAAGAAGTTTAACCCCCTGGCCATTCTGAAAGTGAATACGTAAGACGTGAGGTTTCAAACGAGTGACATGAGAGGTCGACTCCAGGAATTAGACAAAATATTTGCACCCTTGAACAAAAGCAATTCAACCATACAACAATAAAACAATTCACTCAGTCTTAGTACGTCACCACCTGCTCCTGGATGCTCTCTGGCAATGCTCTCCACTCGTATTGCTGGTTTCTTAACTGGGGTTCAAAACCCGCTTCTCTTATTGCCTGCTGTATAGTGCGCGAAGTGAAACGGTGAGGGGCACCGGCAGCACTTACCACGTTTTCTTCGATCATGATTGATCCGAAGTCATTAGCACCTCCGTGAAGGCATAATTGGGCGGTTTGCTTTCCTACCGTAAGCCACGAAGCCTGGATGTTCTTGACATTCGGCAACATGATACGGCTGATGGCGATCATTCTTATATATTCTTCGGGAGTAGTAAGGTTCTGAACTCCTCTTATCTTGGTTAGCAGGGTGTCCACATCCTGGAAGGTCCATGGAATGAAGGCAAGGAAGCCAACAGAATCTTCGGGCTTCTTAGCTTGCACTTCCCTGATCTTCACAAGGTGTTCAAATCTTTCCCTCAGTGTCTCCACATGACCAAACATCATCGTAGCCGATGTCGTCAGGTGCAACTTGTGAGCTTCGTGCATGATCGCCAGCCATTCATCTGCGCCGCATTTCCCTTTGGAGATGAGACGTCTTACCCTGTCAACCAGTATTTCTGCTCCAGCGCCGGGTAATGAATCCATACCGGCAGCTTTAAGTTCCGTCAGCACCTCGCGATGGCTTAATTTCTCCAACTTGGTGATGTGGGCTACTTCCGGGGGCCCGAGGGCATGAAGCTTAATGGTGGGAAATTCCTGCTTTATTTGCCTGAAGGTGTTGGTATAGAAATCCAGTCCCAGCTCGGGATGATGTCCCCCCTGCAGCAACAACTGGTCGCCCCCATACTTCAGGGTTTCTTCAATCTTCCTTCGGTAAGTGGGCATGTCAGTTATGTATGCTTCAGAATGGCCTGGTATGCGGTAGAAGTTGCAAAACTTGCAGTTCGCTATACAGACATTTGTCGTATTTACATTACGGTCTATCTGCCAGGTAACTTTACCATGAGGCACCTGTATTTTCCTTAATTCATCCGCCACATACATCAATTCTGAAAGAGAGGCTTTCTCAAACAGGAACATCCCTTCTTCAATCTCCAGGAATTCAAAACGGAGCGCCTTATCAAATAAGCTGGAAAGGTTCATAAGCGGCAAAATTAAGCCATGAGGGTAGCATTTTGATGTGAGCTATATCATAATAAGGAAAGCTTATCTTATTTTTAATAATTGAAATCTGTAACTATTTAAAGCTTTTTACTGTCTTAACAGTAGAGCCTATATGAAACGATTAGCTGCTTTTCTGCTATTTAGCTGCTTTTTACAGGCATGTGTTGCACAGGAAGAATTTGTTACACCTTCCAGGTATATCACGAGCTTCAAATTTCTCCAGCTTACCGGGGGAGTGATTCTATTGCAAGGTCGTTTTGACTCTTATCCCGATACACTAAATTTCATTCTCGATACCGGCAGTGGCGGCATCTCGCTCGACTCCACTACAGCAGACTATTTTAAGATTACGCCCACCCCTTCGAACCGAACTATAAGGGGAATAGCGGGCGTTAAGATGGTGAGCTTTATTAACAATAAGAAATTACACCTGCCCGGGTTAACTATTGACAGCCTCAATTTTCACGTGAACAACTATGACATTCTTACTTCGGTCTATGGTGAGAGAATAGATGGCATTATTGGCTATTCGGTATTCAGCCGCTATATAATTAAACTGGATTATGACAGCTCCATAATTGAATTCTGGTCAAGGGGCTCCATTAAATATCCAAGAGGAGGCTTCCTGATCAAACCGACTATAAATACATTACCTGTTCATTCAGCCCGTATTAAGGACGCCCGCGAAATCACCACCCGGGTATTGTATGATATGGGTGCCGGGTTGAACCTGATGTTATCCACCGATTTCATTAAAGACAGTTCTTTTCTTTTAAAAGGCCGGAGGATGTATGTAAAAGAGGCGGAAGGGCTCGGGGGAAAAATAGACCTGCAGATGACCGTGATAAAGGAGGTAAGGGTAGGACCCTATCGCTTCCGCAATGTGCCGGTAGATATATTTGATGACACTTACAATATTACTTCGTACCCGTATCTCGGTGGCATTATGGGAAATGACATCCTGAGGCGGTTTAATGCCATTATTAATTATGAGCGTCGCGACATCTACCTGATCCCAAATAGCCATTTCACGGAATCCTTTGATTATTCCTACAGTGGTCTTGCGTTATATTTTGTGGAAGGGAGAATTATCATAGGCGATGTTTCCGCGGGTTCCCCTGCCGAAAAAGCCGGGGTAAAGGAAGGCGACATTGTTGTGGCCATAAATAAGAACTTCAATCAAAACCTTCAAACGTATAAGGCGGCAATACAGGCTACAGGCGAATGGCTTAAATTAATAATACTTCGCGATGGTGGATTGATAGAGTTTAATTTCAAAGTAAAAAGTATTCTTCGCAAGTAGGTTGCCAATGACCTCCTGCAACTTAACCGACTTAACCCTGTAAGAACCCCCATTTACATACTGAATATCTATTGAAGAGGTGGCACAGCACATTCGGTGATCTATTTCTTTTTGTGTAACATTGTTGGCTTAATTATTAAGGAACTAATTAAAAGATTCTAAGCAGTGGTAAATTTTGAAAGATTTGAGTTGAAGAATGGATTAAGGGTGGTGGTGCATCGGGATACTTCTACACCGATGGCAGTCGTCAACGTGATGTACGATGTAGGGGCAAAAGATGAAGATCCAAACAAAACAGGCTTTGCGCATTTGTTTGAGCACCTGATGTTCGGCGGCTCCATCAATATAGCTGAATATGATGAACCGTTGCAAATGGCAGGGGGCGAGAATAATGCCTATACCACTAACGATCTGACTAATTATTATATCCAGTTACCTACCGAGAACCTGGAGACCGCTTTCTGGCTGGAAAGTGATCGCATGCTTTCTTTAGCGTTTACCGATAATAGCCTGGAAGTGCAAAGGAAAGTCGTTTCCGAAGAGTTCAAAGAACACTATCTTAATAAGCCCTATGGGGATGTTTGGCTAAAACTACGTGATCTTGCTTTTGATGTTCATCCCTATAAATGGATGACCATAGGAAAGGAGTTGTCACACATTGAAAATGCCAAACTGCAGGACGTAAAAGATTTCTTCTTCAAACATTACCGGCCTATAAATGCTATTCTTGTTGTGGCTGGAAATGTTACAGTCGAACAGGTAAAGACGCTTGCCGAAAAATGGTTCGGACCTATTGAACCCGGGGAGAAATATAACAGGCATTTGCCGGAAGAGCCGGTCCAAACAGCTGCGAAGCAACTGGAAATTCATGCCAATGTGCCGCTGGATGCCCTGTATAAAACATGGCATATCTATTCGCGCCTCGATCAACGCTATTATACTTCTGATCTAATAACCGAGATATTAAGCGGGGGAGGATCATCAAGACTCTTCCAGTCATTGGTGAAAGAAAAGCAGTTATTCAGCAATATAGAATGCTATCACTTCGGTACGGTGGATGCCGGCCTCCTCACTATAGAAGGCAAGCTGGTGAAAGGGGTGAAAATGAAAGATGCTGAAGCAGCCATCAACGAGGAGTTGGAAAAGCTAAAAGCGGAAAAGATCTCTGGTGCAGAATTAGAGAAGGTGAAAAACAAAACTGAAAGCATGATTGCTTTTGAGGATATGAGCATAATGAACCGCGCAAATAGCCTGGCATTTTACGAATTGCTGGGAGATGCTAATTTGATGAACACCGAATTGGACCGCTATCATGCAGTGACAGTGGATGAAGTGAAAGACTTAAGTAACGAGATCTTCAGGGAAGAGAATTGCAGCACCTTATATTATTATTCCAAGAGCTAAAAAGACGGGAAGATGATTGCCATGGAGAAATTAAACAGAAAGAAAGCACCGGAGATTAAGGATGCCATACATCTGAACCTTCAGTTGAAACCTTATGAAAAGTATGTGCTGGATAATGGTGTGGAAGTATATGCCATCAATGCCGGCGCAGAGGAGGTTCTGCAAATTGAATGGGTTTTTTATGCAGGCAACTGGTTTGAGCAAAGAAACATGATCGCCGCCACTGCCAATTACCTGATTAAAAATGGCACCAGCACTAAGAATGCTTACCAGATCAATGAACATTTTGAATATTACGGTTCTTACCTGAACCGCAATTGTTATAATGAAACAGCGACCATAAGCCTGCACTGCCTCACCAAACATGTAGAAGCCCTTTTGCCGGTAGTGAAGGAATTACTATTGGATTCCGTTTTCCCCGAAGAGGAACTGAGCATCTATAAACAAAACATGCAGCAAAAGCTGCGTGTGAACCTGAAGAAAAGTGACTTTGTTGCCGGCAGGCTGATAGATGCCTACCTCTATGGTGAGGATCATCCTTATGGCCGCTATACTAAGTTTGAGGATTTTGAAGCTGTCACACGCGAAGAGATATTGAACTTCTATAAACAGTTTTACCAAAACGGTAAGTTCATTCTTTTTGTTGCAGGCAAGTTGCCGTCTAACATACAGGAACTGTTGAATAAGAATTTTGGTGACCTTAATAGCGATCCTGTTCCAGTTGCAGATCTACCTTCCCATCCTGCTGAGGAAAAGAAATATCGTGTCATCAATGATGCAGAGGGAGTGCAGGGTGCCATTCGCATGGGATCCTTATTTCCGAACCGGCATCATCCGGACTTTTTAAAGGCACAGGTGCTGAACACCGTGTTCGGTGGTTTCTTCGGATCCCGCCTGATGAGCAACATAAGGGAAGAGAAAGGATATACTTATGGTATCTACAGTTATCTTGAGAACCACATACAGCAGAGTGCCTGGATCATCAGTACGGAAGCCGGCCGGGATGTTTGCGAACCCGCTATTGTGGAAGTACACAAGGAGATGGATGAACTCACCAAAGAGCTGATAGATGAAGAAGAATTATTGCTGGTACGCAACTACATGATGGGATCTATACTCGGTGATCTTGATGGTCCGTTCCATATTATTAACCGTTGGAAGAACATCATCCTGAA
>JBLNAY010000361.1:0-4270 GCA_050259715.1 Candidatus Dadabacteria bacterium
CCCATGCATCCCGCTCATCGGGACTGAATTTCCATGGAGCAAAATTATTCTCAATGTTGCTGTACATGCCATTCCACTCCTGCGGCTGATTACTTTCTTCAAGAGCAAGATATCTCTTCAACTCGTATATTATGTGAAGTGGGTTAATAAGGACAGGGCAGACCTGTACACAAGCCTGGCAACTGGTGCACGCCCATAATTCTTCAGGAGTGATATAATCGTGTAAAAGCGTTTTTCCATCTTCCGTGACTGAGCCAACTTTTTCTCTTTGGTATCCAATTTCCTCCATCCGGTCCCTGGTGTCCATCATAATTTTTCTTGGAGATAATTTCTTACCTGTCTGGTTGGCAGGACAAGCCTGTGTGCAGCGGCCGCATTCTGTACATGTATAAGCATCAAGAAGGTTCTTCCAGCTAAGGTCGAAAACATCTTTTGCGCCGAACCTTTTGTGCTCTTCAGAAGTCCCTTCAGCAGGAATGGTTTCCGGTTGCAAGGCATACAATACTTCCTGTTGTATTTCCGGCATATTCTGCATCTTAGCCTGTGGTTTTAACAAGGAATAATATGTATTTGGAAAAGAAAGAATGATGTGAAGATGTTTGGAATACGGCAGGTAATTCATAAACACAAATACTCCTGCAATATGGAGCCACCAAGCACCCCTTTCTATTCCTACTAGCGATGATGATGAAAAATTTGAAAACAAAGGAGCAATTACTCCGGAAATCCAGAAGGTATGCACATCATGATAATGTTCATATCCTCTAATCTGGAGGTTTCGGTCTGCAGAATTCATGGTCAGGAACAGAGACATTAAAATGATCTCAAAAATCAAAATATAATTGGCGTCGGAACGTGGCCAGCCATTCAGCTCTTTCATGTTCAACCGTTTTACCCTTACCAGGTTCCTCCTGAGCAGGAATACCACGCAAGCTGTCAGCACGAGAAAAGCAAGTACTTCAAAGAAATCGATTATGAAAGTGTAGATACCCGCGAGATAAGGAGCAAAAAGGCGGTGCGTACCGAAGATTCCATCCAGTATTATTTCAAGGATTTCAATGTTTATTATGATGAACCCTGCATAAACAGCAAGGTGAAGAAACGCAACTAAGGGTTTGTCAAACATGCGCTTCTGCCCGAAAGCTACAAGCAACACATTTTTCCAACGCAATGGATCCGGTTCAAACTTTTCATCCCTCCCAAGGTTTATATTCCTACGAATGAATCTTACTTTACTTACAAAAATCCAAATGCCAATTGCAGCTAACAGGATAAATAAAATTTGCTGGAGTAACTGCATATACAATAGTTAGTTTAATCTTTGTAAAAATATTGAAATGGAATCAGTACATGCAAAGAATTCTGTATTAGAACCATTGGCTATAAAGCATAAAATCAAAAGAATGGCCCTGGAAATAGCTGAACAAAATGCAGAAGAAACGGAATTGGTGATTGCAGCCATCAACGGCAATGGTGAGGTAGTTGCAGCAAAACTGAAGGAGCAGCTGCAGGCGATCGTTCCATTTCAATTACAATCACTTAAGATAAATATCAACAAAAGAGATCCAATAAATGTCAGCATTGAACCGGAGGTAAATTGTGATAACAAGGTCATTCTTATTGTAGATGATGTTGCCAACAGCGGAAAAACTATCATGTATGCCCTGAAATCTTTTCTTTCACAGAGGCCAAAGAAAATACAAACAGTAGTGCTTGTAGAGAGAAGCCACAAGCTATTTCCTATCCAAACGGATTATTCAGGATTATCCATAGCCACCACACTCCAGGAACATATTGCTGTGGAAACTAGAGATGGAGAAATTGAGGGGGCCTGGTTGTATTAGTAACTGGCTAAATTAGTATTGCAGTACCCTAAAAGCGAATTTTCCATTAGATAATTCTATTGCAGGAGCTGGGAACTTAATTAAGTTACACGCACTGAAGAAGGTTTTCAGCAGCTTTGAATTTGTTTTGATTCTAGTAAAATCTACATCCGGCGATAAGTAAAACTGGCGGTAACGTTTTATATCGCGCCGATCAAAAGTCGTCTTTCCCGAGTTGTCCCTGTTTTCCATGCCACCTAATAACCCATCAGCGCCATAACCGAAAGAAATGTTCAACCATGGAGGGAAATAAGATGAAGGAAATAAAGATTTCACATTGAACGATAGCCAATATGTTTGTGCATTGTAATCTTTTAATAATCGTGCCTGGAAACTGCTTCCAAATAATGAATCCGTTCTGCCTTTTAATGAAGGCTCATATTTATGTGGAAAGGAGGAGAATTTAACGGATATTTTCTGTGATTTCCATGCTAACTGTTGTGTAGAAAAAAGAGTAGCCCCGAGAATGTCAGCTCCTGCATCACCCCAACTCCAGCCCCATTCAGCTGAAAGCCCGTCTAAATATTCTATGGAAAGCATATAAAGCAGGCTGCTGCCGGTACCTAACAGAACAGAATTAGATGGAGACGTTCCTGCCCATTGCCACATAGAAGATGTGAGGCGACTAGTTTGGTAAGCTGTCCAGGCATGCCCCACCTTATCCACCTGAAGCCATTCGTCTATATCATTAAATGTATGGAAGCTGCTCCTTGGATAATCTTTATACCAGGCAGCATTTAGAACTAAAAACGAACCGCCATAGCCAGCTGTCGTGAAGGAACCGATCAGCCATTTACGGCCATTGCCGGATTTTTTGTTAATAACAGAAGCAGAATTGACCGGCAAGTTAATGGTTGTGCTATCCTGTGCAAAGGAGAGTACAGAAACAGGAAAAAGGAAAGCTATCAGCCAGTTCTTCATTTTTCAAATGTACATCAGCTTTAATTTTGCGGACTGTCTTAACAAGTTTTATTACGTTTGAATAACAGATAACAAAACCTCTTTTAAATATTGAATATGGACGCAGTAGTAGAACAAAAGATCAGCAGTTGGCTGAATGGAAATTATGATGAGGATGTAAAAAATGAAATACGTGAACTCCAAAAGTCACATCCGGAAGAATTGTCTGATGCGTTTTATAGAAATCTTGAATTTGGAACCGGTGGATTGCGAGGACTTATGGGAGCGGGCACTAACAGGATGAATAAATATACCGTCGGTATGGCTACACAGGGATACGTAAACTACCTGAAGAAAAGCTTTCCCCGAGAAGAGATTAAAGTAGCCGTGGCGCATGACAGTCGCAATAACAGTCATTTTTTTGCTACTACAGTAGCCAATGTGTTTGCAGCTAACGGTCTGAAGGTCTACTTGTTTGAAGACATGCGTCCAACACCTGAATTATCCTATACTATCAGGCATTTTGGTTGTAAAGGTGGAGTAGTTTGTACAGCCTCTCATAATCCCAAAGAATACAATGGTTATAAAGCGTATTGGGTTGATGGTGGGCAGTTAGTGCCTCCTCATGACAAAAATGTAATAACCGAAGTAGAAAAGATTGCCGATGTAAATGATGTAAAGTGGTCAGGTAATGAAGAAAACATTACAATCATTGGTAAAGAGGTGGATGCTGATTATATAAATATGGTGAAGAGTCTTAGTGTTAATCCTGAGATAATCCAAAGCCAGAAGGATTTGAAGATTGTTTATACGCCGATCCATGGAACCGGTATTAAGTTGGTGCCGCAAGTACTGGAAGCGTATGGATTTACCAATGTGAATATTGTAGAGGAGCAAGCCACACCTGATGGTAACTTTCCGACAGTTGTTTATCCGAATCCTGAAGAAAGTGAGGCAATGAGTATAGGCCTTAAAAAAGCTGAAGAACTGGATGCAGATATTTTATGTGGTACAGATCCGGACAGTGACAGGGTGGGTATTGGAGTTAAGGACACTAAAGGTAAATGGATCCTGATGAATGGAAACCAGACAGCTGTCCTTGCATTCAATTACATGATAGAAAGTCGCCGGGAGAAAGGAATTGCCCAGCCGAATGACATGGTGGTTAAGACTATTGTTACTACAAATATGATCGATGTAATTGCTGCAGACAACAAGGTGAATTGCTACAATGTACTAACAGGATTTAAATGGATAGCAGAATTGATAAGGGAAAAGGAAGACACAGAAAACTACATCATTGGAGGTGAGGAAAGTTATGGATTAATGATCGGCTCGCAGATAAGAGATAAAGATGCAGTGTCTGCAGTAGCTATTCTTTGCGAGATGGCGGCTGTTGAAAAAGCTAAAGGCAGGAGTCTTTACCAGAAGTTGATTGATCTGTATGTTCAATACGGTTATTACCAGGAAAGTCTTATTTCAATTAC
>JBLNAY010000362.1:0-5078 GCA_050259715.1 Candidatus Dadabacteria bacterium
TCACTATTACCACGCTATTAGCACGGAATTACCACGGAATTAGCACGGAATTAATAGCGTGGTAATTCCGTGCTAATTCCGTGGTAATTCCGTGGCAATTCCGTGGTCGGGCTATAGGAACTCTTTAGTTTCCCCTATCCACTACTCACCATTTAGCTGGGATTACTGATTTACTGATCTTACGTGCGTTCCTTCGGATTAGTTTTTGAATAGAGATAAAAGGAGTTCATCAATCATCATCAATGAGCCTGGAGAAATACAAACAAAAAAGGTCTTTCAGCAAAACACCTGAACCGACCGGCGGAAAATCAGCCGGTAAAAAACTGTTGTTTGTTGTTCAAAAACACCAGGCATCACATCTTCATTACGATTTCCGCCTGGAGCTAAAAGGAGTGTTGAAAAGCTGGGCTGTCCCTAAAGGACCTTCTATGAACCCGGAAGACCGGAGGCTTGCACAGATGGTGGAGGATCATCCTTTTGATTATAAAGACTTTGAAGGTATTATCCCGGAAGGTAATTATGGTGCAGGTACAGTAATCATCTGGGACGAGGGCACATATGAACCGGCAGAAAGCACAGGAGATAAGAAACAGGATGAACACCTGTTGATGCAGCAACTATATAAAGGTGCGATGAAGATAGTTTTGAAAGGTAAGAAGCTGAAAGGCGAGTTTGTGTTGGTGCATACAAAAGAGAGGGGTGAGAATAGCTGGTTATTGGCGAAACTGCCTGATAAATATGCATTAAGTACAGAGATTTCAAAGAAAAATAAATCAGTGGTTTCCGGCCTTACCATTGAACAAATGGCAGCCAATAATGAAGCGCGGAGGTGGAAGAGTAATCGTTCTTCTGATGGAAAGTTGAAAGATCCCGGTATAGATGACGTAGAAACTGGGAATGATGGAGCAGCGAAAGAATTCCCAAAGGAAGAAGACAAGAAAAAGCTAATTACAAAAATCCGAAAACAACTAAAGGGAGCTTCAAAAAAGGCAATGCCGGTAAACCTCGAGCCAATGATGGCTGTACGTATTGAAAAGCCGTTCAATGATGCAGACTGGGTCTTTGAAATCAAATGGGATGGCTACCGTTCATTAGCGTATATGAACAAAGGCAAGGTTGACTTACGTTCGAGGTCTAATCTGAATTACAACAAGAATTATCCACCCGTTGTAGACGCACTAAAAGAATGGGAAATTAATGCGGTTGTGGATGGAGAGGTTGTTGTTTTGAACGAAGATGGTAAACCGGATTTCAGTACTCTACAAAACTGGACGACCACCAATGAAGGGAATCTCTTTTATTATGTTTTTGACTTACTATGGCTGGATGGATTGGATTTACAAAAGCAGCCACTTACCAAAAGACGGGAGATCCTGCAACAATTGGTGCCTTCCAATAGCATCATTAGGTTTAGTGATAGCGTAGATGAAAAAGGAGAAGATCTCTTTGAGCTGGCTAAAAAGTCGGACCTGGAAGGTATAGTAGCCAAAAAGAAAACGAGCCATTATCAGCCAGGCAAAAGAACAAAAGACTGGTTGAAGATCCCGACGGAGATACGACAGGAGTTTGTAATAGGTGGGTGGACAGAATCGGATGGCGGACGACCCTTCAGGACTTTGCTTTTCGGATATTACAATGATAAAGGAGAATTGATTTACGCAGGTCATGCAGGCGGCGGGTATAAAGATGCAGAAATGAAAGGGATACTGCAGCAATTGAAGAAAATTGAGGTTAACAAAAAACCATTTAAAGGAGAGGTGGATACAGACAGGCCGGTTCACTGGGTGAAGCCTGAACTGGTAGCTGAGATTAAATATGCAACTACCACTAAGTCAGGAAAGATACGTAAGCCGGCTATTTTCCTTGGCTTTCGGAATGATAAAACGGCGAAGATGGTTAGAAAGGAAATTCCGGTTATACCGCAGGAAGTACCCGTTGAACTGGAACAGGAAATCCCGGATAAACCAAAACAGGTTAATATTCAAAACTCTAAAAATAAGAATAAGAGCAGGTTAGTAACAACCGAAGAAAGCAACTGGCCGGAAATAGAAAAGCAAAAGATTACCAGTAAGAATGCTTACAACTTTGGTGGACACGAGGTGGAGCTGCTTAATATTGAAAAGCCGCTATGGAAAGGTTTTGCTAAAGGGGTGTTGTTAGCGTATTATCATACTGTAGCGGATTACATTTTACCTCACCTTAAGGACAGACCACTATCGCTGCACCTGAAACCCAATGGTGCGGGTGCTCCCGGGCTTTATATCAAAGACATGGAAGGAAGGCAGCCACCTTATGCGGAGATATTTGAAGTTCCCCGTAAACACAAGAAGAAAGGCAAACGTGATGTGATCGATTACCTGGTATGTAATAATGAAGCAACATTGCAATATGTAGTTAATCTTGGTGCTATAGATATAAATCCCTGGACTTCAAGAACCATTTCTCCAGAAAATCCGGATTACATTATTATAGACCTGGATCCATCAGATGAAGACTTCTCCAAAGCTATTGAAGCAGCGAGGGCGGCTAAAGAAGTCTTTGATAAATACAAACTAAGAGCTTTTCCAAAAACTTCAGGTAAGACAGGCATCCATCTCTTCCTCCCATGTGAAGATTTCACTTTTCCGGAAGCAAGAACAATAGCAGAAAGAATTTGCATGGAAGTAGAAAGTCTTGTGCCCTCAATATCTACAACAGAAGTGACAATAAGCCAAAGGGGAAACAAAATCTACCTCGACCCTAATCAGAATGATTTTGCTGACACAGTAGCTTCAGCCTATTCAGCGCGTCCCTGGCACTTGCCTACCGTTTCCACACCTTTAGAATGGAAAGAAGTTAAGAAAGGCCTGGATCCATATGATTATAATATTACCACCATACTTGAGAGGATTGAAAACAAGGGAGACCTGTTCAGCGAGGTTTTACTTACTAAAAACAGGACTTATAACAGCAAAATATTAAAGAAGTTTCTCTGATATAGTTCATTGCATCAAAGGACACTACGGGGAACTTCTTCTACTTGGCATAGTTTTTTTGATAAATTCCGCCGTTACTATTCACTACTTAAAGAATGATTATGAAAAAAGCCCTGTTGATGTTAGCCTTGTCGCTAACTATAGGGGTAGTAGCTACAGCCCAAACGACGACTGAAACAAAATCGAAGTCTAAACCTAAAACTACTATTCCGCAAAAAGTACATAATGCTGTGAGGCCCCACCATAAACACTATAGTGGGCACAAGAAAAAACATAAACAAGTGATTTCAACTAAATAACTACCCTGGTAGTATTTATGTGTCTAAACCCCTGGTTTATTACAGGGGTTTAGACATGTAAATACGAATGGGGGAATAACTTCTACAATTACAGATGAGCTTCGTATCCAAAAACTTAGATATTCTTAATGTTTTACAACATAGTTTTTTGAAAAAGACATTTTGGTTAGGTTTATCCTTTCAACTTGATCCCATAATTATATGAGTACCAGAAAAAAAACTTCAAATGGTGCGACACCTGCACCAATGCCTATACTGACCGATGTAGTGATTCCAGTTACTGATGTGCCGGAAACTGACGACGTAACAGGGACAAACGGAAAAAAACCACTTAGTACTTTGGAAGGTAATTCCGATTTAGACTCCAGAGAGCTGCTCCGGGTATTATCAGAAGTAAGAAATGGCAATTTTAATGTGCAGATGCCAATAGATAAAATTGGTGTTTCAGGAAAGATCTGCGATACACTTAATGATATTATCTCTTTAAATGCCACCCTCGTTGAGGAACTGGTAGAAGCCCGGAAAATCATCGGTAAAGAAGGAAAGCTGAATCACCGGGTTGAATTACCCCGTTTGGCGAGGGGCTCATGGAATACCGGGGCTGAGGCTATTAATAGCCTCATTTCCGACCTTGTACAACCTGCCATTGAAATTGCGCATGTGATCAGTTCTGTGGCTAAGGGAAACCTGTCGCAGGAAATGTCCTTACAAATTGGAGATCACGTGTTGCAGGGAGAATTTGCCCGTATAGCTACAGAGGTGAATGACATGGTGGACCAGTTACGGGATTTCGCCTCTGAGGTTACCCGTGTGGCTCGTGAAGTTGGTAGTGAAGGTAAACTGGGAGGACAGGCAAAGGTTAAAGGGGTTGCTGGTGTATGGAAAGATCTTACCGATTCAGTGAACCTGATGGCGGGTAACCTTACAGCCCAGGTGCGTAATATCGCTGATGTAACCACCGCTGTGGCAAAGGGTGACTTGTCTAAAAAGATCACGGTGGATGTGCAGGGAGAGATCCTCGAGTTGAAGAACACGATAAACACGATGGTGGACCAGTTGAACTCTTTCTCTTCAGAGGTGACCCGTGTGGCGCGTGAGGTGGGTACGGAAGGTAAACTGGGAGGCCAGGCGGAAGTGCCGGGTGTGGCAGGTACCTGGAAAGACCTGACGGACTCTGTGAACCAGATGGCATCTAACCTGACAGGACAGGTGCGTAACATCGCCGAGGTGACGACCGCCATCTCAAGGGGTGACCTGTCGAGAAAGATTACGGTGGATGTGAAAGGAGAAATCCTGGAGCTGAAGAATACTATTAATACGATGGTGGACCAGCTGAACTCCTTCTCTGCGGAGGTGACCCGTGTGGCCCGCGAGGTGGGAAGTGAAGGAAAGCTGGGAGGCCAGGCAACAGTAAAAGGAGTTGGTGGTGTGTGGAAAGACCTTACGGACAACGTTAACCAGCTGGCAGGTAACCTTACCGTGCAGCTTCGTGACGTGTCTAAGGTGGCAACAGCTATTGCGAATGGTGACCTTACTCAGAAGATCACGGTGGATGTGAAGGGAGAGATCCTGCAGATCAAGGATGTGATCAACAGGATGGTGGACCAGTTGAACTCTTTTGCTTCAGAGGTAACGCGTGTGGCCCTGGAGGTGGGTACAGAAGGTAAATTGGGAGGCCAGGCGAAAGTGCAGGGAGTAGGAGGAACCTGGAAAGACTTAACAGACTCAGTAAATAACATGGCCGGAAACCTTACAGCGCAGGTGAGAAACATTGCGGAGGTAACAACGGCTGTGGCAAATGGGG
>JBLNAY010000363.1:0-3502 GCA_050259715.1 Candidatus Dadabacteria bacterium
GGTGTAATGAAACTGGATGGAATTACATCGACAAACCCTATTGCTGTTGGTGACATTGTAGATTTTACCCTCGAAGATGAGACAGAGGCGACAGTCATGATCACCGAAATTCATGACAGGACCAATTATATCGTACGCCAGTCCCCAAGAGCAAAACACCAGCAGCATATTATTGCGGCCAACCTGGACCAATCTCTCTTATTAGCCACCATACGAGACCCCCGCACTTCGCAAGGTTTTATAGACCGGTTCCTTGTAGCCTGTGAAATGTATCACGTGCCCGCCATTATTGTATTTAACAAACTGGATGTATATAAGAAAAAGGACTTGCAAGTGCTAGAGACTTATACCGATATATATAAGAGTATCGGGTATAAGGTGATGGCTACTAGTGTGCAGGAAAACAAAGGAATTGAGGAAGTAAAATCTATAATGAAGGATAAAGTGACTTTATTTAGTGGTCATAGCGGAGTAGGTAAGTCTACTTTTATCAATGCCATTATTCCTGGACTTAATATCCGTACGGCGGATGTAAGCGGGTGGAGCGGCAAAGGTATGCATACGACCACCTTTGCAGAAATGTTTGACCTGCCCTTCGGGGGTAAGATCATTGACACTCCCGGTATGCGCGAATTTGGATTAGTGAATGTTGATAAGCAGGAATTATCAGGCTATTTTCCGGAAATGCGGGAGCGTCTGCAGGACTGCCAGTTCAATAACTGCCTGCATATAAATGAACCCGGATGTGCAATAAAGGAAGCGGTAATAAATGGAGAGATCAACGAAGACCGATTTGTTAGCTACTACAATATTTTAGAGTCTCTAAAACCTAATTATCTGTAAGTAAAGTAAACTGTTTAATCGGAGTGGAATGATACAAAGCTTTCCCGGGGACCTGTTCTGAAGTCCGTATGGTGAAACAATAAGGGTGTGAACAATTTTAGGCTATCTTTTTTGCCGCATTATGATGGTTCATCAATTTGCCCTCCAACACATTGGCTAATTCCACAACGGCATTATTATCTCTTCTGCGGGCGTCCTTAGTTTTTGTAGGGAACACAGAAATACCATTGTAAATGCTGTAGTGTAAGGTAAGCAGGTAATGTCCCAACTGGAAATCCCAGTTAATGGCATCAAAATCGTCTTCCTTATTAATGAAACTCACTTTGAGTTCATCGCTAAGTACGTCGGCGATTTGATAGAAGCGTTTCAGACCGCCATCGCTGTCGATGACCGCTTCTGTACATCCTAAAGTTGTTCGTAGGGTGAGACTCATAATTCGAAAAGTTTAGCAACCAGTATATAAATAAAAGACATTTGTTTCCTCAGTTTCGTTGCATAGTGCAATCGCTATGCCTTAAACTTTTTGGCTTTTTTAGTATAACTACCATCAATGATTTTTTCGGCTCCAACGTTTTTGCCATTAGTGCCGCATCCGTATTTCGCAGGAAACATCTTATTCCATAAACTACACGATGAAACTGAACTGGTAACTATGAGGAGGATGATTATATAAAAGACGTTTTTCATCGATACCGGTTTAGTTAACAACGATTAAATTCCTTCCTTATTGCGATTTTCCCGCATTTATACCTTCAAACCATTTAGAATATTCGACATAATTATTAGCAATTCGTTTAATTTCTCCTTCCACTCTTTCAATTGAGATCTGTTTCACCTTCCTGGCCGGTACTCCTGCATAAACTGAACCGCCTTCACAGATTGTCCCTTCCAGTACAACAGCTCCTGCGGCTATTATCGTGTCACTGTGAATCACAGCATTATCCATTACAATGGCTCCCATCCCAATGAGCACATTATCGTGCACTTTACAACCGTGCACAATAGCATTATGGCCTATTGATACATTGTTACCTATTATAGTTTTTGTTTTTTTATAAGTGCAATGAATAACAGCGCCATCCTGGATATTAACTTTATTACCCATGCGGATACTGTTCACATCACCCCTTATTACCGCATTAAACCATATACTGCACTGATCACCCATAACGACATCTCCAACAATAGTGGCATTGGGAGCAAGGAAATTATTCAAACCAAAGGAGGGATACTTGTCTTCAACAGGTATTATCAAGGCCATGAATGGTTTACAAGGTTAAAGGGTTAAAAAGATTAAATATCTGTTCGTCTGCAAAGATACCTTTCTTATATCCTCCATTACTAATTTTGGTTAGTTTAATGACTGACGTTTATTAGTTTTTTCCTGATTTGTAAATAGCTGACAACCTATGTTATACAATACCTACATTGAATCCTGCTCCCCGCGAATAAATTGTTAAGCATCTTTGCATACCTAAGAACCGTAAACTGAAGACTAAAAACCGTAAACTGAGAAATCAATGAATCTCCGGCAGCTTTTCCTTCAACATGTAGCACAAACATCTTCAGCTCCCCTTTCGCTGGAGATTGTTAAAGCCTCAAAAAGCACGCTCACAGACGCTTCCGGTAAAAATTACATTGATCTTATCGGGGGCATAAGTGTGGCCAATATTGGACACTCTCATCCACAGCTCATTAATGCCATCAGGCATCAATTGGATAATTATCTACATATAATGGTTTATGGTGAGTTTGTGCAGAGCCCACAAGTAAAATATGCTAAGCTTTTGTCTGACAACCTTCCGGGTGCACTGAATTCTGTTTACTTCACTAATTCGGGAGCTGAAGCAATTGAGGGCGCCATGAAGCTGGCCAAACGAGCAACCGGCAGGAGTGAGATCTGTTGTTTCAATTTATCTTATCATGGATCGACCCAAGGTGCCTTAAGTATCATTGGCAGTGAATACTGGAGGAGTGCTTATCGTCCATTACTTCCCGGTATTCAACGACTGAACTACAATTCGTACGGAAACCTGGAATTAATCACAACATCGACAGCATGTGTGATCATTGAAACTGTACAAGCCGAAGCAGGCATCATTGTTCCACAGAGAGAATGGCTGCAAGCACTGGCCCGACAATGTAAGGAGACAGGTACATTACTGGTTGTTGATGAAGTGCAGGCAGGTTTTGGACGAACAGGAAAACTCTGGGGTTTTCAGCATTTCGATATAATACCTGATATTTTGGTGCTTGGTAAAGCTTTAGGTGGTGGCTTACCGTTAGGTGCCTTTATCGCAAACAGGCAGTTAATGTATTCCCTGGCCGATAACCCTGTGCTGGGACATATTACAACATTTGGTGGCCATCCGCTTTGTTGTACAGCAGGAATGGCAGCTCTGGAGATTTTACTCGAGTCCGAATGGTTTATGGAAGTCAAAGAAAAAGAGCAACTTTTTAAACAACTCCTTGTTCACCCTTTGATCAAATCAGTTCGCTCATTTGGTTTGTGGATGGCAGTGGAATTTGATTCTTTCGACACCTGCAAGCGCGTTATAGATCGGGCTATAGAAGGGGGTGTATTAACGGACTGGTTCCTGTTTGCGTCGAATTGCCTGCGTATTTCACCTCCTTTGCTCATCAGTAAAGAGGAAATAGA
>JBLNAY010000364.1:0-7597 GCA_050259715.1 Candidatus Dadabacteria bacterium
ATTACGGCACTTCCGTTATAATGGCAACTCACGATTATATTGTGATTCAGAAGTTCCCTGCGAGAATGGTAAAGACAGAACACGGCCGGGTTATAGACAATGCTTCCATTCTTCAATAAGCAGCATCGCATTTTTGTGATTATCATATAATTTGAGGGTATCTTCCCTTTCTTTTATTAGTCCATTGTCAAATGGCTTCATCATAAGTTGTTGAATGATCTGTTTATATTCTGCAGGTTCATTTGCAATATGAACGCCTTTGCTGATATGGCTTCCTTCAACTCCTGCTATATTCGTTACACAGTAACGCCCTTGCAATAAAGAATGTAGGAGCTTTAATTTAACGCCAGTTCTGTTCATTGAAGGAATAATATTGATGTGTGCCTCCTGGATCAGTTTATCAATTTCATGAACAGTTGGATTGTTTAAAAGTTGTATATTCTGATACCTGTTACTTAGCCTTATTAAGTTACCCGATGCACCTTTTCCTGCTATAATCAATGGAGTTGTGATTTTTGAAAACACCTCAGAAATTAACCATCTTGCGGCAAGGTCATTTTCAGAAATAGATAAGTTCCCATGGTACAGGCAAAAGTCACCACTTCCTGTTTTTATATTAACTGTCTGCCAGGGAAGAAAGCAAGGGATAAAAGATATATTTCGAAATTCATATTGTTTACAAAACGCTTCAATGTCTGTTTCTGATAAGCAGGCAAGATGAAGGTCCTTCGGTAGATTCTGCTGAAACTTTTGTAGTAAGTAGCTCTCAATTGAAAAGTAGATCTTCTTTACAAACCTTGATTCACTATTCGCCAGCCTACCGTAATAAGTAGCTTCATCATTATGAATTCTTAGTATTACCCTATTGCGATTATTAATATACGGCAAAATGCCTGCACAATGCACGCCCTCAAGGAGTATAGGATAATCATCATGGTTTAAGCGATTAACCAGCAATTTGTTTATTCTTGTCTTAACTACATGGGGTAAAGTAAAAGATAGGGAGTTCAGAAAGTATTTTCTTTTGTAAGCATATATTTGGGTACAGTAGGGTTCTAATCCTTTTGTTCCTCGGTGTTTCTTATACCAGAAATAATGAAGTATAATCTTCTTTCCTGCTTCAGATAATGCTTTGATTTTGTAAAATATGTCAATTGCCCCTCCATAATCAGGGGGTGATGGAGCATCCAGGCTTACTATATGAATAAACTCACTCATTAAACAGTTGTTTGTAAAAGTTAATCAGTGTTTTTTCTTCGTTCTGCCAACAATAGATTTCTCTTGCTTTAAGAGCATTCTCCTTGAGTTCTTCCAATAACGAATCATTCTGAAGGAGTTCATTAATGCAGTTGCTTATGTTGTTAACATCTAAACTATCTAATAAAACTGCTATTCTGAACTTGTCATTTATTTTTCTGTATTCAGGGAAGTTCATTGCAACCTGTGGTAAACCAGAATGCATATACTCCAGGAATTTATTTGGTAAAGCATATAACTGGTTTATACCTTCCTTCTCGGCAAGTCCAATACCTATTGTAGCTTCTTGTGCTATTTCTCTAAGCTGCTGAGGTAACAGCATTCCTTTTAGTACTACTTTCGAAGTCACTCCATTATCCTTAATTAATGTTTTTAACTCCTGCATAAAATTGCCATCACCACATACCACTAATGGATATTCAATTGTTTTCATAGCAGGAATTAAATATTCAAACCCCCTCGCCTCATTTACTGCTCCCTGGTATACAATAAACTTTTCTTTCTTCTTTTTATCAGCCAAAGGAACCACGACCGGAAGATTGCGTATCAAGTGGTATTGCACTCCATAGTTATTCTTAAACGCCTTTACGAGTCCTTCACTTACGGTATATCCTTTAAGAAATTTAGGTACAGCAAATCTTTCAACCTTATTCCAAAACCATTTTATAAATGGCCTGGTCCTTACTTCTTTCAATTCCGTAAAATACTCATGTGCATCATAAACACGAGGAATGCCTTTAAGCTTTGAAACAAATAAATTCGGCAGTATAGTATCCAGATCAATGGCACAAACACAGTCCATTTTACTAGAAAGCAGGTAAAAGAATAGGCGTATGTTATATTCTTTATAGAAGAGAAATCCTTTATTGAATAAACACGTTATTCTTTTCTGATGGAAGTTCTTTTGCTGTAGCGGGAGAGAACTTTTAAGTTTTCGACCTAATAATGTCACCTGGTATCCTGAATTTGCCAAAGACGAGCAAATTCTATGCATTCGTTGATCATAAGTAAGATCATTAGTGACAGTAAAAATGATGTGAGGTCGCTCACCGGCACTCATAAGTAAGTTTTCTCTGGAATTTCAGCTGCTTCGTAAGCCGCATTATAAATACTTTCTATTGTTTCAACCGTTTTTAATCCATCATAAGCATCCGTGAATGAAAGATCATCATGGTCGAGAACTTTTAACAAGTGATCATAAACTTCTTTGTGATTACTCATGGACCCTTTATAAAACTGGTAATCGTTTGCCTTAACCTCTGAAGAAATGAGACCGGGATCAGTTTCTGCACTTACATACTGAACCTCATTCAGGTATTCACCGCCTAAGCGGATAGTTCCTTTTTCTGCTATGATAGTTAATGCTATTTCATGGTTCTTCTTAAAGGCATTTACCGACCAATGGAAACTACCTATTGAACCAGAACTCATTTTTAGCGCCACAGCGCCGGAGTCTTCAAATTCAATTGTCGGATGAGCAAAATTTGATTTAAAGCCTTTTACTTCTTCTATATCACCTAATAGCCATATTAAGGCATCTATATAATGACTGAATTGCGTATATAAGGTTCCACCATCTGAAGCAATTTTGCCTTTCCAATCAGTAAAGTATTCTGTAGGCCGATTCCAAATACAGCTTAAATGAAAACTGTAAATTTTACCTAACTGCTTGCGGGTAAGTAAAGTTTTCAGCTTCTGAAGCAGGGGATTATACCGGGTTGATTTAACAACAAACAATTTCTTACCAGTTTCCTTTTCCACCTGCAATACTTCAAGTGCAGAATTTACCGAAATACACAAAGGCTTTTCACATAAGACTCTTTTTCCTGCTCTTAAGCTTTTAATGGAGTGTTCAGCATGCAGACCATTCGGAGTACAAATAGAGATTACATCAACACCAGGTTCATTTTTAAGCAAATCGTCAATAGAATAGTAAGATTTCGCCTTATACTTATTTGCCAATTCATCTGCTTTTGCAGGAATAATATCACAGACGGCTAGCAGTTTTCCGATACGGTTAATGTTTTCAGCGTGACGGGCGGAAATTCGTCCACAACCAATGATAGCAAATCGGTACATGCATCAAAAATAATCAGTAAAAAATAAAGCCCCGCAGTTAGCAGGGCTTTAACTGAATATTCTTATTATTGTCCCATACTATTCATGTCTATGCCACTATCCGCTTTGGTGTTTTTCCGTTTAAAGAGAGTTGGATCAAATTTGCCAAATCGGTAGTTCAGGTTAAACCGGAAGATTTGTGGATCTCTCTGGCGCTGTATTGTTTGGGTGAAGTAAGGAAGCGATTCTGAGTAAGCTTCGTACTTCTTAGTTCTTAAGATGTCATTGACATTTACAGAGATGGAAGCAGCTTTGTTTTTCAGGAAATCAAAACGCAGGGCTGCATCCACACCATAACTTGGTTTGATATATCCCTGTGCTGCCGTGTTATTTCCTCCAAACATAGCCCCACCGCCACCACCAAACATGCCGCCACCACCGCCGAGGCCACGGCCACCAGGATTTGAAACTATTTTGGATGTGTAGTCCCCGGATACCTGTAAGCTGAAGCTTTTAGGTAACTTGTACGTGTTATTCAACTTCACAAAAAAACTGGGGAACGCATCTTGCGATTGTTGGCCGGGTACATCGATCTTAGCTGTAAACAAATTGAAATTAGAAGTAAGATCCCACCATTTCGTGATTTTATTACGTCCAATTAATTCCAGGCCTGTCACATAGCTGCGGTTTGCATTTATGAAAGTGTTTATTAGTCCATATTTACTTATGGTAGTATCGATATTCTGATATCGTGTAATCAGGTCTGTTGTGTTTTTGAAGTAAATAGAAGCGAGGAAGTTATCCCTGTTCTTAAAAGTCTTTGAATAGGAAAGTTCCATTGAATTGGTAAACTCTGGTTTCAACCCCGGATTACCAACCGATACATTCAGGATATCACTTGAATCTATAAATGGAAACAATTGGAAGAAGTTAGGCCGGTTTATTTTACGACTGTAATTCAATTGGAGTTCATCATTATCAGTAAATTTCTCTGATAAGAACACACTTGGAAATAAACTTACCGGGAACTGTATATGAAAAGCCTGTCCTTTTGTTGGAACATTACCCATGTAATCCGAACTCTCCGCTCTTAAACCTAACTGGTAGCCAAACTTATTTATACTATTAGTAAATGTTGCATATGCGGCATACACCTTATCAGTACTGTTATAAATGATGTTCCCTGCAGTAGGTATTAAAACTCCATTGGGGGAGCGCATGAAGTATTGATTAGCGCTATTTACAGTGCGTATTGCAGATCTGAGGCCCGTTTCAATTTTAGATTTCTCGCTGATATTGTTGGAATAATCCATCTGAACTATGAGGTTCTCATTTGCGCCACTGCCCAATTGAACTTGTTTATAGGAATTTAGGTATGCTTTGGAAGGCATTTGAAAGTAGTTATTAGTAATCTCGTTATCACTACTATTGGTGCCTTTATAATAAGTTACATCAGCTGTGAGTTCATGTCCTGGTTGTGGGAACAAATGTTTGTAGCCTAATTGCAAACCATTATTGTGGATCTGGTAATCAGTACCGGAATTACGGCTCTGTAAACCTTTTTTCACATATCCTGCTGCTGAAGTGTCCAGGTCAATTATGCTACTGTTTGCCGGAGCCATTTTCCCCCGGTGGATAGTACCCGAAACAGTAAGCGTATTTCGATTATCAATTAGATAATCAAATCCACCCCTAATGAATCCCATTTGCCCTATACCGGAGTTGTTATCTGCCTGGTGAAAATTATAAGTAGTGTCATTTTTACCAAAACTTGTTCTATCGGTGAAGCCTGTGCTTATGGATTTTCTCTGGAAGTAATTGGCACTGGCAAAGAAGTTCACTTTATTTTGCCGAAGATTGAAATCAACTCCACCTCCAGCTCTGCCACGGGAATCTACATTTAACCTCGTGCTCCCATTATAACCAACTTTTTTATTCTTCTTCAGATTAATGTTCAGGATACCTGCAGTACCACCTGAAGCATCATACTTTGCTGAGGGATTGGTAATTACCTCAACCGTTTCAATCGCATCTGCAGGAATTTGGTCAAGTGTTAAATTCGTAGGTCTTCCGTCCACAAATACCTGGGGGCTGCTATTACGTAAAGTCACATTTCCATCAATATCAACATTTACGGATGGAACATTTTTCATCACATCCACTGCTGTTCCTCCTGCAGAGGTGATATTCCTTTCGACATTAAAAATCTTTCTATCAATTCCAAGAGTTATTGTTGGTCGTGAAGCCGTAACGGTAACACTTCCAAGTACCTTTTCATCTATGTCTAATTTGATGTTTCCCAAATCCTTATCTAAAGCTCCCATCAATGCAGAGGGATCACCTGTACTCATGCGTTCTCTTTTCGGCATATCAAAAGCTACTGTACGGTCAACCGCTTTAAATCCAATACCCGTAACATGCAATTTATAACGGCCGAAAAGTTGAATATTCTCAATACTAAAGTCACCAGTTTTTGAGGTTAACATACCACCTACAATAATTTCTTTAGGACTTTTGGTAATAGAGTCCTGTTTTGTTTGAATCAGTGTAACAGATGCTGCTTCTATTGCTTTATTGGAACCATCAACAACTTTCCCATAAAAGCGGCCGGCAGGCATCTGTCCTTGTCCCATCATCCTTGGGGAGGAAGGCATTTGGCTGAATGAATTAATAGAACAAAAAAGAAGAGTGGCTAAAAGAAGTAACATCGTTGGTTTCATCGTCATGAGCATGTCAATTGAGGCGCAAAAGTAACATAAGGGTTTTCTGGAATAAGGTTCCATTAACCATATTTAACTTTTAAACGAAATATACTCATGTTGATTAACGAAAAAGCTCCTGTCTAGCAGGAGCTTTTTTTAACGGGTGACTGATGGGTCTCGAACCCACGACCCTCAGAACCACAATCTGATGCTCTAACCGACTGAGCTACAGTCACCGTTTCATGATTTGCAAAAATAAACAATCAAGCAATATAAATTTTCATCCTTCCAACAAATACCAATTCCTTCTTACCATTATTGCATGAATCATAGTTTTTGTTTAATAAAGTGGAAGGTATCTATTGCTTTTGCATGGCTTCTGCATACCTTTTGCAGGGGGTAAAGCCGTTCTAACTCCATGGTAACTCCATGCAAACTCCGTGTGAATGGTATGGAAACTTCATTCAACCGGTCGAGTTGTAGTTTTTACCATTCATCAGCAAACGTTTGTTAAAAACTGTAGAAATAAAATTAGGCTCCTTTTTTGTCAATAAATTTGAGAGATATGCCTAAGGCGTTCAAATATATTTTTTCTATGAAGCGTTTACCAATTTTAGCAGGGATACTGCTGGCTGCAGGAGTGTTCCTTGCCGCCCGTACTATGGGAACTACGAGCAAAACTAATCCACCTACTAAATATGAGAAAATTCTCGGAATTGTTGGTGCCATTTTAACTCAAGGGCATTACAGTCCAAAGGACATAAATGATGATTTTTCAAAGAAAGTTTACAACCAATATTTTGAAGAATTAGACCCTGAAAAGCATTTCTTTCTCCAGGAAGATATTAAGTCTTTGCAGAAATATTCAAATTCCATTGATGATGAGATCAAGGGAGCACCTGTTATGTTTTTTAAAGAAGCAGGAAAGATTTTCGATAAAAGGGTTCTCGAGGTAAGTACTCTGTACAAGGATATCTTATCAAGGCCATTTGACTTTAGTGTCGATGAAAACTATACAAGTGATCCGAAGAAAAATTCTTTCCCGGCAAATGAAACCGAACGTAAGGATGCCTGGAGAAAATACTTAAAGTACCTGACACTTCAGCGTTTTACTGATTTACAGGATTCCCGCGATAAGAACAAAGGAAAAGAAGGTGCTGTAAATAAAACAGATGCCCAATTTGAAAAGGATGCCCGGGATAAAGTATTACTTGCAATGAACCGGACCTTCGATCATTATAAGTTTAAATTTAATGAAGACGATAAATTCAACATGTTTGTGAATACCATTACAGAATTGATGGATCCACATACAGAATTTTTTCCGCCTGTTGATAAAAGATATTTTGATGAAACATTAAGCGGCACCTTCTTCGGAATTGGTGCACAATTAAGTAATGAAGAAGGAAATATAAAAATAGCCAGCGTACTCCCCGGTGGACCTGCATCAAAGTCAGGAGAAGTTGAAACAGGTGATATGGTATTAAGGGTGGCGCAGGGAAAGGACTCTGCTGTTGAACTAGCAGGCTATACAGTGGAGGATGCCGTAAAAATCATCCGCGGTCAAAAGGGTACAGAAG
>JBLNAY010000365.1:0-2704 GCA_050259715.1 Candidatus Dadabacteria bacterium
ATTTGTTTAAAGGCTTGTCGGATGAACAGTTAATTCAGTTGGCTCAATCATTCCGCTTTGAAAACTATGTAATAAGAAAAAGACTGGAAGAGATATTGTCAGGAAGAGAAAAGTGATAAAAGTTGCCGGCTGCTTTTCGTTTCAAATAGCAGGTAGTAAATTATCATCATGGAATATTGTCTACCTTTGTAGTGAAGCCCCGATTTAGCACTACCGTTTAGATTACACTCCACCTGAAGACGGTAGCAAAGGAAGTTTACCGGGTAGAACCACCGCCGGAAGATTATTTATAAAACGATTAAAACGTGCTTTATGATTGAACAATTTCATAAGCTAACGAGTGAAGAAAGAAAACTTTTATTAAAAGCACCGGTTCTTTTATCTGTATTGGCTTCATGCAGTTCAATGTCATTGAATAAAGATCAAAAGGCAGATGCGATCAGGCTGGCACACTTGAAAACATTTACAGCAGATCCATTATTGATTCCTTATTATGTTGAAGTGGAAAAACATTTCGAAGAACAATTTGAATCATTAGCGAAAGAATATACGCCCTGCGATGATAGAAAAAGAAGAGAACTCAAAGACCAAATCAACAAGGTAGAATCAATCCTTGGTAAACTGGATAAGTACTTTGCCACTAAACTGCATAAGAGTTTTGAAAAATATGAGAGACATGTAAGAAGGGCCGGGCATAGCGTGGTAGAAGATTTTCTTTTCCCTATGCCTATCCGAGGTTTAACTGCCTGATTGGAAGGTTTTATAAATATTTTACCCAGACTTTCTCGTATCTAAGTAATAGCTAAGTATTTACTTTGTAGCTATATTGTTTTATGAAAAGGTCATTTTTTATTCTCCTGCTACTGGTTTCAGGATATAGCTATTCACAAGTTCCCTCTTTTGTCAGCGATAGTCTCGACAGGTATATTGAGCAAGGATTAAAAGACTGGATTGTTCCCGGTTTGTCCATAGTGATTGTGAAAGATGGCCAAATAGTTAAAATGAAAGGGTATGGTGTGCGCAATATCCAGTCTAAAGAACCGGTGGATGAACATACGCTTTTCATGATAGCGAGTAATACAAAGTTGTTTACGGGAACAGCACTTTCACTTCTCGACACAAGAGGAAAACTCTCATTGGATGACAAGGTCAGCAAATATTTTCCAGATTACAGGTTGTATGATCCTATAACAACTCAACTGGTCACCATTCGTGATTTGCTGACACACCGCATTGGCACCAAAACATTCCAGGGAGATTTCACTTTCTGGAACACAAAACTGAGCCGGCAGGAAATTATGAAACGTATGCGCCTGCTAAAGCCTTCACAGATTTTCCGTCAGGACTATGGTTATTGCAACAGTTGCTTTATGACAGCGGGGCAAATCATCCCGCAGGTCACGGGTATTCAATGGGAAGATTTTATAAGGGATAGTATTATTCTTCCTCTGAACATGAAGGAAACACGGGTGCTTTCAACAGGTATAGCAACTGCTCCAAATGCTGCTACTCCTTATACTACTTCCTACACCAACAGGTTGGAAAGAGTTCCTTTCGACAACTGGAATAACCTGGCACCGGCTGCCAGCATCATAAGTAATGTATCTGATCTTTCGCACTGGCTGATGTTCCAACTCGATAGCGGCCGGTATGAAAACCATAGGATCCTTCCATGGGCGGCGGTGCAGAGAACAAGAGACATCAATATTGTTACCCGAAGCCGCAAGTCAGCAGTATACCCGACACATATCACCGGCTATGGTTTGGGACTGAATGTTGCGGATTATGCAGGAAGGCAGGTGTATTGGCACACAGGCGGGGCCGGGGGCATGGTGAGTAATGTTTGTTTTATACCGGAAGAAAAATTAGGTATTGCTATACTTACCAATAATGACAACCAGAACTTTTTTGAAATCCTACGTTACCAGGTAATGGATGCCTACATGGGAGTGCCTTATGTGAATCGCAGTAACATTCAGTTGCCTTTCTTCAATCGGGGGATGCAGGCACAGGTGCAGGAAATTGCCACATGGAGAAACAGGGTGAAGGGCAATAAACCCGAACTACCTCTCTCCTCTTATACAGGCACTTATACGAATGAATTGTACGGGCCTATAACCATAACTTCTTCAGGAAACAATTTAAAGATTGACTTCAGTACGAAGCCGGACTTGTCTGCTACCCTTGATTACATGGATAATGGCGAATGGCTGATGCAGTATAACAATATTGAGTATGGAATATTTGCCATCAAATTTGCCATAGCAAATGGGAAGGTGCAATCAGTTACCACCAGGCAGAATGAATTTGTTGAATACGATCCTTATACATTTGTGAAAAAGTAATTCTGCGAGTGCTTTAGTACGCCCGCAGCGGGTGTCTGGAAAATGAACGGGCTTGTCTACTAAGTCTTAGATAATTGACAATTATTCGCTTCTATTCGCTATTCACTATTGATCATTCACTATCGTCACTGTTCAGGATTGTCGGCATTTCAAGTATTATTTTCTTTGCAGTTCTAAAAAGAGGTACCTAATGCACAACATAGATACAATCCTGATGCACCCAAGGGATCAGATCACGAATATTATCAGCAGGATCTATAAAAGAGGCTTGACGACAACTTCCGGGGGAAATATTTCGATCATCGATGAAAATGGAGACATATGGGTGACTCCATCCGCAGTAGATAAAGGATCACTGA
>JBLNAY010000366.1:0-10978 GCA_050259715.1 Candidatus Dadabacteria bacterium
GACGGACACGAACAATTCTATAGGGATTGTGCGGATACTTCGCGTGCTTATTTACACCGTGCTTGTCACCCGGTAACAGGACTGAATCCTGATTACTCGGAGTTTAGTGGGGAGCCGCATAATACCCGCTGGATGCCTGTAGCTTTCCGTTATGACTCCTGGAGAGTTCCTATGAACATTTCAATGGATTATAACTGGTTTGGAAAAGACAAGGCATGGCAGCAGGAGTATGCCCAACGTTTACAGGGTTTCCTTAGATCAAAAGGGGTGGATAGTTTTGAAGACCAGTTCAATGTGGATGGAACTCGTCCTTCTTATATTTTACAGGCGGGAGGTTTTAGGAAATTAAGGCATTCCATTGGCCTTGTTGCCACTGCAGCATCAACGGCTCTCATAGGTATTGACAAGAATAGCTTAGACTTTGTGAATGCTTTATGGAATGCGAAACTGGAGCCTTATGAAGATGGTTACTTCGATCCCTATTATGATGGGTTGTTGTACTTATTCAGTCTTATGCATTTAAGCGGCAAGTACCAGCTCATTAAACCACAAACTCATTAAGTTGACAGATCTTAAATACTCACTCATGAAAAAAATAACCGCTTTCTTATTAGCCTTATCAATATGTAGTTTGCCAGCTTTGGCGCAGCCAACGGAAACACAGGCACCAGCTGGCTTTGATAGTTTAATAACGTCAGTGCCTCATGGTACAATTAGCACTGCCAGTTATTTTTCTATAACAGTTGATACAATAAGAAAAGTCACTATTTACACGCCGCCGGATTATTCCACATCAAAGAAGTACCCTGTATTATATCTTCTTCATGGTATTGGAGGAGACGAGAAGGAATGGCTGAATGGAGGCAAACCACAGGTGATACTGGATAATCTATATGCCGCAGGTAAATTACAACCAATGATTGTTGTTATGCCTAATGGAAGAGCAATGAAAGATGATCGGGCAGGAGGGAACATCATGGCTCCGGATAAAGTACAGGCATTTGCCACTTTTGAAAAAGATTTATTAAATGATCTCATTCCTTACATAGAAAAAAACTATCCTGTATATACTGATCGCGAACACCGCGCTATTGCAGGATTGTCAATGGGTGGAGGTCAATCCTTGAACTTCGGTTTAGGTAATCTGGATAAGTTTGCATGGGTAGGTGGATTCTCGTCTGCACCAAATACAAAAACACCGGAAGTGCTGGTCCCGGATCCTGCTGAAGCCAGGAACAGGTTGAAGCTCCTTTGGATTTCCTGTGGTGACAATGACAGGTTAATCACCTTCAGCAAACGCACCCATGACTACCTGGTACAAAATAATGTTTCCCATATCTATTACATTGAACCCGGGGTTCATGATTTTAAGGTTTGGAAAAATGGGCTTTACATGTTTTCACAATTCCTGTTTAAACCGGTGGACACTTCTTCCTTTTCCAAATACACAGTAATAAAACAATAATAAAGAAAACAGGCAGGTAAAATCAGAATCTAACGAATTCACCGGCCTTCCAAAACATACACTTATGAAGAGATATTTTCCTCTACTCGCTTTGGCTTCTTTGATCCTGGTGGTAGCCGCATGTAGCAGCAGTAAAAAAGTAGTTCAACAGAATACAACTAAAGGATTGAAAGATTATTACAAAGGTTATTTTCCTATTGGTGTAGCTGTTTCCCCGCGCTCATTGCATGGAATGGATTCGGCAGTAATAGTAAATAATTTCAACAGCCTCACTGCTGAAAATGCTATGAAGATGGGTCCCTTACATCCGAGAGAAAATGAGTACTATTGGAAAGATGGGGATTCTATTGCAGCTTTTGCACAGAAGCATGGGTTGAGACTACGTGGTCATAACTTATGCTGGCATGCACAGGCTCCAAACTGGATGTTTAAAAATGAAAAAGGGGATACGGTTTCTAAACAGGTATTACTACAAAGATTGAAAGATCATATAACAACAGTTGTTAACCATTACAAGAATTCTGTGTATGGTTGGGATGTTGTAAATGAAGCCATTGACGACCGTGATTCTATGTTCTACCGCCCTTCTGCATGGTATAAGATATGCGGAGAAGAATTTATTGCTAAAGCATTCGAATATGCACGTGCTGCTGATCGAAAAGCAGTTCTTTTCTACAATGATTACAACACCGAAAATCCTAAGAAGAGAGAAAAGATTTACCAGATGGTAAAGAGGTTCAAAGAGCAAGGAATTCCGATTGATGGAGTAGGTCTGCAAGGTCACTGGTCAGTGAACAATCCTTCACGTGAAGAGTTGGAGAAGTCTATACAGATGTTTTCGTCTTTGGGTTTACAGGTGCAGGTAACAGAGCTGGATGTATCAGTATATGGTGGTCGCCAGGGAGGACAGCTCATCACTGGTCAACGCCAGGAAGCAACTGCCTTCACTCCTGAAATGGAACAACAGCAAAGGGATAAATACAAGATGATATTTGATGTGTTCCGTCAATATAAAAATAAGATTACCGGGGTGACTTTCTGGAATGTAACTGACCGATATACATGGCTGGATGGCAGGGGAAGAAAAAATTACCCGTTGTTGTTTGATGTGAATGGTCAGCCGAAGAAGGCTTACTGGGATGTAGTGAATTTCACGGCTGCAAAATAGGTTGATTCAACCGTTTTCACCAGACTATGAAAAAACTAATCCGGTTTACGATTGTAATACTTGTGCTGACGATTCCCTGTCGATTGTTTGCCTGGCCTGGAATGCCTACACCTGCATTACATGTAGAAGGCCGGTATTTGAAAGACCCTTGTGGCAATAAAGTATTGTTACACGGGGTAGCAATGACACCCAGCCCTTGGTTCAACGGGTGTAGCCTGGGTACCTGCCGTTGGAATAATTACGATGTAAATGGCTGCCTTACTTATAACAATGCGGTGATGGATAAGTTAACCAACGTATCTGAAGGTTGGTATTTGAATTACATCCGCCTGCATATAGATCCATACTGGAGTAATAATGGACAGTCTACCGGAGAAAATGATATTTCGAAGTTCGATTTTAACCGGTTTACAGCTGCTGTAGATAATGTTATTATCCCACTGATAGAACATGCACGTTCAAGGGGCATGTACGTTATTCTCAGGCCTCCCGGTGTTTGTCCTGATAAAATCGATACCAATGATGCATATAATAAGTACCTGCTCATTGTGTGGTCATATTTATCTAAACATCCGAAACTGAAAAACGCGAATAATGTAATGTTTGAATTAGCGAATGAGCCTATCCAGATATTAGGTACGGATGGTGTATATGCCAGTGGTACACAGGCAGCTGCTGACAAATTGAAAATGTTCTTTCAACCTATAGTGGATTCGATCAGGGCAAACGATGCAAACAATGTTATCTGGATACCCGGACTAGGATGGCAATCGCAGTACAGTGGATTGGCAAATAATCCTATAAGGGGAACAAACGTTGGTTATGCTGTACATATATACCCGGGATATTGGGGCCAGGATAATAATGATCCAACGAAATTCCGCTCCAACTGGAATAAGAACATAAAACCTATTGCTGATATAGCACCTGTTGCGGTTACAGAAATCGATTGGGGTCCATCACAATATCCTGTATGGGGAAAAGGTGGAGTTACGGGGACGGCAGGTCAATGGGGTTTTGGTGCGAACTTTAAAATGCTGGCAGATGAATCCGGAAATGTAAGTTGGAATCTCCTCGCTCCCGAAGACCTGATCGATAAGGGAGATCCTTTAGGTGGTATAGCTTTCAACAATGATCCTGAAGCTTGTGCCAATCCTTCTTACAAATGGTTTAAAGAGTATTCATCTTCAAATTTACCTGCAGCGACTTGCAGCGGTGACAGCGTGGTAACAGCAGTTGCTGGTATTCCAGGTAGTTCACCAACTATACAAATTTACCCTAACCCGTCTGCCACTGGTCATTTCAACATTTTCATTTCGGGCTTGAATGGACAGCGTTTCTCATTGTCGATTGTTAATGCAGCAGGTGCTAAAATTTATGAAAAGGAAGGGTTAAAATCAGGTAATAATTATTTAGCAGCAGCATTGAGAAAAGGCATGTATGTTTTACAGTTGAAAAGTGGAAATAATTCTTTTACAAGAAAACTTGTGGTTCAATGAAATCAACACGATTGCTCTATTCATTATTGATTTTATGTTTATTGGCTTCTAATTACTCAAGCAGCCAGCAGTTGCAGCTCAATGATTCCGCATATTTCGAGAAACGCGGAGTAAATGTCTTTGTCTTCAGCAACCAGTATAATGGAATGTTCTTCGATGAGAAGACTGCCGGTATCGAGATTATACATCATGGTGTCAGGACCGCAACAGGCGGTGCAGTCCGGTTACAAAATACGCCTGAACAGTGGGACCTAATACCTTCTCTTGTCAGCCGTAAAATGGATAAAGCCAATAATCGTATCGAAGCCACTATGCGCTATGCGGATTATGACTTCATTTCAAAGGTTACTGTGACGCCTAAGGACCAGGGAGTTGAAATCAGCGTTTATCTTGATAAACCATTACCAGCAAAGTTGGAAGGTCATGCAGGATTCAACCTCGAATTCCTGCCGTCTGCCTATTTTGAAAAGACTTATATGGCTGATGGAAGACCGGGTGCTTTTCCTTTGTATCCTTCAAGTAATACTAAGATTGAACCCCTAGGTAAAAAGATCCCGCAGTATGCAGGACATACCACCTTTGATGACCGGGGTAGAAAAGAGTTCATTGTTCCTTCACCATTAACTACTGGCAAGACCCTATTATTAGCTCCTGAAGATCCAGAGCGCAGCGTAAGAATTGAATCAAAAGAGCAGGATCTGATGTTGTTTGATGGTCGTAATCTTGGACAGAACGGGTGGTTTGTTGTCCGCAGCTTATTACCTGCAAACAGAACAGGCAAAGTATTAAGCTGGTATGTTGAGCCAAATGCTATTGCTGCGTGGAAGCGTGCACCTGTTATTGGATTTTCACAGGTGGGATATCATCCTAACCAGGTAAAAACAGCAGTAATCGAATTAGATAAGAACGACACACCTTTAAAAACAGCAAGTCTATTCCAGGTTACTCCCGCAGGTAAGCTTATTGAAAAACTTAAAGGAGATGTGGTCAGCTGGGGAAGGTACCTGAGATACAACTATGTGAAGTTTGACTTCAGTTCCATAAAAGAACAAGGCATCTACTTCATTCAATACGGTGATCAAAAAACCAATACATTTCCCATCAGTCCTGATGTTTATGAAAACATCTGGCACCCTACTTTGGATGTATGGTTCCCTGTACAGATGGACCATATGGAAGTAAATGAGGCCTATCGTGTATGGCATGGTGCTCCGTTTTTGGATGATGCACTCCAGGCACCTGTTAATCATCAACATTTTGACGGGTATAGAATGCGGTCTTCTACAGAAACAAAGTATAAGCCCTTTGAACGTATTCCTGGTTTAGCAATAGGCGGCTGGTTCGATGCAGGTGATTTTGACATCCAGACAGGATCACATTGTAATACTGTTCTTAGTCTCGTGGATGCATGGGAGAAATTCAAACTCGATCGTGATGAAACCTTTGTTGATTACCCGTCACGTTACGTAGATATTCATAGGCCTGACGGGAAACCTGACATTCTCCAGCAAATAGAACATGGTACATTGAATATGGTTGCGCAGGTTAAAAACATTGGTCATCCTGTCAGGGGGATTGTAGTTCCCAATCTCCACCAGTATCATCATCTTGGTGATGGTTCTACTGAAACAGATAATCTTCCTTTTAACCCCGGCCTGAAACCGTATGAATCTGATGGCAGGTCAAGTGGTACTATGGATGATCGTTGGGCGTTCACCGAAAGAACTACCTCTCTCGATTATTATACTGCCGCAGCGTTGGCAGCAGCGAGTCGTGCACTGAAAGGTTTTGATGATACACTTGCTTCTCAAAGTTTGTACTATGCTCAAAAACTGTGGAATGAAGATGATAGTATCAGTAAAAAGGATACTTCACGAGTTTCAATGATGTTCAGAAGAAATCAAAAAACTGCTGCTGCCTTACAATTGTACATTACCACAAAAGATGAACAATATGCAGCTGCATTCAAAGAGGTAATTTGGGCATCATTAGATAGATCTGTTATGTCTGGAATCACACCGGCTTTACAGGCATATCCTTTTATGAATGATGATTACAGGAAGAAGCTAAAAGATTATGTGACGAAGTATAAAGCCCTTATTGATGGCTACAACAAGCTAAATCCTTATGGCGTACCGATGGCTACCGGGGGTTGGGGCGGTGACGGTGGCATCATCAACTTTGCAATAACCAATTTTTATGCGAACAGGTTTTTCCCGGAGATTGTGAATGCGGAATATATTTATAAGGGACTAAACTACATTTTTGGATGTCACCCTTATTCGAACATTTCTTTTGTTTCTTCAGTTGGGACAAAGTCGAAGAAGATTACTTATGGTAATAACAGGGCTGACTTTAGGTTTATTGCAGGAGGGGTTGTTCCCGGTATCCTGATTTTAAAACCTGACTTCCCGGAGAATAAGGAAGACTGGCCGTTCTTCTGGGGAGAGAATGAAGTCACCGTAGGCTCCTGTGCCGACTACATATTGCTATCTGCCGCAGCCGGTCATTTAACCAAAACTCTTTAAACAGATAAAGTGAATTGTATGAAAGCTTGCAAGTTATCTCTATTGTTTGTGTTATTATTAGTAATCACTACTTCCTCAATTGCACAAAACCCCATTGTGAGAACAATGTATTCTGCTGATCCTACAGCACGGGTGTTTGGAGACCGGGTGTATTTGTATCCTTCCCATGATATCCTGGCAACAGAAGGACACGGCCGTGTTGGCTGGTTTTGCATGGAAGATTATCATGTCTTCTCCTCTGACAATCTCTCCGACTGGGCAGATCATGGTATTGTGGTTACCCAAAACAAAATTCCATGGGTAAGACCCAATAGTTATAGCATGTGGGCACCTGATTGTATATACCACGATGGTAAATACTACTTCTATTTCCCTACATCACCTAAGGATAGTAGCTATGGAAGAGGGTTTGCCATCGGTGTTGCCATTGCTGATAAACCAACAGGACCTTTCATACCCGAGCCATCACCGATTAAGAATGTTCATGGAATAGATCCTAATGTGTTTATTGATAAAAATGGCGATGCTTACCTTGTGTGGTCACAGGGAAATATTTATGCAGCAAAGCTGCAGCCTAACTTACTGGAATTAGCTTCTGAACCAAAGATCCTGGGGAATCTTCCTACAAAGGGACTCAAGGAAGGTCCATTTATGTTCGAGCGAAATGGCATCTATTACCTTACCTATCCGCATGTTGAAAATAAAACCGAACGGCTCGAATATGCTATTTCAGATAACCCTTTAGGGCCATTTAAAGTGACAGGAGTGATCATGGATGAATCTCCAACCGGGTGCTGGACGAATCATCATTCCCTGGTAGAATATAAGAATCAATGGTACCTGTTTTATCACCATAATGACTATTCACCACGCTTTGATAAGGCGAGGTCTGTTCGGGTAGACAGTTTATTTTTCAATAACGATGGAACTATTCGAAAGGTGATCCCAACGCTAAGAGGTGTGGGACTTACGAAAGCATCAAATCAAATTCAGGTGGACAGGTATAGCAACATTAGTTCCAACGGAGTATCTGTAGATTTTATTGATACCCTCGATAAATTCAAAGGATGGAAAACCACCTTTACAGGTCAGAATGGATGGGTACAATATAATAGTGTTGATTTTGGTAAGAAGTCTTTAAAAACAGTTTTATTAAAAGCTGCTTCAACCAATAGCGCTACTATTGAGATACATACCGGAGCATTAAATGGCCCGGTATTGGCCGAAGTAAAAATGTCTAAAACTGCTGGTTGGAAAATAGTTAAAGCTCCTATAAAGAAATTCAGGCCGGAGGTACAAAACCTTTTTATTGTTTCAAAGGAAAATTATCCTGTAGAAATCGACTGGGTGAGTTTTGAATAATCGAAATCTAAAAAATCGATGAAGCTAATTGAACATTTGTGTCATTGATTTCAACAATTCAGCCACAGCTAAATATTGCTGGCTTTTATTTTTACTATCATTATATACGAAATTGACAGCATAAAATGTTTTATAGAGTTGTTGGCATAGCTTACATTTTATTAGGGGTGTTCACAGGTGGTGCTGTTGCTCAAAACCAGCCTTACACCAAGGAAGGAGGTTCGGGTATTATACCGGTTTTTGATTCTTCGCTTTACTATACCCAGGTAAAAACATATGTGAATCCTGTTTTGGGAGGAGACCACCCGGATCCTACCCTGTCTAAAATAGGAGACGATTTTTATATGTGTGGTTCTACTTTTCACTTTACTCCTTACTTACCTATTCTCCACTCAAAAGATCTTGTACACTGGGAGGAGATAAGCCGTGTGGTTTCACCACATTGGACAGAATTGCGCAGTGATAAACCTGGTTCGGGCATCTGGCAAGGGGCGATTACCTATTTCTATGGATCTTACTGGATTTATTTTTCCAATAGTAACAGCGGCGGCCAATATTTCTGCAAAGGTGCAAGTCCTGCTGGTCCATGGTCGCAACCAATTAAAGTAAATACAACTTCAACTACAGGACCAATAGGATATGATAATTCCATTTTCATTGACGATGACGGCACACCTTATATGCTTACTAAAGCAGGAAAGCCTGTCAACAGGATTCAGAAAATTGGTACTGATGGTCATTTAACAGGAGACGCAATTAATATTGATTGGATCAATGCGAACGGCAGATATAGCTGGGCGGAAGGCCCGGTGATGTGCAAACGTGATGGATGGTATTATTACACCTTTGCCAGGGATGTTTCCGGCGGACAATTTGTTTACCGTACTAAAACTCTGACCAGTGATTCCACGCAGTGGCAGGCATTGGGTAATTTCTTCGCACCTATCACTGATAAGGGTACTGGCTTCAGGGTTTCCAATCATATGTCGGCTCCGTTTCAACTAAAAGATGGCACGTGGTGGGCAATAGCCCAGAGCTATGAAAGATATGGCAATAATGACTGGAGTGGACAGGGTCGTCAAAGCTTATTACATCGTATAGATTGGGATGCAAATGGACGTCCTATAGGTGATCCTTCGAGTTCTCTACCAAAACAAAGGCCTGCTCTGCCGAAATCAGGGCTTCCATGGTTATTGCCACGTTCCGATTACTTCAACAATAACACACTGAAATTGTCATGGCACTTCTTGAATAAAGATGCTTCAACACATTATTCATTTAGTAAAAAAGGTTGGCTTACCTTAAATCCCGGTGTAGTACGCAGCCATGTTTTACAAAAGGAAGGCGGACATTATTATACTTTGGTAACACGCGTAAGCATTGATGCTGACAGTGTAAGCCAGCAGGGGGGGATTTATGTCACCAATGGAAATGAATCGGTGCATGTGAAATTATATAGTGGTTATTCTGATGGTAAAAAGATTGTATTCTCGATGGGGAAAGTTTCTTACCAGGCAGAAAATAAGATTGGAAAAGAAATTTGGTTAAAACTTAATAGGAAGGAACATGATTTGTCCGCATACTTTAGTGCTGATGGTATTACGTGGACACAGGTCGGTACTGAGATAAGTGCGGTCAATCTCGATAAGACACAACCTGATTATAATAGTTGGGTGGGTACAAGCATAGGTTTGTTTGCAGAAGGCAGAACAGCTGATTTCGATTTGTTTATATACAAGGATGGCTTTTCCAAATTACCTGTTGCAGGATACAATAATTTTTATGGAGTGCAGACTATTGATTCTGATACAGAAAAGGCAGTAACAAACACTTCCGATTTGGGTGGATGGTTGATGTTAGGGGGGGTAGATCTGGGGAGAGAAAAAAGAGTTCCTCAAATAGTGCAGGTACTGGCATCTTCTGTTAACGGGGGCAAGTTGGAAGTATGGGTAGATGACCTGGAAGGTGATGGGAAGCGCATCGCAACGATCTTAGTTACATCTACAGGTGATTTAAATAACTACAAAACCTTCTCCGCTAAAGTGCCGGCTCTTACCGGTCAGCATGACGTTTATTTAAGATTCCCGGCCCAAAAAAATGCATTTAACATTAAGACTATTCAATTCTTAACAAAAAAAGGTGATTAACCATTTTACCTTCGGATTACCATGGAATCAGTAGCAACAGTTCGGCAGTGTATAGTGAATACAAAAACTTCCTTGAGGTCAATTTTTGTATCCGTTATAATATTTGGAGCATTGTTAATTTCTGTAGCTCAGAAGGCACAAAATCCAATTATTTATGCTGACGTACCCGATATGTCAATGATACGGGTGGGTGACTCCTATTATATGAGTAGTACCACCATGCACATGAGCCCTGGTGTGCCCATCATGAAATCAAAAGATCTCGTGAACTGGAAACTGGTAAACTATGCTTATGATACATTGGTCAATAATGATCAAATGAATTTAGCTAATGGGAAAAGCACTTACGGGAGAGGTTCATGGGCTAGCAGCATTCGTTATCATAATGGAAGCTATTATGTTTCCACATTTGCTGCTACTAGCGGGAGAACACACATCTATATTACCAAGGATATTGAGAAAGGACCATGGAAAGAAATTTCTTTCAGCCCTGCCTATCACGATCATACGTTGTTTTTTGATGATGATGGTAAAGTCTATTTAATAACCGGAAATAAGAAACTAAGCCTGGTAGAACTCAAAGAAGATCTCTCCGGTGTAAAACAAGGTGGGATCAACCAGGTGATAATTGAAAACTCCAGCCATCCCAGTGACAATGTTGGTGTGAGTGGTTTGGGTGAAGGCTCCCAGCTATTTAAAGTAAACGGCAAATATTATTTATTCAATATTAGCTGGCCAAGAGGTGGAATGAGAACCGTTGTCATTCATCGTGCAGATAAAATTTCCGGTCCCTGGGAAGGCAGAGTCGC
>JBLNAY010000367.1:0-38307 GCA_050259715.1 Candidatus Dadabacteria bacterium
GTGCCTGGAATAATATAAGTACCACTCCAGGTACCTGAAGCAGGTGTACCGGTAAGGGTAACTGTGGACCCGCTGCAGACACTGGCATTATTGGCGTTGGCAGTAACGGTACATCCAAAACCTGATCCTGTAGCAACGGTAACAGTAGCTGTGGCTGTACAACCACCGATTGTTGTAGCTGTTACCATGAACTTGTAATTCGCATTCGCTACATTCGGAGGGGTGAAGATCACGCTGGCTCCTGAAGTAGAGCTTAAGCCTGCAATTCCATTTGAGAACCCCGGCTGCAAAACTGCAGACCAGGTGAAACTTGAGAACAGGCTATTATTTTGTACACCACCTACAGAGCCAAGTGCACTTAAGGTGGAAGTTTGTCCAAAAGAAACGACAGTCGTGGGTGATGCGGTTGCAGATACAGTTGGCAAACCTGTAACGGTTATTGTGGCTGTTGAACTATTTATACAAGTACCACTGCCATATGTGTAAGTGGCCGTGTAGGTGCCCGGAGTCAAACCGACCGCACTGAATGTTGTACCGGTTACATGAGTACCACTCCATGTACCACCGGAAGGTGATCCAACTAGTTGAACGGTTGAACCCACACACACCGTGTAAGTACCGGCGTTAACTGTGGCTGCAGGCAATACTATGAGTGTTGCCTCGCAAACTTTATTTAGATGTATGGAGTTAGAATTATTAAGATGAATACTCGTAGAAAGGGTTAACGTATAGGTCCCTGCCGCAAGGGCAGTTACTGTAACGGTTCGACCCGTTGTAGAACTTAAGGTGACACCTGTAGTCGGGGTAATACTCCAGACGTAGGAAGCTAAACCTGCAGGTCCGCTGAAGGTAGCTGTATTTCCCTGGCATATTGTCTGTGCGGAGGGGGTAATAGCACAGAAGGGACGCGTCATTACCACACCTGTCATCACCTGGTTATCCCGCTCGCCTGTAGAATGGTCATCTAATTCAATTAATTTAATATGATAAGGCCCACCATTTATAGATCCGGCTCCCATGCCTTCTCCGTATCCACATGCGCCTGTACCAACAGCAAGATGTCCTGCAAAGCGGAGGAATACCATAGTTGAAGCAGAGGTCCAGGTTATTGAATATACTTTGTAATCAGCGTCATAACCAGGCAGAGCTGTAATGGTCGCATTTTGAATAGCGGCATTTCCTACCAGTTCCAGGTAAGGAGCACCGTAAGAACCTGTAAAACACGACAATGCAGCATCAACTCCGGAGTATCCCTGTGGGGAACCAAAGTTTAGCGTTGAGTATACCAGCTTTGCATAATTTGGATTTGAGGATGTAAACCTCGCATTTCCGAACATGGCTTCCGTAAACTCAGAAGGAGCATCATCCAGCTGAGCGGCGTAAAGGTTTCCCAATTCATTTCCCGTAGCTGCCTGTACAGCCTGTGGCCATGAATCAAGGAAATCATATCCATGACTTCCTTGCTTTACAGCTAAATGCTTTATTATCAGGGTGTGAGTTCCACCGCTGATTCCGGAGATGAATAACCGTTGCGGTGTAGACATACCTTCATAATAAGTGCTATGGGTCTTATTTAAAATGCCATTGCTCCATTCAATCTGAAAAGTAGGAGACTGGCCGTTTCTCGCCTGGTCAAACTGGATTTTCTGACCAAGAACTCCCGTCGTCAATAAGAGGAGGGAAGTAAGAATGCTGACAATCGGAAAAAGAACTTTGGGATTGTTTTTCGCAATCCCGGCAGGAGTAGAATTACTCATGTTTCGTGGGTTTGAAGATTAGAAATGTGTTAAGGGGTAGTATATGAATACATCTTTTTATAAGATGCTCATTATTAGGTTGGAGGAGAGCAATCTGTGGATAAACCGTAACAATAATGCTCAATTAATTCCTCAATAAATATGCTTTTTGCGTACCGGATCATAATAAAATTGGTGTTTTCATTTCAAGCTGCATCTGTAATACAGTGCATACACACAATGATTTTTCATCCGGAATTGGAGGATAAGAAATTCAGTTGGACGGTTTAGAAGGGCCGGGTTAATCTCCCAGGTGGTTTACAAAATTTATTGTTTATAGGTGTTAGCCTATAAATCAAAAGCTATTCATGGATAGACAAAGGTTTAAAAAGGATTGTTGGGTTTTGGATTCTTCAGAGGATTTTAATTATAGGAGTTAGTTGTGGAAAAAGTCTTTGTGGGGGCGGATCTAAAAGATTAACAACACGAAATTATAAATCTTTCTTTTTATGTATCAAATCTTATACCGCTATTTTTGCGCGCCTTTTTTTCAATCCTTATACATTTGTAACCTAAAAGCGGAAAAGTGATCAATACACCGAACACAATGAACAACAGTTATATGGACCTGGTTCAGCAAACGTTTAATTTTCCTCAACCGGGCCTGGAGGTAAAAAACAGTTGTCTTCACTTTAATGGATTGGATATTAAGGGCCTGATTGATAAGTATGGAACTCCGCTTAAGATTTCTTATTTGCCCAAAATCGGAATGCAGATCAACAAGGCAAAGGAGATGTTTGCCAAAGCGTTTAAAAAGCATAAATACGAGGGGCAGTATTACTATTGTTATTGCACTAAGAGTTCTCATTTCTCATTTATTGTCGAAGAAGCTTTGGAACACGGCATTCACCTCGAAACATCTTATGCTTATGACATTGAGATCATTAAGAAACTCTATGAAAAGAAACAAATAACCAAAGACATATACATAATCTGTAACGGTTTTAAACAAAAAGGATATACACGTCGCATTGCTCAGCTCATCAATGGAGGCTTTAACAATGTAATCCCTATACTTGATAATAAGGCTGAATTAAATGCTTATAAACGTTCGGTGAAAAAACCTTTTAAACTGGGAATCAGGGTGGCGGCTGAAGAAGAACCGACCTTTCCGTTTTATACCTCACGGCTTGGTATACGGGCAAAAGATATCCTGGAATTCTATGTAGATAACATCGAAGGGTATGAAGATAAATTTCAACTTAAGATGCTGCATATCTTCCTTAATAAAGGTATTAAAGATGATATTTACTATTGGTCCGAACTCAACAAGATCATAAACCTTTATTGCCAGCTTAAGAAGATTTGCCCCGAGTTGGATTCTTTGAACATAGGTGGTGGGTTTCCCATTAAACACTCACTGGGTTTTGAATATGATTACCAGTTTATGATCAATGAGATTGTGAGTAATATTAAAGCCGCCTGTAAACGCAATAAAGTAAAGATGCCAAACATATTCACCGAGTTCGGCAGTTACACTGTAGGAGAAAGTATGGCTCACATCTATAGTGTTATTGGTGAAAAAGAGCAGAACGACAGGGAAACATGGTACATGATTGACTCTTCCTTTATCACCACTTTACCGGATACATGGGGAATCGGTGAGAAATTCCTGATGCTTCCGATTAATAAATGGGACCAGGAATATCAAAGGGTGGTTTTAGGAGGCATTACCTGTGATAGCCATGATTATTATGATTCAGAAGAACACATCAATGAAGTATTTCTTCCGAAGGCTAACGGCGATGAACCATTGTACATTGGATTTTTCCATACAGGTGCCTACCAGGACCAGATCAGCGGGTATGGGGGCATTAAACATTGCCTGATTCCTTCTCCGAAGCATGTTATCATTGAACACGATAAAAACGGAAAACTTATTGACTGGGTGTACGCAAAAGAACAATCCGCACAGAGTATGTTGAAGATCTTAGGCTATATCAAATAAAAAACCCCGCAATTGCGGGGTTACTTTTTTAATGACTTCCGAGAACTTTTCTTCTCGCTTCTTCCCTGCTTTCGGAATATTGTCTCCTTTGTTCTTCTGTTGGTTGTTGTGGCTGTGTGCTATAAGTTCTTGGAGCTGTTCTATAAGAATAGTTCCTGTAGTTTCTATAGCTGTTATAAGGTGAATATCCATAACCATAGCCGTTATAAGCATTTGTTACATCATAGTAACGACCGCTGTAGGGATCCCTCTCCAGTACTACTGTGCCACGATAAGGATCATCTATATAAACCCGGTTACCAATCTGCCGGGAATTATCATAACCATACCTGTCATAATTATCATCAGCTGTACCCTGTGCGGTCATACAACTGGTGGCGGTAATTGCAACAACAACTGCTAGTAAGAAAAGGGGTAAGAAATTAAGGCGTTTCATGTGGATTTTATTTATACCTAAATTTACGACAATTCAAAGGCCAGAATTGTTATAAAACCCTTATATGACGCGGATTTTCACAGTATTAACAATATTCCTGAGTTCGACGGTTTTTGCTCAAAATAGCACTGATAGTATTAAAGCGACTATTATGCACCTTTTTGATGGTATGAGAACGACAGATACGGCTTTAATCCGGTCGGCTTTTGTATATAACCCGGTTTTTCAATCTGTTATAACCAATAAAGAGGGCAGGGTGGTGGTCAGGTCAGAATCTCTTGATTCCTTTATTGTAAGTATAGCTAAACCGCATAACCTGGTTTACGATGAGAGAATCATTTTTGATGACATACGTATGGACGGAGACCTTGCTATGGTGTGGGCTCCTTATAAGTTCTATCTCGGAGATAAATTCTCTCATTGCGGAGTAGACAGCTTTCAACTGGTGAGAATAGACGGTGTATGGAAGATCCTTTACCTCGTTGATACCCGCCGAAGGGATTGTGAATAAATAATCAAGTATGTATGAAGTATGTATGTAGTATGTAAGGAGTTTGCAAGGGCTAACTCCATGCTAACTCCATGCAAACTCCCTACTTACTGCGTGATTACATTATAAATCTACCATTAACAATACAAGAATAATAAGGTTGTTCACCGGCGTTTCTATTCAGTTGCCGGGAAGAAGCATAGGAGTTTCCATAGCTTTTGCATAGCTTTTGAACGGCTTTAGAACGGCTTTAGAACGGCTTTACCCCGTGCTAAAACCGTTCATACTACATGCATACGGTATGCAAAAGCAATCCTCCACAGCTGGTAAATCAGAGTAAGTCAGATGTTAAAAGCACGGATGGGCAAACAAGAGAGAATTAATCCTGTTAAACAGGAAAAAGAAAAGGTCAGCCTGAATTAGCTAACCTTCACCTATTTAGTTGATATACAATGGTTTTATGAGCGCTTTAGCCTGTACTTCTTGTTTACTTTAGGGCTATTGAAGTACTGGTTCAACTCTTCTTCTGAGAGGTTATTAGTAATCTCAATAGGCACGTCAATTAACTGCACCTGAACCTGTTTCAGTTCATCTTTGAGTTTTGCTGTTTTACGGGTTATATCCGGATCTTTTTCATCTAACAGTTGGTTATCCTGGAGCATATATTCAAGCCTTTTAATGTTGGATCGTATCTGGGCTGCCTGGTTCTGATCAACGGATTTATTAGGCACAGAAGCTTCTTTAATAGGAACAAGGGCAAGCCCCACACTTGGTAATACCTTACCGGTAGATTGGGTTTTCGGATCGCCCGACGTTGACATAATCGTTCCTGTCAGAGAGGTTGTTGCTGATGTAAGATCGAAAGTGGTGCGGAAAGTCTTGGTCTTCTTCAGCTTTTTATCCAGTTGAAGAAAAGTGTACTTCAACTGCAGCACATACCTCTGGATATTCTTGACGGTTTGATTGTATTCTGAAAGGGCAACAGGGTAGTTCAGCGCATTTCGTATGGTAAGTCGAACAACTGCTGTATCCTTCACCTGGAATTTATTTGACCCGATAAAAATAACATTCACTGATCGTTCCTGCGACTTGTCGTTATCTTTTACAAAATCAAATGTGGGGGTCCAGCTAAATTCGTCGCCACAGCTTTGGACCATTTTGAAATTGGCAATGGGAACACTGGTGAGCGTAATGATATTTTCTATGGGAAAACTGCCGTTCTCACAAAACACTTTGAATGCAATGGTTTCTCCTTCATCTGCGTTCACAATACTGCTAACGGTTGGCTTCACATGAGAAGGGACAACGTCCGTATTATAGAAAACAATAGTGAAACTGGTATCTACTTTATCATTAGGATTATTCAGATTCTGAACTCCAAGAAATACTTTGTAGTTCATATCATATTTCAAACGACCTGAAAGGAAATAGGATTTATCGGCTTTAAAAGTAATCAGGCCGGTCTCTTTATTTACACGCAAACCCGGGGGTGCATTCTTTAAATACCAGAAGTATTCAAACGGATTTTTGTTGATATGGAGCTGGTAGCTCATTGCTGAATCTACGTGCAGACTGAAAAAAGGATTTAAATCTATAATCCGTAGAGTTGTATCCTGCAAACTGGTAACGGTAGTATCCTGGCCGTTAGAGATTAGGAAAGTCGTGAACAATATTAGGGACAGAAGGATTTTCTTCATGAGGACTTGGTGTAAGGAGGTGCAATATTAATTAAAAAAGAAAACCCTCCGTGGAAACGAAGGGTTGTTAAAACCAAAACCAACTGCTTATGAGAAATATTTAATCATGTTATGCTATTGTAATTTGTTTCTTCTCTGGTTTGACTTCTTCCTTCTTCTGAAGGTTTAATGTGAGAACACCATTAACATATGTTGCGGAGATGTTTTCTGCATTAATGTCTTCATTCAATGTAAAAGAGCGTTTAAAGCTTTTTGTTGCGTACTCTTTTTGGAGATACTTTTCAGAAGTTGTTTCCTCCTCCTGCTTCTTTTCTGCAGCAATAGTCAGGATATTTTTATCAAGACTGATGCTGAAATTTTCTTTTTCGAATCCCGGTGCAATCACTTCCAATACGTAGCCATTGCCTGATTCCAAAATGTTTACGGGGGTACCGAATCTTACGTCTTCTTTAAATAAAGACGGAAATTGAGGTAAAATGTCATTAAGAGAATTGTTAAAAGTATATCCCGCCGGGCGGTTCTTATACCTGATTACTGTCATATACAAATTTTTTAAGGTTGTTAGGTAATTGTTTCGTCTCTCTTTTTCAAATGATGTACCGACACGGATTTCAGGGTCAAATACTGACAGAACAGCACTTTTCATTGTAAATACATGACATAATGTTTAAACTTTAATTAAGACAATGTTAGAATTGCAGTTCTTAGCTTTGCAAAAAAACACAATAATGTATCCAATAGAAATAGTACAACCCATGAAGGAAGAACTTACTGAAAATGGGTTTTCAGAGTTACAAACAAGAGACGAAGTGGAGCAGCAACTAAAGCAGGATGGGACCACTTTGGTGATGATCAATTCTGTATGCGGATGTTCTGCAGGTTCTGCTCGTCCGGCAGTTTTGATGGCTGTTGCCAACACTGAAAAGAAACCAGATTTTTTAACTACAAGCTTTGCTGGTTTTGATGTTGATGCTGTCCAGGCTTTACGCCAGCATATGTTACCTTATCCGCCTTCCTCTCCATCTATTGCTTTATTCAAAAATGGAGAATTGGTACATTTTATTGAAAGGCACCAGATCGAAGGACGTTCTGCACAGGCAGTTGCCACTAACCTTATAGCAGCATTTAATGCATTTTGCAATTAATTCTTAAATTATACTATAATATGAATGCCTCCTAAACGGGAGGCATTTTTATTTGATAAAGTATTTTGCCCTAACATTGCTGTTTACATTTGCTGATTTATGTATCCTAACCTCTACTATGTTTTTAAAGATTTCTTTGGAGTAAAGATTGGATTTCTTCGATTTGTCAACTCTTTTGGATTCTTTGTAGCTATAGCTTTCCTTGTAGGAGCTGCTCTTTTGGCTAAAGAATTAAAGAGGAAAAGCCAGGAAGGTCTTTTAAAACCTACAGAAAGCAAGGTAACTGTGGGGAAGGCAGCCACTACCTCAGAATTGGTCACCAATTTTATCCTGGGTTTCCTGCTTGGATTTAAGATACTGGCTTTATTTATCCTTGGTTCAGAGGTAACACAGGATCCACAGGCGTATATTTTTTCAAGGCATGGCAGTCTGCCTCTTGGTTTACTTACAGGCGCCCTTTTCGCCTGGATGAAATGGAGGGAACGTCATAAGCAACAATTGAAGAACCCTGAAGAAAGGGTGGTGCGCATCTGGCCACACGACAGGGTAGGAGAGATTACCATCTTAGCACTGGTTGTAGGTCTGCTGGGAGCTAAGTTGTTTGACATCTTTGAAAACTGGAGTGACTTTCTGAAAGCACCGGCGGATTTCATTTTCTCAGGCGGGGGACTTACATTCTATGGTGGACTCATATGTGCTGCAATTGCGATAGTTATATATTGTACAAAAAATCAAATTGGCGTTCGTCACATGGCAGATGCTATTGCGCCGGCACTTATGATAGCTTATGCCATTGGTCGTATTGGCTGTCACGTAGCTGGAGATGGAGACTGGGGCGTTTATAATTCTGCCTTTAAAGTAGATTCAGCCAATCATATTGCACAAGCGGCTCCTAATGAGTTTACCGACAGTGTAGCCGTACATGCCGACTATTTTGTAAGGCATTATCCAAACCTGGATTCAGTACCTCACAGGCACTTCGACAAACCGGGTATATTAGGATTCCTGCCCAATTCCTTTTTTGCCTACCATTACCCTCATAATGTAAACAAGGTAGGACTTCCAATAGCAGGATGTGATGATATCTATTGTAACCAGTTGCCGATTCCGGTCATTCCTACTTCTCCTTACGAAACGATAATCTGCACAGTGTTTTTCCTGGTATTATGGTACTTCCGAACGCGTTTGGGTATTGCAGGAATGCTGTTTGCTTTTTACCTGGTACTGAATGGTTTAGAAAGATTCTTTATTGAAAAGATAAGGGTAAACAACCGTATGGACCTTTTTGGATTACACCCTTCACAAGCGGAAGTTATAGCTTTGGCACTAGTGCTTGCAGGATTGGTTTTGGCGGGTATTCTGTGGCAAAAAGATCGCGCCAAGGTACAATCGGTGTAGATTAGTCTCACCTTTTTTGTTAAAAAAAACTATATAAAAGGCTTCTACACAATAATTACCTTTAAAAATACCGTAGTATAGTTTTTGTAGACAATAATTGTTCAAAACAATTATGAGTTTCGGACTTTGAGCAGTACTTTTGCCGCTAGGCTTGGAACGGATTAACTAATCGTTTGCAACTATCAGCGTAAGTATATTGTCATCTATTTATTCATTTTTAATTCAGGATTTAATTTATGAGGCAGCTTAAAATTGCTACCCAGATCACCAACCGTGATTCCCAGGCGGTGGAAAAATACCTCCAGGAGATCTCTAAGATCCCCATGATCACTCCGGAAGAGGAAACCACCCTTGCCCAGAGAATCAAGATGGGGGATCAGAGAGCATTGGACAAGTTGGTACAGGCCAACTTACGTTTTGTGGTCTCTGTAGCAAAGCAGTATCAACACCAGGGTTTATCATTAAGTGACCTTATCAACGAAGGTAATTTGGGACTTATCAAAGCTGCCCAACGCTTCGACGAAACCAAAGGTTTTAAATTTATTTCATATGCAGTGTGGTGGATCAGGCAATCAATTCTGCAGGCTTTAGCCGAGCAGGGTAGGTTGGTTCGTTTACCTCAAAATAAAATCGGTACTTATAATAAGGCAAACAAGGCTTATATGGCTTTCGAACAAGAACATGAAAGAGAGCCTAGTACCGAGGAATTGGCCGACATACTGGAAATGAGTGAAACGGAAATCAACAACATTTTCCAGAGTAATACCCGTCACACTTCATTGGATGCCCCGGTGCACGAAGCTGAAGATGTGGCTATGGGTGATCTGTTGGAAGGAAACGACGATACGGACGATGATGTGATGAAGGATTCATTAAGGAACGAAATCCGTCGTGTTCTTAAGTCTCTCTCACCAAGAGAAGCTGAAATCGTGAATGCTTACTTTGGGTTGGATGGAGAGAATGGAACTACGATAGAGCAAATCGGGCAGAAATACGACTTGACTAAAGAAAGAATACGCCAGATAAAAGAAAGAGCTATTAAACGCCTGCAGAAAGCACGCTATAGTAATGCTCTGAAAGCTTATTTAGGTTAATAAAAAGAGATGCAGGTTAAGAACTGAATCATTTTAACCCGTCTATAGGTTCAATTCTCACATCTCAACGACAAATAGCAAATTGATGGGTTTTTGAGCAGCCTTGGTCTTCTGACCAGGGCTGCCTCATTTTGGGCTTCTTATTTCTAATATCATTCTTTCCTGCCAGTAACAATGGAGAAGGCTCTTAAATTTGTGGAATGAGTGAAAACCGTGGTTGGAGTAAACATAAGTTCTTAGTTACAATTCCTGTTATCATAGTTTTCCTACTTGCCCTTTTACTTACAGGTTGCGAGAAAAATGTTGATTTTCAATTAAATGATGAACCCTCTAAACTGGTCGTGGAGGCAACAATCGAAAATGGACAGCCTCCTGTAGTGTTCTTATCAAGTTCCTTAAATTACTTTTCACAAATCGATCCAGCTATATTGGCAAATAGTTTTGTTCATGATGCAGATGTATTTATTTCTACAGGCAGCCGCACTCAAAAGCTGAAGGAATATTCTGTTCCTTTGAGTGCCTCTTACAGGATTTATTATTATTCTATAGATTCTGCAAATCTGACAAATGTGTTTTTGGGAGAATTGAATCACTCTTACACGTTAAAGATCAACACTGGAGGACAGGAATATAGCTCTACGACCACAATTCCGAAGATTACCAAGAAAATTGATTCATTATGGTTCATTCCATCAACTGGAGCTGATACCAATAAAGTGGTTGTAATGTTGAGGGCCACAGATCCCCCCGGGTTTGGAGATTATGTGCGCTATTGGACTAAAAAGAATCATGAGGCATTTTTGCCAGGCAGAACTTCGGTGTTTGATGATTTGTTCATTGACGGAACTACATACCAGCTCCAGGTAGACCCTGGATTTGACCGTAATAACCCGGTGCAGGATGATAAAAGATACTTTGCAAGAGGAGATACGGTTACTTTCAAGTTGAGCAACATTGATAAAACAACCTATGACTTCTGGAGAACCATGGAGTATTCCTATGAATCGGTCGGTAATCCTTTTGCCACTCCTGTAAAAGTGTTAGGGAACATAAGCAACGGTGCTTTAGGATATTTTGGAGGTTATGCCAGTCAATCAAGGACGATCATTATTCCACATTAGGTGGATTTAAGTCACAGTGAGTTTGTATAAATCCTTCTATTTTCGCGCATTAAGTATGGAGAATAATCAATCAGAAAAAGTAAGTTTATTGATAATCGGTTCAGGTCCTGCAGGTTATACAGCAGCTATCTATGCGTCAAGGGCTAACCTGAAGCCGGTTTTATACCAGGGCATTCAGCCCGGGGGGCAGCTAACAATTACTACGGATGTAGAGAATTACCCCGGCTTTCCACAAGGCATTCAAGGTCCGGAGTTAATGGTACACTTTGAACAACAGGCACAGAGAATGGGCGCTGATATACGCTATGGGCTTGCCACAAAGGTGGACTTCTCCCAACAGCCTTACAAAGTGTGGATAGATGAAGAGCATTTGATAGAAGCCAATGCGGTTATAATTTCTACTGGCGCTACCGCCAAATGGCTGGGCATTGAAAGCGAACAAAGGTTAAATGGTTATGGCGTAAGTGCGTGTGCCGTTTGCGATGGTTTCTTCTTTCGCGGCAAGGAAGTAGCCATTGTTGGAGCTGGTGATACTGCTGCTGAAGAAGCACTGTATTTATCCAAGCTTTGTACTAATGTACATATGCTGGTGAGGCGGGATGAAATGAGGGCCAGTAAAATCATGCAGGACAGGGTTCAGAATACACCCAATATTACCATATACTGGAATTCAGAAACCGATGAAATATTAGGAGAGAAAACGGTTGAAGGAGTAAGGATCAAAAACAGGAATACAGGTGAGAAGAAAGAAATTCCTGTCAAAGGCTTCTTTGTTGCGATAGGGCATCAACCAAATTCTGAAATATTTAAAGAGTGGATAGATATGGATGAAGCTGGTTACATTAAAACGATTCCGGGAAGCTCGAGGACTAACGTAGAAGGTGTATTTGCATCAGGAGATGTACAGGATAAGATTTACCGGCAGGCTGTAACTGCAGCGGGTAGTGGTTGTATGGCTGCTTTGGATGCGGAAAGATACCTTTCAGCAAAAGGGCTGCACTAATTCATTTAACAGCTAGTCGAACCTTAAACTTTAAACTTTAAACTTTTTCTTGGCTGGACATTTTACGATACAACTCAAAGGACTTCGTTTTTTCGGCTCTCATGGGATGTACCATGAAGAAATGCTCGTCGGCAATGAGTTCCAGGTGGATGTTTCCTTACAAACAAAAGCTCCGAAGAAGACAGTAAATTCCATTGAGCAAACCGTCAATTATGTTGAAGTATACCGCATAATACAGGAAGTTTTCTCTGTAAGAAAGCAGTTGCTGGAAACATGTGCTATGGAAATGGTGGAGGCTATACAACTGCAATTTCCTGAAATAACCGAAATAGAGATCACTATAAAAAAGATAACTCCACCAATAACCAATTTCACAGGATCTGTGGCTGTAACGTATAGCAAATCTTTTAAGTAAATGCTTATTTTAATTGAGCATTTATAAACCTCAATACGTACTTTGCAAAAAACTAAATTGAAGACCCTTTTTCACATACAAACAGAGGAACAAGATAGTAGTGAGGACATCCTCTTACTGGAAGTAGGAAAAGATTACTGTTGCCTTGGTATCTATAATGACGCTTCTAAAGCCATAAAAGAGATTAAATACTTCACTTTCCCTGAGACTGAAAGTGGGAATGCACTGGGTACGATCTTACAAGACCTTGAACAAAAAGCTTATTCACTTGTAAAGGTTGCTTCCAATTATTCAAACGCGTTATTAGTACCGTCGGAATATTCAAAAAACAGTGATACACTCCTTACGACCATTTACAGCGGGCACACCGTTGAACATTTGCAGGATAGATTGAATAATTCGGAAATAATTACAGCCTATTCTTTTCCTATTGAGGTTTATAAGCAGCTTAAAGATTCCTTCCATTCCGTTCAATTCAGGCATTTGTATTCCTGTATGATCAGTGGTAACAGATCATCCTCACATGAACATATTCTCTCTGTTCATTTAACAACGACTGATTTTTCAGTGGTATACCTGAAGTTAAATGAGGTTCAGCTGGCGCAGACTTTTTCTTACGTGTCAGCTTTAGATGTAGTCTATTATCTATTGAAGTTATGTTTTGAATTCAAACTATCTCAAACTGATGTACAGTTGTTCCTTTCAGGGCTGGTCGCGAAAGATTCATCTATGTATTTAGAAATCCAGAATTATTTCCTCAACCTGAAGTTTGCAGAGCAACCTGAATTAAAGCTTCCAGAAACTGATCATCCACAATACTTTTTTACTTCTTTATACAATTTAGCGGTATGCGCATAATTAGCGGTGAACTGGGAGGCAGGAAGATTCATCCGCCAACCCATATGCCACATACCCGGCCGACTACAGATATAGCTAAGGAAGGCTTATTTAATGTATTGCAGAATAACCTCGATTTTGATGAACTGAAAACACTGGATCTTTTTGGTGGGACAGGCAGCATTAGCTACGAGCTTGCATCCAGAGGTGCCACTGATTTGACAATAGTTGAAAAGGATCCGAAGATGTATGAATTCATAAAAAAAACTGCATCAGAACTTAAGTTGGAAAACTTTAAGGTAGTAAGATCAGATGTATTCCGGTTTATTGCACTTAATAATGAAAAATTCGATTTCATCTTTGCCGGTCCGCCATATGCCTTACAAACAATTGATGATTTACCAAGGCTGATTGTTGAAAAAGAAATGCTTAAAGAGAATGGATGGTTTGTATTGGAACATACACCCAGGAATAATTATGAAAAGTTCCCTCTTTTCAAAACAGCGAGGAACTATGGTACAACAATTTTTTCTGTATTTATAAAAGAGCCGGTAAGTTGATATGCTGAAGAAAGAAGCACGCAAGGTTTACCTTAAAAAAAGAAACGAATTATCCTATACAGATAAGATTAAGCTGGACGATCTCATACTTATTCAATTTCAAACAATAGATTTCCCATTCCTGGATTACGTGCTTAGTTTTTATCCTATTGAGGAGAGAATGGAAATAAACAGCATCTTAATAACAGATTACCTGCATTTCAGGAATCCTAACCTCCAGATATGTTATCCAAAGACAGCAATTACCGACAATACGATGAAAGCAATATCCTGCCAGGCGGACAGTATATTTGAAGCGAATGCTTTTAATATTCCTGAACCTAAGGATACTGAAGAAGTTCCTCCTGAAAGCTTAGATCTTGTTATCGTGCCATTATTAGCATTCGATCTCCAGGGCATAAGAGTAGGATATGGTAAAGGGTATTTTGACCGGTATCTTAAACAATGCAGGCCAGACTGTTTGAAGGTAGGATTATCCTACTTTCCGCCCGTGGACAGAATAGAAGACACCCATGAATTTGATGTACCTTTAGACTTTTGTATCACCCCAGAAAGGGCTTATGTTTTCTAACTGGTTTTTAAAATCCTTCCGTTTATTCTTATTTCCTTTTGCTTTATTATTCGGACTGGTAATTATCATCCGTAACTGGCTTTACGATAAAAAGATCCTGAAGTCTGCATCCTTTGGTTTACCATTAATAGCTGTTGGCAATCTGTCTGTTGGAGGCACAGGTAAGTCACCTATGGTGGAATACCTGGTGCGTCATCTGAAACACCAGTTTCGTATTGCTACCCTGAGCAGGGGGTATAAAAGAAAAACAAAAGGCTATGCTCTTGCCAATGAAAATACAACGGCAATAGACATCGGAGATGAACCGATGCAGTTCTATAAAAAGTTTCCTGACGTGCCTATTGCAATAGGAGAAGAACGAATTGAAGCTATTCCCCAGTTATTACATGATCATCCTTCTACTGAAGTAATCATCCTGGATGATGCTCTTCAACATCGCGCAATTAAGCCAGGATTAAGTATATTATTGACAGAGTATAGTAATCTGTTTACCAGGGATTTCTTTCTACCTACAGGGGATCTCAGGGACATGCGCGCAAGTTATAAAAGAGCAGATATCATCATAGTTTCAAAATGTAAACCTGATCTGTCTGTTGCAGAAAGAGATGATCTCATTAAAGAAATAAAGCCATTTCCAACACAGAAAATATATTTTACCTCAATAGCTTATGGGGCGCCCTACCACATAACAAACGGAACTGGATTACAAATAAAGCCAACAACAGAAGTTTTACTGGTTATAGGTATTGCCAATCCAAGGCAAGTGAAGAAATACCTTGAAGAACGAATTGATACCTATTACATGATGCAGTATAATGATCATCATATATTTACAATTGACGACCTGGATGAAATAAAAGAAAGGTTTAATAGAATAGACAATGAAGAGAAGATATTACTGACCACTGAGAAAGATGCTATGCGTCTTTTGAAGTTTAGCAGCGACATCAATGGCATGCCTTTTTATGTTTTGCCTATTGAACATCAGTTCCTTTTCGATGCAGATAAGGAGTTTAATGAGCAGGTAGTTTCTTTCATAACTAATTTTAAACAACCGGAAAACTACAATGGGACGGAAAAACTCAAAGAAAGGACATCATAAGAAGCAGGAACGTGCGGATGAATATAAAGGTACCCTGGAGATCACACGCTCCGGGATGGGTTTTGTAGTAGTGGAAGGATTAGAGACGGACATCCTGGTGCGTCCTTCTGATTTCAATACAGCCATGCATGGTGACCTTGTCCGTGTTAAAATAAAACCCGATAGAGGCGGTAAGAGAAGACAAGGTGTGATTACTTCAGTGCTGGAACGCAAGCAACTGGAATTTGTCGGCAAACTCGAAATGAATAAAGGTTTTGCCTTCTTTGTAGCAGAGGGTGATAAGAAGATTCCTGACATCTATATACCGGAGAGAAATTTTAATAACGCGCAGGACTCCGACAGAGTGGTTGTAAAGATCACCGAATGGGAAAATGAAGGAGGCAAGAGACCAGTAGGTCAAGTGGTTAATATCCTGGATGCGGAAGATGTAAACGATGTTGCCATGAAGGAAATCCTACTGGAAAATGGATTTCCATTGGAGTTTCCTGATGATGCTGTTGAAGAAGCGGAAAGGATGTCAGACAAGATTGATGAAGATGAAATAAAGAAAAGGCGTGACTTCCGTGAGATCCTCACTTTCACTATAGACCCCGTTGATGCTAAGGATTTTGATGATGCTCTTTCCATAAAAATCCTTAAGAATGGTAACTATGAAATAGGCGTGCACATTGCAGATGTGTCTCATTATGTGGAGCCGGATACCGCTCTTGACGAAATAGCTTATAAGAAAGCAACTTCCGTGTATCTGCCCGACAGGGTTAACCCCATGCTACCGGAACAAATATCTAATTTCTTATGTTCTTTGAGACCACATGAAGACAAGTTTACTTTTTCAGCTGTCTTCGAGATGTCGCCAAAAGGAGCAGTAAAGAAGTATTGGTTGGGAAGAACTGTGATCCATTCCAATCACAGGTTCACCTATGAGGAGGTGCAGGAGATCATAGAAAAGGAGGAAGGATCTTATTCAGATGAGATTTTGCTATTGAATAATATAGCACAGAGACTAAGAAAAAAACGTTTTTCTAATGGGGCTATTAATTTTTCCAGCACTGAAGTAAGATTTAAACTCGACGAGAAAGGAAAACCAATCGGAATAGTAGTCAAAGAAAGTAAAGAAGCTCACCAACTTATTGAGGAGTTCATGTTGTTAGCGAATAAGTATGTTGCAAAGCATGTGTCCCAGGTAGAGGTAAATAAGAAACCAATTCCATTCCCTTACAGGGTGCACGATCTTCCTTCTGAAGAAAAACTGTTACCTTTTATGGCATTCGCCCGGAAGTTTGGTCATAAATTCGATACGTCCACTCCCGAAAAGATTGCAGAGTCATTCAATGATATGCTACAGGACGTAAAGGGCAAGCCAGAACAACACGTACTGGAGCAATTGGGTATACGTACCATGGCGAAAGCTGCATATACTACAGAGAACATTGGTCATTATGGTTTAGGTTTTGAAGACTATTGCCATTTTACATCTCCTATACGGCGTTATCCTGATGTTATGGTTCACCGGGTGCTTGAACAAGTGCTGAATAATAAAGTGAAGCCAGATAAAAAGATGGAGCAGAAGTGCAAACATTGCAGTGAGCGGGAAAGAGCAGCAATGGATGCAGAAAGAGCTGCCAACAAATACAAGCAGGTGGAGTATATGAGAGACTTCATTGGTGAGGAATTCGAAGGGGTGATCAGCGGGGTAGCTGCTTTTGGCTTCTGGGTGGAAACGGTAGAGCACAAGTGCGAAGGAATGGTAAGTGTGACAAGTCTCGCGGAATATGATGAATTTCGTTTGATTGAAACTGATTATAGCCTGGTAGGGATGAGAAGCGGAAGGAAGTTCAGAATGGGAGACAGGGTAAGAATTAAAGTAATTGCGGCAAACCTTGAGAAAAGACAACTGGATTATGAATGGGTTCTGACTTCCACTCTCGATGAGACTGAAACTGAAAATATGGAAGCTACGCCCAAACCAAAACGTAAAAAGAAAAAGCACCAGGAGTAGTAATGCACAACTTTGACGAACTCTCTAAACTGTTTATTGAGAAATTCAATACGGATCATTTTCCTGCGGAGCCAGAAACTCTTTATGGCCCTAACCGGTATTTCCTTGAAATAGGAGGTAAGAGGATCCGTCCTGTTTTATGCCTCATGGGAAATGAACTTTTTGATGAGATATCAGTGGATGCCTGGAATGTAGCTATTGCTATTGAAATGTTTCACAACTTTACTCTCATTCATGATGATATAATGGATAAAGCACCCCTGAGAAGAGGGATGCAGACGGTTCATCATAAATACGGGGAAAGCACGGCACTGCTTGCAGGTGATGTGATGCTGGTGGCTGCTTATGATTACTTAAACCATATTTCCTTTAAATATTCAAAGAAAATTTACCAGTTGTTCAACCAGACGGCCAGGGAAGTTTGTGAGGGGCAACAACTGGATATGGATTTTGAAAAACAGGATACCGTTGATTTTGAGCAGTACCTGAATATGATCACCCTGAAAACATCTGTTTTACTTGGAGCGAGTTTAAAAATGGGAGCGATCCTGGGAGGTGCATTAGAGAGAAATCAAAACCTGTTATACGAGTTTGGAAGGAAGTTAGGCTTGGCTTTCCAGGTACAGGATGATTACCTCGATGCCTTTGGCGATCCCAGTAAATTTGGTAAGCAGGTTGGCGGGGATATCAAGGCTAATAAAAAAACTTTCCTATTAATTCATACTCTTGTAACAGCCACACCGGCTCAACGTAAACGCTTAAATGAATTGATGAAGACAGATGATGAGAATAAGGTCGCTGAGGTACTGAATATCTTTAAAGATTGTAAGGTGGATGACTGGGCACACCAACTTAAGGAGAAGTATCTGCAGGAGGCTTTTGAACACCTGGAGGATACTGCAGTAATTTCTAAAAGAAAAGAACCGCTCCGTCAGTTAGCTTATTTTTTGCTGGAGCGTGAAAATTAGAAAGACCTCATAAACTTTCACGGTATCCGTCAATTGTTGCTATTATTATTATTTTACCGGAAATAAACTGCTGATGGCAAATCAACTATTTAGGAAAAAGTCTGTAACTACTATTCTCACAGAAGCAAAAGAGGGACTACATGATAGCCATGGACATCACGAAGATTTGAGAAGAGTGTTGACTGTAAGGGATCTGACCTTTTTTGGAATAGCTGCTGTTATTGGCACGGGCGTTTTTACCGCGATTGGATCTGCCAGTTACCACGGAGGGCCGGCTGTTATACTGCTGTTTGGCCTCACAGCCATCGCCTGTGGTTTTGCAGCCTATTGCTATGCAGAATTTGCTTCAACTGTTCCTGTTTCAGGAAGTGCATATACTTATTCCTACGTAGCCTTTGGGGAGTTGTTTGCCTGGATAATAGGTTGGGACTTGTTAATGGAATATGCTATAGGCAATATTGCCGTTGCCATTTCCTGGAGCCAGTATTTTGTAAGAGTTCTTGAAGGGTTTAAGATCCATGTGCCTGAATGGATGACAATGGATTATTTTACAGCAAAGAATGGATATAACGAAGCAGTCCAGGTCTTAGGTGATGGTACAGGTAAGACGATTACTTCGCTGGATCCGGGGATGCACAATACCTATCTTGCCTGGACATCTGCACCTACTTTCGGGGGCTTTCACATGGTAATGAACATACCCGCACTTATAATTGTATTCTTAATAACGTACATCGTTTACATCGGTATCAAAGAATCAAAGAAGGTGAATAACATGATGGTACTGATTAAGTTGGCCGTAATTCTCCTGGTAATTATAGGGGGTGCGTTTTATGTGAGTCCGGGCAACTGGAAACCTTTTATGCCGAATGGATTTGCGGGAGTAATGAGTGGTGTATCTGCTGTTTTCTTTGCTTATATCGGTTTCGATGCCATTTCTACAACTGCAGAAGAATGTAAGAATCCTCAACGTGATTTGCCGCGATCGATGTTCTACACTTTAATCATTTGTACGGTTCTTTATATTGTTCTGGTATTGGTTCTCACCGGGATGACAAAATATACCAAACTGGATGTTGCTGATCCTCTTGCTTTTGTTTTCCAGGACCAACACAGTGCTGCAGGAAACTGGATTTCAGGAATAATTTCCATCAGCGCCATCTTCGTAATTGCATCTGTTTTGTTAGTATATCAACTCGGCCAGCCACGCATCTGGATGAGCATGAGTCGTGATGGACTACTACCGGGAATCTTCTCAAGAATTCACCCGAAATATAAAACACCCTCTTTTTCTACCATCCTGACAGGATTTGTTGTTGCTATACCGGCTTTATTCCTGAACCTGGATGTTGTCATTGCGCTTACCAGTATAGGAACTTTATTCGCCTTTGTGCTTGTTTGTGGAGGAGTTCTGGTGCTCAATAGACAAAAGGATAGGCCTGAGCCTAAATTTAAAGTCCCCTTCGTGAATGGAAAGTTTTTAATTCCTGCCCTCTTTGTCTTAGCGCTAATTCTAATATCCGTATATGTGCCGGGATATTTCAGCTCCTTATTAAAGCCGGAGGGGTTACCTATGATTACCTTCTGGATTGTTGCCCTGCTAATTTCGGTGCTTACTTTTTTCAAACAGTTTTCTCTTATCCCGGTACTTGGTCTAATCAGTTGCTTTTATCTCATGGCACAGGAGAGTCACACTAACTGGTATAGGTTTTTAATATGGCTGGTAATAGGCCTTATTGTTTACTTCAGTTATGGATTTAAGAACAGCCGCTTAAATAAACAAGCCATAGGCAAATAATTTTCTTTAGCAGATGAGCAAGGCAATAAATGGAAAATGCCAAATTCAAAATCTGAAATCCTTTAGGAACCTATTTTTGCTTAATGAAGTTCCAGGTAGGTGACAGGGTGTTAGTTTTACACTCCAACGAAGAAGGAGAGATCGTCGACATTATCAATGATAAGATGGTGATGCTGGATGTCAGGGGAGTAAAATTCCCTGCTTATATTGATCAATTGGACTTTCCCTATTTCAAGCGTTTTACTGAAAAGAAGTTGTTTCCTGCTAAAAAACAGAAACAATATTTTGAAGATTTGAAGAAAGAAAAAGCTCCTTCTAAAAAAGTGGCTGATGGTTTATGGATTTCCTTTTTACCTGTCATTGATACGGATGAATTTGGCGATGATGTAGTCGAAGAACTTAAGATACACCTGGTAAACAGAACTGAAAAGGCTTATAATTTTCTTTATTGGCTACAGTTCTTTGGAAAATCAGAGTTCGAATTAAAAGGAGAGGTAAATTCTTTCGGTGACTTTTATCTTCATGATGTTCCATTTGAAGATATGAGTGATAACCCGAGCTTTGCTTTTGAATTCTCTCTCTTACAGCCGGAGAAAGGCAAAGTGGATTACTATGAAACAGCCTTCAAGTTAAAACCTAAACAGTTATTTGATAAAATAGAGGAAATCAAACGAAAGGGTGAGGCTACGTTCAGTTATAAACTATTTGATATTTATCCTGACAAACTTCCGGAGGAGAAACTTGAATTCGATTCACTAATTTCAAAAGGAGTTAAGATATATAATGCCAGAGAAGCAAGGAAGCATCTTCCCCCGGCCAGGACTGTTGTTGATCTCCATATCGAAAAATTAGCAGATGACTGGAATAAGCTTTCCAATGCAGAAATATTGACAATTCAACTCAAAGAATTTGAAAAGTGGTATGACCTGGCAGTAGCTCACCATCAATCACAATTGATCGTTATTCACGGCATTGGCATTGGCAGGTTGAGAGATGAAATACATGATGTGCTACGACATAAAAGAGAAGTGAAATCGTTCGTTAACCAGTTTCACCCCTCCTTTGGATATGGGGCGACTGAGATCTATTTTCAATATTAAGTCAAACAAGTTCCATCCTTAGAATTAACTATCCTTCAAAGCTTATTAAACTATTTTTACAGTGCTGCGAGCTGAGCTATCGTTCCATGCTTTACAGCAGGGGAAGGAAAGTCCGGACAGCATAGAGCAACACACCGGTTAACAGCCGGCTCCCGTTTACGGGGCGAGATAGTGCCACAGAAAATTACCGCCTTTACCTGTGAAAGCAGGTATCGTGTAAGGGTGAAAATGTGGGGTAAGAGCCCACGATTGTTGGCAGTAATGCCAAAAATGGGTAAACCTTGTGTGCTGAAATGCCATGTATACCAGCGCCTGAAGGCTGCTCGCCTGATGCTGGGTGGGTAGGCAGATAGAGGTAACCAGTAATGGTTATCCCAGATAAATGATAGCTAACCTGCAATAGCAGGGATACAGAATCCGGCTTACAGGCCCGCAGTCTCACTCCATTCCCTCTCCCCTGTAAGGAGAGGGTTAGGGTGAGATCGCCAGGTGACCTAAATACCCTCCTAATTCCATCAACCATGCAATGCCCACGTGTACCATAAGACCCCCGAAGATGGTCCTGTTATTTAATATTACAGCACCGAGTATCATCCCGCCAAAATAGGAACTGATACACTCTCCCAAGGGCTTCCCAAAGTGAATGGTGCAATAGAACAATGCCATTGGAATGACAGCTTCTTTACCTACCCATTTTGCAAATGCCATTATTAAAAAACCGCGGAAGAATAATTCGATTGTAAAGAAGTCGCTTCCATAGGATAATTCATATAATATCTTATACCAACCCATATTGGATTGTTTCACATAATCAACATTCTGCAACTTCGGGTACATAGCTAGGAAATCATGTTGCGTAGACGCCGCTGCAATTAATGGCACCATGATCAATAGCATAAGGGCATAGGGCTTCACATAAAAGTCCCTGAAGGTAACTCCGTAAAAAGGCTTTCCTTTATCAAAGAACCTATGGACAACCAAAAGCATCAGCAACACTCCAATGATTTTCATGGGCCAGTAAACAACATCATTCCAATATTCATTTTTAAAGAGATTGTCTGAGAAGTTGAAATGGAAGTTGAAGACCATCTTCCAGGAAAAAATGGCTGGGGCAATGAGTAGTAAGGCAAACGATCTTTTATGTTTAAATATGTTGGAATGGCCAAATAAATAACTTAACAGGTAACCTATAGCAAATGCTACCAGGAAGATTAAGTACCAACAGATGTATTGCCATGCATCTGGCAATTGGGTGATCCTGTGATTTAAATGGAAGTGATAATTACAAAAGATAGCAAACGCAATAAAAATGCTGCCCAACAAGAGCGTGCGTTTATCTATTTCAACAACAAAATCCTTTAGGTAACTGAATACTTTCTTCATTATCCGAACTGCAATATATGGCTGCGATGGCAAATTGAATAGCAGGATGGTCTATCCTTGATTAATTTTACAGGTTTTCCCAACAACAGATCTTAATAGGAATGATGCATTTATATTATTTAGTAATCTCTCTTGTGCTAAGCATAATTATTTCCTGCTCTGTGATACACCCGGATAAAAGCAGTGAAATAAAATCATTAAAATTCATTGGCGAGTATGATCTGCCTTACAAAATGCAGTACAGGAATACAACAGTTGGAGGACTATCCAGTATAGATTACGACAGCAAACGCGATCTGTATTACCTTATTTGTGATGACAGGAGCGACATCAACCCCGTTCGCTTTTATACGGCGAAGATCTCTGTCAACGACAAGGGAATACAGGATGTGAGATTCGTGAATGTTACTTACTTATTAACCCCCGAAGGAAAGCTTTACAAAGGCCGGAAGACAGATCCTTTGCATACACCTGACCCTGAAGCATTGAGATATAACCCGGTTAAAAATAATATTGCCTGGAGTAGCGAGGGAGAGCGGACTATTACTAAAGAACAGGCTATCCTGGTAAATCCTTCGATATATACCATAGATATGGAAGGAAAACTGCTGGATACTTTTCTTCTGCCTCCTAATCTACATGTTCAACTGAATGAGCAGGGGCCAAGGAATAATGGAGTTTTCGAGGGAATTGCCTTTGCTGATAATTATAATTCTTTATATGCCTGTGTGGAAGAACCTCTCTTTGAAGACGGCCCACGGGCAGGACTGGGAGACTCCAGTGCATGGACAAGGATCATCAAGTATAATGTTTCAACAAAGCAGCCAATAGCTGAATATGCCTACAAACTGGACCCTGTAGTACGTGCTGCGAATCCTCCGGGAGCATTTAAATTGAACGGGATCAGTGAAATCATGACTTTAAACGATCACCAGTTGCTGATTACAGAAAGGTCTTATTCTGTAGGGAGTCCTGAATCGAATATCCGGTTATACGTAGGCAATCTGGAAGCTGCACAGGATGTAAAAAGCATTTTTTCATTAAAAGATGTTCCTGCCGTACGCCCCATCAGGAAAAAACTCGTTTTAAATTTAGATTCTTTACATAAGTTCATTGATAATATAGAAGGGGTTACCTGGGGACCTGTGCTTCCGAATGGCAAGCGCAGCCTGGTTTTAGTTTCGGATGATAACTTTTCAGCGGCACAGAAAACTCAATTCATCCTGCTGGAAGTTAATTAAACCCAAAACAGAGATTTTTAACCTTCCTTAACCTTAGGGCTGGTTATCTTGGTGTTATAAAATATTAATAAACCATGAAAAAAGTTTTGGTCCTGGTTGCTTTCCTTACAACCGTGTGTATAACAAATTCTTTCGCCCAGGGCGGTCCCGGTGGTGGAGATCCTGCTGCAATGGCTGCACGTTATAAAGAGCGTGTAAAACCTCAATTGATTGAGAAAACCAAACTTACTGATGCCCAGGCTGAAAAAGTACTGGACATTCAATTGGCTTCCCGCCAGCAAATGCGTGGATTAAGAGATCTTACTCCTGAAGAAAGAGAAAAGAAACTTGCTGAATTCCAGGCTGAGCAAGAAAAGCAATACAAAGCCATTCCTCTGACTGACGAACAGGTTAAAGCTGTTACTGATTTCTTTGTAGAAATGAGAAAGCAAATGCAACAGCGCCAGGGTGGTAATGGTGGAAACCGATAACATTTCCAAAGATTCTTAACGAAATCCCGCTACTTGCGGGATTTTTTGTTTTTTTACTTTTGCCCAATGGCAGAAGATCTAAGCATAGCCACAGGAACCAAAGAAGAACAGTACCTCTCCTTATTACCACAAATAAATGGTTTATTGGAAGGGGAAGAAGATCTGATAGCGAACCTGGCTAATATAGCGGCAGCTCTAAAGGAGCAATTCGGATGGTTTTGGGTAGGCTTTTACCTTGTTAAGGATGATGAACTGGTCTTAGGACCTTTCCAGGGTCCTGTCGCGTGCACACGCATTAAGAAGGGCAGGGGTGTTTGCGGGACCAGCTGGGCTAAAGCTGAAACCCTCATCGTTCCTGATGTGGAGAAATTCCCGGGACATATTGCCTGCAGCAGCCTTTCCCGATCCGAAATCGTGGTTCCCCTTTTCAAGAATGGAGAAGTAATAGGAGTTTTGGATGTTGATAGTTCTGAACTCAACCAGTTTGATTCCCTGGATCAGAAGTACCTTGAAGAGACTACAAGGCTATTATTCCCCGGGTAGATTCGAATTTCCTGTTCATTTCTACTCTTAATAAAGATCGAATATCCAATTCTGGAATTTTTACTTACCAATCCTTTATTAATTCTCGACCAAAGAGTTTTATCATCTCAGTCGTATCAAAAAGTAAGAAACGGAACTTACCTGCTCTCTTGTAAACATCTCATGTTTTTACAATCCTGCAACAGGTTACCTGTTTTACAACCTGGAAATACCTGACAACTTTTCATGTAAAAAATGATAACGAATAGTACCGTGTTAGCACCGTACTATAGCACTCCCACAGGGAGACCACGGAATTAGCACGCTATTGTCACGCTATTAGCACGGAATTACCACGGAATTAATAGCGTGGTAATTCCGTGGTAATTCCGTGCTAATTCCGTGGTAATTCCGTGCGCGCTCCATAGGAGGGTGCTACAAGCCTCACCCACTGGTAAGAGGATGATTATGTCAAATTGACTATAAAAGGCTAACAATCTGAATCGCGCTTTGCTTTTGTTGAAGATTTGAAATGATGATAAAACATTTCTGATCAAGAAAAGCTTTCCTCTTAAGTTTGGCATATCGTCAGCAACCAAAAGCTGATCGGGTATCAATAAAAGGTATGTATTCGCGGCAGCAGGCATCTCAATTAAAACAGGAGTTCTGGACCGCTTTTGGCCAGTATATGGCACCTGTGCTTTCGGCTGAAGGCGAGAAGGTTAATTGGGTCAATTATAAGACAGGTGAAAAGAACATTGTATTCCGAATGCACGCTGATAATAAGTCAGCATACATAAGTTTGGAGCTAACACATAAGGACGGCGAGGTGCGCCACCTTTATTATGAACAATTGCTGCAGCTAAAACACATCTTTTCCTCTTCAGTCAATGAAGACTGGACCTGGCAACAAGATAGCTATGATGAACATGGAAAACAGGTAAGCCGCGTGTTTTGCGAATTGAAGGAGGTGAGCATATTCAAAATGGAAGACTGGCCTGAACTCATATCTTTTTTCAAACCACGCATTATCGCTCTCGATGAATTCTGGAGCAATGTTAAATACACTTTCGAAGCCTTACGCTAGCATCATTTTATTACCGGCATTTCGATGTAGGTAGAATAATAAATCCGCTGCTCTGCTTTTTTGTAATCTGATTCCTTCGCTTCAAATATGTTCGGTACATACTTCTGGGGATTACGATCTATTAAGGGGAACCATGTACTCTGTACCTGTATCATCATCCTATGGCCTTTTTTAAATACATGATTAACCTGGTGAAGGTTGATGACAAATTCTTCCGGTTTATCAGGAACCAGGGGAGAAGGATTGCTGAAGCTTTTCCTGAATCGTCCCCGGAACACTTCCATCGCCACAGGAAATTGATATTGGCTCATTAGCAGGTTATCCTTATCAAAATTTGGATATACATCAATAAGCTTTACCACCCAATCTGCATCGGATCCCGAGGTGCTTGCGAAGAGATGAGCGATAATGCTTCCAGTAATAGTCAGATCTTCTGAGAGACTATCGGAAGTAAAGTGCACTACATCAGGACGTGTGTAAACGAAACGCTGGTCTTCTACCTGCCAGGGCTTCCATCGGCTTCCGCGTCCATAAGTTTGTTCTATTGGTAATGTACGGTAGGGCACCGGGTGGGCAGGATCACTTATGTAACTGGTATATCCTGTTGAAGATGGCTTTGTGAAAGAGCAGGTGTTATTTGGACCAGTATAAAGCTTCTGAACACTTGCCTGTTTCGGAGGCCAGCTATCATAGGTCTTCCACTGGTTGGTACCTGTCTGGAAACAGTAAGCTTCTTTAAAATTCCCGTCACCTGTGCCTTTCAGGTAATAATCAAACCATTTTTTTTGCAAGTCTTCAAAGTACAAGGCTGTATTTGAGCCAAAGGAAATCAAACCGAGGCTATCTGCTTTTGGACGGGCCCATTGCCCGTGATTCCACGGTCCCAGCACAATATGATTCCTGTTGAAGCTATCTTTCTTCTCCATATGGGAATACATAAGCTGTGGACCATTGATATCTTCCTGGTCGTAATAGCCACCCACATGAAGTTGTGGCACTTCCGGCTGCCTGACATAGCTTAGGGTTGAATTGCTCTGCCAGTAATGATCATAGTTGGGATGCTGAACAAAAGTGTTCCATGTAGGGATGCTGTTGTGAAAGTATTTGTCGTTTACATTTTTTAATGAGCCTAGCTTCAGGTACCAATCATATAGGTCAAACTGGGGAAACGGGAAATCAGAATCAGTTGTCGGATCATGCTCCACTTCGTAACTATACTCCATACCATAACTCAGGCGAAAAGCACCATTATGGTGAAAATCATCTCCAAGGAAAAGATCTCCCATGCACGCCTGTTCGGAGGAAGCCTTCAAAGCAGGATGCGGATCTACTGCTCCAACTAATGCCAGCCAACCGGGGTAGGAGATACCGTAAATCCCAACTTTGCCATTGTTATTTTTAATGTTTTTTATCAGCCAGTCAATAGTGTCATAGGTGTCAGTACTTTCGTCTATTGTACCAGGTTGTTTCAAATGTGTAATGGGCTGATGTATCTGCATGTGTCCTTCACTTTTATACTTTCCCCTGATGTCCTGGTATACAAAGATGTATCCCTCTTTCGCCATGTTTGCAGTATAAGCATTAGCAGTCATATTAACGGATTCTCCCTCTGCAAGCCTGCTGAAAGAAGCACCGTATGGAGTTCGAAGGATAACTATGGGTAAGGAGTGATAAGGCTCCGACGGTGTCATAACAACGGTGTACAGTTTACTGCCATCTCTCATAGGGATCATATAGGAAGCCTTTTTATAGGCAGTGTACCGAGGCTCCTGGCTATAAGAATTCGAAAACAATAAAAGGAATAAACTAAGTTGGAATATCCGTTTCATATTCATTTGAAGGTTAGCGTTAAAGGTATAGAACAATTTAACAAAGCAGAATTCAAAGCAAGGGCAACTCTCATTATTTTTAATTACGAATTCTTCTCTTATGAAATATAGTTTGCTGCTCTTGTTATGTCTTCCTTTCTTTTCCCGGGCGCAGGATTGTAAGCTTACCAAAAGCACGGATCCCTTTACCCATGAAACAAAACTTTCTACAGGCTTTGCACCTTTTAATTATGGCGTTGCTAAAGTTTCTGTTTCAGCAGATGCAACTCCTTCCACGATTGACTTATTCTTCTGGGTTAGAAATGAAGGAGCCTGCTTTGATAACACGTCCACAGCATTGATCATCTTTGAAGGAGAGAAATCAAAAAACATCTATAAGAACGGGGGGAGTATGAACTGTGAAGGAGCTTTCCATATATCTTTTAAAAATTCGGCAAGCACTAACTTCCAGCTGCAGAAGATCGCTACAAAGAAAATCAGTTCCATTAAGCTGACGGGAACAAATAAAACGGAAATAAACCTCACTCTGACAGAAGACCAAAAGACTTTGCTTATGAACATGGCAGCATGTGCTGTTAACCAGGGGAAGACTTTAATTCCACAATAAAGAAAATACCGGTACCTCAATAACCCATCACTTCTTCATCCACCTTTCGAAAAACTCATAGGTCCTCAGCATCTGGTCCATACGCTGGCGATTGTCTCCACTACGGGTTAATTCATGTGTTGCCCCGGGATGTCGAACGTATTCAACAGGACGGCCGAGAACTTTGAGGCTGCGATATAACATTTCTCCCTGTACAAAACCAGTTCGCCTATCGTTCTCACCATGGAAAATAATATAGGGGGTGGTGATGTTCTCTACATAACTGATAGGGGATTCACGGTCGAGCACCTGTTTAATTTCCGGTTGCCAGGGGTAACCTCCAAAATAGTTAGGCAGTAATCTCCAGGCATTTCCTTCACCAAAGAAAGTAGAAAGGTCATAAACTCCTCTTTGAGAGCAGGCTGCCCTGAACCGGTGGTCATGTCCAATGATCCATGCCACTAAATAGCCTGCATAAGAACCACCGGTAACAAGTAATTTACTCGTATCTGCCCATCCTTCTGCAACTGCTTTATCCAAGGCTGTAAGAACATCAGAAGTTGGGCCTGTTCCCCAGTTGTTTATATTGGCCCTGAGAAAATTCTCCCCGTATCCGCCGGATCCTCTTGGATTGCTATAAACAACACCATAACCTTTACCGGTGAAATACTGGTATTCATGCCACATGCTGGCCTCACCGGGTCCCCACATAGCGGAAGGTCCTCCATGGATTTCCAGCAAGACAGGATATTTCTTTTTTGGAGAATAGTTGATTGGCTTCATGACCCAGTAGTCAACAGTCATTCCTGAATCATTCTTAAAACTGTGCTTCTCAGGAATGGAGAGGCGCTTACTTTTCACCCAGTCATTGAAGTTGCTTAACTGGTGAACTGTTTGAAACAATGTATCCGTTATATACAGATCAGAAGGATCAGTGACCTGTGTTTTGGAGAACAAGATCTTCTCATTCGAAATATCAAAGCTGTTGATGCCGCTATTGAAGTCAGACAATTGTTTTATATCCAGGTCGGGAGACGAAACATCCACACGCAATAGAGGAGCACCGCCATTGCTTTGTGCAATGAAATACAGGTAGCGGCCATCATTACTCCAGGTGATGTTGCTTACCGATCGGTCAACACTAAAGGCGATGGGTTGTTCATTAGAACCTAAAGTTCTTATTCCAATCTTCGGGACATTTACGGTAGCGACAGGAGAGTATTGGTAAGCAATCATCTTCCCGTCAGGGGAAATCTTAGCTGCACCAAAACTATATCCTTTCTTTCCTAGCAGTAACCGGATGTGACTACCATTTGCATCCGCTAAATAAAGAGCGTTCTCCATCACCCGGTCCGGATGCTGGGTTGAGTCTATGCTGCCGGAGATAAGTAAACTATTCGCACCGGGAATGAAATCTATTCCATTGAACCTATAAAATCCATGAGTGAGCGCTATAGGAGTCGCCTGTGGTTTTGCATCTATTATAAAGAAATGAGTAAATGACATATCTGCAGTCACGCTACTTTCATCCTGCAGATTTAGTTTGTCCAGAACTCTTGCTTTGTTATCTGCTTCATCTTGCAGCAGGTAAGCTCGTATTTCTTCAAGATTGCCATCCGGATTCGGTTTTGCTTTAGATGTGGCAAACAATTCAGCGTTCTTCAAACCGGGCTTTTCAAACTCCCATTTAGGTATCTCGTGTTTAGCATTGAGTACCGAATCTTTAAGTAAGTCTTTTAATGGAATGGATGAAGAAAATAAGATTTTCTTTCCGTCGGGTGACCACTTGGGAGAAGAAGCCCCATAGGTGAACTTCGTTAATTGGATGGGTTCACCACCACTCATTGGCAGGACAAAGATTTGAGATTTCCCGTCCACAGCACGGGTAAAAGCCAATTGACTTCCATCCGGGCTCCACGCAGGTTGAGAGGCGCCTTCCTTCGCAAATGTTAGCTGCGTGGGAGAGGAAGAACTGTCAAGATTTACAGTAAACACCTGGGTTACATACCGGTAATCAAGCTTATTCTTCTCATCTGGCTCAATGCTCATTACCGTAAAGGCAGCCCTGTGCCCATCATTGGTTAAGCTGATGTTGTTTACCGTTTTGATCCTGAGCATGTCAGTAACCTTAACCGGTTCAGTGCCGTTTTGCGCAAACAAACTTGAGACGCATAGAATAAATGAAAGGGCAAATACATTCCTCTTCATACGGACGATTTTCAATAATCAAATTAAAAAGTTTTCAGTTCAGGGTTTACAATTTATAATTATAGAATGCATAACCGAAAACCGAAAACTGTAAACTCTAAACTATTATAAAGTTTCTTTCAGCCATTTGTAAAACTCTCTTTGCCATACTAAGGCATTCTGTGGCTTTAAGACCCAGTGATTTTCTTCAGGGAAGTAGAGAAGTTTGCTTTTGATACCTTTTAATTGTGCGGCTGTAAAAGCTTCCAATCCCTGTTCAATGGGTACTCTATAATCATGGCCACCCTGGATAATTAATATGGGTGTATTCCATTTATCTACGTGAGTGATAGGATTGAAATCATTATAGGATTTCTGAGCCACCTTATTAGTTTTTTCCCAATAATGTCCACCCATTTCCCAATCAGTAAACCATTGTTCTTCCGTAGTACCTGCCATTGACCTGGTATCAAAGACTCCGTCATGGGCAATGAATGTCTTAAACCTGTTATTATGAATGCCCGCAAGGTAATAAACGGAATACCCCCCATAACTTGCTCCCACACATCCGAGGTGGTTTTTATCTACATAAGCTTCTTTGCTTACATCATCTATGGCACTCAGGTAATCATTCATAACTTGGCCGCCCCAGTCTTTGCTGATCTGTTCATTCCATGCCCGTCCATGTCCATACATACCCCTGCGGTTAGGGGCCACTATTACATATCCATTAGCTGCCATAAGCTGGAAATTCCAACGGAAGGAATAACTCTGTGTCAAGGGTGATTGTGGTCCTCCCTGGCAATAAAGCAATGCCGGATACTTTTTTGAGGCGTCAAAATTCGGGGGTAGTACCACCCACACCAGCATTTTCTTCTTATCGGTAGTTGTTACATAACGTCTTACTACTTTGCTCATGCTGATATTACTGTACATTCCATCATTTACATGACTAAGTTGCTTCATCGAACCGGAAGAAAGATCCACCGTATATAATTCAGGTGCATGGTTCATATCTGTTCTTGCAACCACGTATGTATTACCGGACTGTCCTACTAAACCGCTTATATCAAAATCACCATTTGTTATTTGTTTTATTTCATGCTTCCCTCCTGGTATAGTTGCATTACTGATGCTGAATAATTGTAGTGTTCCATCAATAGGAGCCTGGAAGTAAATAGTATTACCGTCATTACTCCATTTAAAACTTTCTATGGTCTCGTCCCAGTTCTGAGTAAGGTTCACTACACCGCCCGGCGTAAGGATTACAATGTCCTGCTTATCTGCTTCATAGCCATTTCGCTTCATACTTAACCATGCTAAAGTACCCTTAGAAGAGAAGGAAGGTGCCTGGTCGTATCCTAAATTCTTTTGTGAAAGGTTGGTAATAGATCCTGTTGCGAGGTCATAACGGAAGATATCTGTATTTGTACTTACTGCGTATTTAGTTCCATACTCCGGCTTTGTGACATAGATAACTGATTTACTATCCGGCGACCATATGAAATCTTCATTTCCACCAAAAGGTTTTTGCGGACAATCATATGGTTGTCCGGCCATGATATCTTTACCTTCACCTGCTTTGCCATTAACAAAAGGATGAACGAATACATGGCTGAAAGCACCATCTTCCCATTCATCCCAATGACGATAAGTCAGCTGTTCATATATCTGGACATTGGATTTGGGCAGATCTGGGTAGAAGTCTTTTCCAAACACCTTGCGCATCTTTACATCTTCTGACGTAAGAATATGTTTTCCATCAGGTGAAATCCTATCGTTGATAACAAGATCATTACTGTCGGCTATTTCCTTTGCTGCTCCACCTGTTATTGGCACCAGGTACGTTTTTCGTGAACTTCTGTTTTGATCTACATCAGGACTGGAAACGGTATACACCACACCAGATTTATCTTTTGTAATGCCTACGGCACTCACCCTTCCTAATTTCCACATAGTTTCAGGCGTCAACGGCTGTTGCGCCACGAGAGTTGTGATTATAAACTGGCCAATAAATAAGATTAATAATTGCTTCATGTATTGAAAATTCTAATTCGGAAAGTTACATGTTGAGCTTAATATGTCAATTATCTTTCTTGTATGTGACCTGGCCATCATCTGGATAAAAAAATAGCCGCACAGAACATGCGGCTAATTCTTCGTATTCAATGGGAAAATTAAAGGTCAGGATCTACGTCCCTTTCTACTGTCTTTTTCACTATAACTCTGTCACTGCGGTCAGTTCCGCGATTACTCAGCAAAGCAACGAGCAATAAAATGAAAACGGCTGCTCCTACAATCCACACCCAGGGAGAAGTGTACCATTGGCCGGTAGTAGGAGTGTCGGTAATATCTATACTGGTTTTAGAACTGCTACTGGTACTTGTGGTCTTAGAAGTTTCCTGGTCCTGTGCCCACATTACCAGTTGAAATACGCTGATAAACAGTAAGAGGAAAAATGACTTTACTGCTGCGATTTGTACTGACTTTTTCATTGTGCTTTATTTATCTTTCAATAATGCTATCCTTCTTGTCGTGTTTCAACAATTGCGCCAAGCTAATCCTTACTTTGTACCGGTTTCCTTTTCTATTTTATCACGGTGCAAATCCATTGTGTCCATAACTTTCTCAGGAAGTACATCCTTTTTCAATTCCTCTAATTCCGGATCATCGGCTTCTTCTATTTCCAGTTTTTTGGCTATTTCACTCACCAGTGTAATCAATCTTGTTATTTCATGTTCAGACAGTAAACTGATTTGCAGATCAAGATCTGCTCTTTTATCTGCTTGTGCAGTCAACCTGTTTTGGCTAATTAAAACAAAAGTTGAAAGGAAAATTGCCTCTACTGAGGCAAACATGGCAAGAATGACAAAGGAAGGGTCAAATGTCTTTAAGCCAAACCACCCAAGATTCCACATGATCCATATTCCAAAAAGGCCTAGATGAATATAGACAAAGGTTAAAGTACCTGTAAATGAAGTGATCGCATCGGCTAATTTATCCTGCTTGCTTTTCTGCTGTTCTTCATGAGCACGGCGTTTCAACAGGGCCTTGATATTCCGCTCTACAATTTGGGCCATTTCACTACCCTGCTGTTTCACTTTTTTACGCATACTTGAACTGGAGCACAGACAGCTTTGGATTACTGATCAGTTATATCCCACGGAGTTAAAGGCTCGTCATTAGGATCTTTCTCATTATTGTCCTCAGTGTTACTGATTATTTCTTCTGTTTTCTCTTCCTTTTCTTCATCAGTACTTATGGCGTCCGGAGGAACCATACCCACCCGAACATTCCTGATATCTTCTTCAGAAATAATATCTTCCTTATCGGACAGGTGGCGGTGAACGATCTTCTGTGTATCACTTTCAAACTGGCCATTCTGTGGAGTATTGTTGTCCAACTCATCAGGGCGATCCTGGAACATATGCTTGTGTTTACTGCAGTATTACGAAAGCTATGCCATAGTGAGAAGTTGAACCTAGGTATAGTCAAATAGCCTCTGCAGGAGTATATAACACTGTTATAATAAAGACGAAGTTCCCGTTTCTTTCTGATTGTGATTGCCCAAAATGTTGAATGCTGACCCTGTTTTCTTTTAACCATTTGTTTACTGAACCTTCTACAGCATTAGGGTCTTTATCAATAAAGATCTTCATCTCACAATGTTGAGCTTTTGCCGCATGAAGGGGCTTTATTGCACGTAATGTTTGTTCCATTTTATTTTCCCATTGAATCGAGTTTAGCAAAAACGCTGTTCACCATAGCATTACAGTACACCGCATTAAATTCATAGATCTCAGAAGCAGAATAATAACTTTCCAGCTTTTTCTGCAACATCACTTTTGACCTGTTGAGCCGCACCTTCACGTTTACATGACTTATATTCAAGAGTTCGGCGGTCTCTGCTATACTGAATCCTTCCACTTCCCTTAGTACGAAAACAGATCTGTATATCACCGGTAATTGCTCCAGGTGAGTTTCTAATAATTTAGCAAATTCCCTGTTTGCTACGGCTCTTTCCGTATCTGATTTAGAGTTCAATGTCTGCATGGTTTCTGTATTTGTTGCCGGATTGTCTTCAGATGTTATTTCCCTCTTATAATACCCGTAATTGAGTTTATATAGGCACTTGTGAATAAGGATTTTTGTGATCCATGTTTTAAAGGATGATCTGTGTTCAAAAGAGGCTAATTGCAGGTAAACTGTTATATAGGTGTCTTGCATCAGGTCTTGCGCATCCTGGTGAGAGAAGCCATAACTTCTTGCCACCTTATAAAGAACCGGGTTATACCGGCGGATCAAAATTTCAAACAGAGCCCGCTCACCATCCAATATCTTTTGAATGATATCGGATTCCGATGTGGTGGTACTAAGATTTTCAAGTCGTTCCATACTGATAAATATTTTGAGTTCTTGTTTTTTTATTTTCTTATCTACGTATGTGCCTTTTAAATACACAAAACGTCCTAAAACGCTATAATTAATGTTTCCAGTGTTTATTCATAAATACGGAATTAGAAATAAAAATGGCGGCAAAGAATCCTATGGTAAGGTAAAACATATTGAGGCTTTAATAATGTAGAGCAAGTGAATACAGAAAAGGTTACAGGAATCTTTAAAAATGATTATTGTACATGCGATAGAAACGCTATTAGGGTAGAAAAGGGATATTATCGAGACTATGTGTAGGTTGGGAGCCTATCAAATCTCAATTATATCACGAATATGGATTTTACAGAGAGAAAGACAAAGCATCAAACCTCCAGGACAAAATAGCAGTTTTCATAGCCTGAGCGCTGGAGCACAGGCTTAGCCACATTGTAGATCCTGACTCCATTAGATGTGGAACCTTGAAAAGATCCCGCATGGGCATGACCATGGAAAGCTGCCACTACTTTTCGCCTGTGAAGGGGTTCAGCAAGTCTTGAAGAACCAAGAAAAGGGTAAATTACTTCCGGTTCACCGGCCACCGTTTCACTTATTGGGCTATAATGCAGGATCGCAATTGTGCGCATTTCACCATTCTCTTCCTGTAAACGGGCGAGTGCCCTGTCGAGATGAAGAGCTTCATCTACTGCTTCCTGCACAAAGGCCTTCATAGCGCCTTCACCAAACATTGAGAGCATGTGCTTGTCAAACCCACCTCCAAAGCCTTTAATTCCTGCAAAACCCACATCTTTTATAACAATAGCCTCACCATCAAGAATATGTACATGTTCATTCTGGAGAATCTTCCGGATGAGCTTGTGACGTCCTTTCTCAAAGTCATGGTTGCCAAGCACCCCGACTACGGGGATAGCACATGCCTTTAATTCTTCCGCCAGCACCTGCGCTTCCACCTCATCGCCGGTATCGGTGAGGTCACCTGCAATTATCAATACATCTGCGTTCCTGGAGATATCCTTAAAGTATTCTGTCCATTTTCCTTTATCGGTCTCCTTCACATGAATATCAGCAACGGCAGCTATCCTTACCTTGCCATTTTGCTCTTCCATAGGCTTTTATACTGTTTTTATCGTGTAAGCCTTATAACCCCACTCCTTTACGTCTACTTCGTACTGAGTGTTATCAATCATTGGGCCGCGGCAGACCTTTTCAAACGGTGAGGGAAGTATGTATTGATCCTGGGCTCTTTTAATAAGGTCATTGAATAACCATTCAGGAACAATTTCCTGGAATTCAGAAGGATAGACAAACTGAAAACCAAGTAAATCCATCAGCAGCAGGTGCCAGTGAGCTTCTGTCCTTTCTAACAGGCGCTTCCAATCAAGATTTTTACCTGCCTTCAGCAGCACATGATTAATGTCAGCACCATCATATCGCTCCCTGTTCTTAACATACATCTTACACCATATCAATTCTTCAGGTGCCAGGAATTTCACCTTATGGTCGGCAAACTCACCTTCAGTCGCATGCTGAAACCAACTTTCGTCCACACGGCAGATGTTGTTCACACTATTAAAAATGATATCAATGAAGTATTCACCCTTGAAGATCTTGGCGAGCCAACGAACATCATATAGTACAGTTTTGAATCCTTTATCTGCAAAAAATTTCAAAATCTCGGGATAGTCCGCTGATTTACAAAAAACGTCAAGATCTTTTGTATCCCGGTAAATTCCGGTGTGCTTAAACATGGAGAATGCGCCCCCTAACATGTATGGACAACCTGTCTCATCCAACAAATCCAATGCTTCTTTATAAAATGCCTGTGATTCTATTCTTTGCTCTTCTGTCTCTATCATCCTGTTGTGGTTTAAATGAATTTATTTGCTGAACTGCAGCTAAAAGAATGTGCCAGTTAATCAGCGATCACTGCAATAATGTATTGGCAAGAAAGTTGACATTAATAATGCTCATTAAAAACTAAAGGAGCAATCTATGGTACCAGATTACAATCCTCAAACACTCGCTAACAAAGCAACAGAAGAAGGCAGGGTTATGAACAAAAACCCACAACACAAAGAAGGCCCTGTTGCAAAGAACATTGAAGAGCAAACAGCTAAACTACCTTCTGATATTTTTCTTTGGGTAGGTATTGGTTTCATGGCTCTTTCACTTGGATTACAGATTGCAGGAAAGAAAAAAGTGAGCAATTTTATTGGACATTGGCCCACAAACATTCTTATAATGGGTCTGTATAACAAGTTAGTGAAGTTGGAAGGACACGATTAAGATTGTCTTTTAAAGATGTAAAGAGACATGAGTAAAGACTCATGTCTCTTTATTTTTGCGCCAATCTAAACACAGGGATAGTTTATGAAAATGAATGGAAATACTGTAGTAATCACCGGAGCTACGTCGGGTATAGGATATGCATTTGCGGAAGAATTTTTAAAGCTGGGTAATAAAGTTATCATTTGTGGAAGGAGAGGAGACCGGCTTGAAGAAATAAGCAGGAAGAATCCTGATATAATAACACGGGTTGTGGATGTAAATAATCCGGTAGAAAGAGAATCATTCGCCAATTGGTGTATAAGCAATTACCCGGAAGTGAATGTCGTGGTTAACAATGCGGGCATTCAACTCCTAACGGATATGCGCAAGCCCGTAGATGTAGATCGATTAAACACCGAAGTGCAGACGAATTTCATTGCTCCTGTACATTTATCTTCTCTTTTTGTGAAACACTTTTCTACAAAGCACGAAGCCGCGATTATAAATATTTCTTCAGGGTTGGCCTTTGTGCCAATTGCTTTATTGTCAGTTTATTGCGCAACAAAAGCGGCAATTCATTCCATTACTTTGTCTCTCCGCATACAGTTGAAGAACACACCTGTTAAAGTATTCGAGATTGCTCCACCAGCCGTAGATACAGAATTGGGTCATGACCGCAGAAGTGACAAATCTCAAACTCATGGTGGAATGCCTGTCAGCCAGTTTATTGCAGAAGCTATGGAGGCAATTAAAAAGGATGCATATCAAACCGCTATAGGAACATCGAAGGGTTCTATGGAAAGCAGGGAAGCATTGCTGGATATAATAAATAGCAGGTTTCCTATGCCCCCATTATAATGAAAG
>JBLNAY010000368.1:0-12000 GCA_050259715.1 Candidatus Dadabacteria bacterium
TTTATGTAGAGTGCAAATTAATTGATCTCTGTTATTTTTGAAATCGCAATTTGTTCCATGAAGTACATCTTATCTACTATCACTTTATTGATTTTTCACATCGCATTTACCCAATCGGCAATCCAATCTAATAAGCCTCACAACGTTTCATTTCCAATACCGTCTTTAATCCCTTTACCGCAAAATGTTACCTGGAAAGATGGCGAGTTTCATCTTTCCAAAGCTTACATTATTAATGATCCTTCAATAAATAAGCTAGCAACTTACCTGCATAAACAACTAAATAAAAAGGCAATAAGTGTTAGGATTGTAAAGGATGTTAAAGAGAATGATAAGATTATAGAAATGAAGGTGGTAAGGGATAGCACTATTGCAACTGGAGAGGGGTATCATTTGAATGTTAACTCCAAACATATTCTTTTGATGGCAAATACTCCCCATGGAATTTTTAATGGTATTCAAACCTTATTGCAGTTAGTACAAAATCACAAAACAGTTAAAAACTGTGAAATCATCGATTGGCCATCTTTCGCCTGGAGAGGGTATATGATTGACGTGGGTAGAAATTATATGCCAATGGATTTGTTGAAACAACAGATCGATGTTATGTCCCATTACAAATTCAATGTATTTCATTTCCATCCTACAGAAGATATTGCCTGGCGGTTTGCAATAAAACAATATCCACAACTCACTGCTGCGGAAACTATGATTCGTAACAAGGGGAAGTATTATTCCGAAACAGAAATAAAAGAACTCATTGATTATTGCAGGGAGCGTTATATCAACTTTATTCCTGAAATAGATATGCCCGGTCATAGTGCAGCCTTTCGCAGAGCTATGAAGACCGATATGCAAAGCGATAGTGGAATGCAGATCATTAAGAATATTCTAAAGGAAATCTGCACTACGTACAACATTGAGTATATCCACATAGGTGCTGATGAAGTAAAGATTACAAACCTGAGGTTTATTCCAGAGATAACTGATTACATCGAAAGCTTCGGAAAAAAAGTGATTGGCTGGCAACCGGGTGGCAATTTCACTAACAATACTATCAGGCAATTATGGATGGATGATAATGTATATCATGCTTCCCCAAAAAATATCCGGTTCATTGATTCATGGCATCTTTATTTGAATCACATGGATCCGTTGGAAGCTGTAACAACCATTTTTAATAGAAAAATAGGCGATAAGGCTCAAGGAGATTCCTCGTTACTGGGAGCCACTTTATGTACATGGAATGACAGGAGAGTGGAAAATAGTATTGACATATCACGCATGAATCCTGTGTACCCGGGTATGCTTGCTTTTGCGGAAAGGACCTGGAGGGGTGGTGGGCAAAGCGGCTGGATTTCAAATGTGAGTGACGGTGATGTTAAGGCATTCACAGAATTCGAAAGTCGTTTGTTAGTACATAAAAGAATTTATTTTAAAGGCAGGCCATTTCCTTATGTGAAGCAATCGCAGATGAATTGGCTACTATTCGGACCATATGATAATGGTGGAGATGAAACAAAAAGGTTTTCTCCTGAATTAACGACAAATCAAACCGAATGGAAAGCTTTTAAACAAGTTACAGGAGGAACCGTTGTACTTAGGCATTGGTGGTACCCTCTGATAAAAGGAGCATTAGATCAGCCAAAAGAAAACTCAACTATTTATGCATTCACAAAAATCCGGAGCGACAAAGATGGGATAATGGATTTTTGGATTGGCTTTAATAATTTGTCACGTTCACCTGCTACTGATTCACCTCCCATAGGTGCATGGGATAACAAAAACAGTGAAGTATGGGTAAATAATAAAAGAGTTGAGCCGCCTCTCTGGAAACACGGAGGCCAAAAAGGAAATTCCGAAATGCCTCTCATTGATGAAGGATATGAATATCGTGCACCAACGAAAATATTTTTAAAGAAAGGATGGAACTCAATTTTGTTGAAGTGTCCTATCGGTTCCATTAAAGGAAAGGATTGGCAGAATCCTGTGAAGTGGATGTTTACGTTTGTGCCAACTGCAGTGAATTAATTTGAAAGGGTGTATTAATTTGGATGCCATACCTTAGAAACCTCAATTTATAAAAACGAATGATATGGTAATAACAGACGAGATAAAGCTGAATGATGAAAAGCCCGCAGTAGTACAGATAAAGAATACTGATAAAAGTAATGTAATTGCAATTGGTTTAAAAAAGGACCAGGTTCTAAAAAAACATATTTCACCTATACCTGCATTGCTTGTTGTGATAAAAGGTTCTGTATTATTTGAAATAGAAGGAAATAAAACAACATTTTCTACTTTTAGCACTTACGAAATTCCAGTCAATGTACCTCATGAAGTGACGGGCCTTGAAGAAAGCGTTTTCCTGGTTATCAAAGAAAAAATTTAGTTCCTGACTCTTTTAGGAAAGCTGCATCTCATACGATAAGAGGTACTTATTAAACTTAGTATAGCTATTTTATGCAATTGTGCTTATGCACTGCGTGGTAGTATTCATTATAGTAAAACTGATATCACTTATTCTTACATAGCTTCGTTAATTTCATTTCTGGTAAAAATCAGACAGTTAACCAACTGTTAAGCAATTTTACCGCTCCATTTATCATCTGAAAGTATTGCTACATACTAATTCCCTGTTCTGTTTATCTAATTCTGATTGTCTTTGTGGTGTAATTAATTATTCACCTTCAATTGCTTTTTATGAAACGTATTTTAATTGCTTGTACGATTGCAGCCAGTTTATATTGTACGCCTGTTTTTGCTAAAGGAATCATCGTTAGCCACGTTGTACTTGATGCCTTTAAATCCAATTTCTCTAGTGCAACTAATGTATCGTGGGAAATGGTAGGAACTTATTACAGGGCAAGTTTTAATGAGGATGACGAAGCAATATTTGCTTATTTCGGAGATGATGGTTCACTGGTTGCCACTTCCAAATTTATCAGTATTAATGATTTGCCGAAAAGTTTAAAAAAAGGACTGAAAAAGTATTCCGGAACTTCGGTCATAGAAGTTTTTGAAGTAGACTCAAAGGATGACATCCGTTACTATGTGACTCTGGGTGATGGTAAGAAAAAAGTGATCCTGGAATCAGCAGCAAGCGCATGGAATGTGTTTAATAAAGAGAAAAAGTTCTGATTCCATTTTGATTACGGTTCCAGTTGGAGATCCCCTGCAAAGGGGATCTCTATTTAGCAAAGATGAAATTATTTTTTCCGGAAGCTACAATAAATAAAATTCTGAGCTTTTCCTGAAGGTGTAATATGATCTTCCCGAAGGCATCTCATTTTTTCAAAAGCATTTCCAATAGTATCAATCATTGTGGATTCTGAATATTGTTTGACTTCCAGTCCACTGCAGGTATGTGGTCCTTTATTGGAAAAAGTTCCTATTATGAGGAAGCCGTTATTGTTAATAAAGTTTTCTGCAATCGATAAATATTTCGATACTTCTTCTTCTAAAGTAAGGAAATGAAATGCGGCCCTGTCATGCCAGAGATTAAAAGTAATGTTTGGTTTAAACTCCAGCACATCTGATACCACCCATTGAATCTTTGAGGCTTTAGCACCCATTCGCTCCCTGGCTCTTTCTATAGCCTTCTCTGATATATCTAACACCCAAAGATTGGTATAACCTTTATCCACCATCGCTTCGGCAAACCGGCTGTCACCACCACCAATGTCTATAATAGCAGCATTTTTAGGCAATTGCGTTTGTTCAACAAGATCCATAGATGCCTTTGGATACTGTTGAAACCAGCTGAGTTGATTTTCTGGCTTATTGTAGATAGTATCCCAGTGATCTTTTAATGTGGATTCAATAACATGCATTTTATAAAGTTATCAGAGGCGAGGCGATTGGTTTGTAACAGAAGTCACATTAGAAAGTTTGGTTCTTAAAGATACTTAAAAGTAGCAGCTGATGCCGGAAGGCCTAATTTTATATTGCTATCTTCTGTGGCCAGAAATTTATTGATAACATGGAATCTCACCTGCTTCTTAAATCGGTAATTAGCTGCCCTGTTTGCGGGTTTGAAAAAGAGGAAGCCATGCCTATTGATGCTTGCCTGTATTTTTATACCTGCACCAATTGTGGTATTATTATTAAACCAAAACAAGGGTATTGCTGTGTGTTTTGCAGTTATGGCACTGTTCCTTGTCCTCCAGTTCAAATGCAGAAACCTTGCTGCTAAGAAGACGATAATAGTGACTCCTATATTCTTTATAACATTATGACTGTGTTGTTCCCAAACGGGGCTTGGTCATGTTTATATAAGACAATTATCACAAAACAGGTATGGCTATTGTGGTACATTTACGCGAGTAATTTATAAATAAGTAACTGTTACTATGAAATATCAATTCAAAACAAATATTAATTGTAGTGGCTGTATTGCCACTGTCACTCCCTATCTTAATGCGAATAACGAAATCAAAAGATGGGAAGTAGATGTAGTTAATCCTAACAAAATACTTACAGTTGAGACAGATCATCTTACCCCTGAGATGGTAAGGGAGATAGTAAAAAAAGCAGGTTATAAAGCAGAGAAAATCTGAGATTGAATAACTTTTTAAAAGCTGCCTTTATAGTGGGCATTTCTACTCAGAATTGAGGTTCGAAAGATCCTAAATGTTTACTATTTATTAACTACTGACAATATCCACTTAGTCATTACATCTAAAACTTCCGGTGAAAAGGTTTCTTCAATGGTAGCATATTCTGTTGGTGCACCAGTCTTACTGTTTTGAAACAGGTGGTTAAGTTTTGGAAAATGTTTTATAGTAACCTGTTTATTACCCGATCTTTTGAACGCTGCTCTTATAGCTTCTAAATTGTCCTTTGCAGGCACCTGTAAATCATTTTCCCCGTTAAGAGCTAGTACAGCACATTTTACTTTTTCCAGTGAATTCACGGGGTTATAGTTTAAGAAAAACTGCATCCAGGGAGTTGCCAGCCTGCTTACGGTTAGGTTTACATATGCGTCAGGTGTAATGCCCTTGGGCAGTAATTCAGGATCATCTTTTACAGCTTCAGTGGCATAAGAGTTTAGAATTCTTTTCAATGAATCCATGTTACTTGCGTTAGATACCAGTTCAACCAATTTCCGGTTGAATCTCAATTGTTTGTCGAGAGTGTTTTCGGGTATTCCGGAAGCTTTTGATATTAATCGCTGTTGTTCAATCACCAGTTCATGTCCGGGTATTCCGGGGCCTGCCAATAAAACAATAAAACTTACGTCTTTTGATTGTGCTGCCACCATTGGTGCAATCAATCCTCCTTCGCTATGACCAATTAGTCCAATATGGTTCGAGTTGATTTCTTTTCTGGTTTTTAAATAGGCAATGGCGCTTTCAACATCAGAAGCAAAATCTACAGTTGTAGAGGAATTAAAATTACCTGTTGATTGAGCTGTTCCCCGGTCGTCATATCTCAATACGGCAATACCGTTCCTTGTTAAATAATCGGATATGATCAGAAAAGGTTTATGACCTAATAGTTCTTCATCCCTGTTCTGGGGACCACTTCCTGAAATAAGAATAGCCACCGGATAGCTGCCTTCTTTTCGGGGTAGGGTGAGTGTTCCCGCTAAAGTAACATGAGCAGTAGAGTTTTTAAAAGAGACATTCTCTTCAAAATAGGGGTAAGGCTTCTTAGGTTCCTGTGGCCTGTTTTGAACTGTTTTTGCAATGCTGTCCTTTGAAAGCGCTAGCGGTATTGCCAAACCGTTTTGCTTGAAAGTACCTTCAATACTCCTTCCTTTTAAGATCCCGTCATATTCAACTCCCAGGTTAGTGATTTCGAGTTTCAGATTCGGATTGTTAAACAGGGTAGTGGTTACAGGAATGCCCTTCGCATTCTGGTCAGGACTATCCATAGTGGAAGCATAGCCATTTTCGGTTTGGGTGATGTGAAATACAAGCCTCAACTGTATACCACTCACTTTTAAGGCACCATTCCATTGGCCGGTAATTTCCTGTGCCTTTGACATGAAGGGTATTGAGGCAATTAGGAGAAACCAAATTAATATTCTTTTCATATTGATGTACCTATTTAATAAAGTTAAGGTGTGATGAGCAACAGGTGAACAACTTTATGTGAAGGCACGTGTCTAATTATATGAAATACAAAAACCTCCGCAAAAAGCAGAGGTAGGATGTTGGATTCACAGGCGTTGTTTACACAGGATGGATTAGTAGGTGTTCATAGGATGTGCAATGTTATCTCTCGCCTGATGTAAAGGCTATGACTTTTGTCAGGTGACCACTGATATTCGATGAACTGCACTTTTAAACAGGTAATAATTACTTATTATCGGTCAAACAGTAATTACTTTAAACCGTAAAAGAAATCTACTTTCTTCACCCTTCTAACGAATGAATCAACATTCGCCCATATACATGTAGTATAGTATTGCCAACATTGATTTCTGTTTCGAATACCAATCCCATCTTATTGAGTAAGTTTATGGAACTTGTGTTTTCGGGAACAGTTGTAGCAAGAATATGTGTAAGGTTGTGCCGTTGAACCAATTTATTCAAAACGTCGTTCGTTGCTTCAAAAGCATAACCTTTTTTACCATAGGCAGGCAAAAAAGCAAAGCCGATATCATGGTGTTCCAGGTAGCTGCGCTTTATGTAGGTTATTACTCCTATGGGCTGTCGACCTGTTTTAAGTCTCACCACCCAATAAGATATATTCTCATTACCTAAAATATTCCGGATATACTCTGCCGCATCAACGGTAGAACGAATATTTCGATCTCCTATGAATCTTAACCAGCCATCGGTGTTTACTAATTCATAGATGAAATTGGCATCCGTTATTTGCAGTGGACTGATTAGAAGTCGTTTAGTGGTAATTATAAGCTCACCGGTCATATTGTTGGTTGTTCATTAAGGTTATTGTCTTAAAATTTTATCCATGGCCTTTCCTTTTGCCAATTCATCAACCAGTTTATCTAAATAACGGATCTTTTGCATTAATGGATCTTCAATTTCTTCTACACGATACCCGCAAATTACACCAGTGATTTTAGAAGTATTTGGGTTCATGTGTGGTGCCTGGGCAAAGAAGGTTTGAAGGTCACTCTTGTTGTCGATCTGTTGTTGCAAGGTTTGTTTGTCGTAACCCGTCAACCAAAAAATTATAGTGTCTACTTCTTCCTTTGTGCGTCCCTTTGCCTCTGCTTTTTTTATATACAAAGGATAGACACTGGAAAACAGGATTGCAAATACCTTTTCTAACTTCATCTTGATTAGTTTGTTTACTAATAATTAAAAGAAATAAAAATAATATAACTCTACTCCAGGTTGATCAGTTTGTTGAGAATTTTACAATATAAAACTACTATTGCCAGGAGACGTTAATAGTTTAATCAATTGCTAATGATGGCCGGTAATCAATTTGTGCTATGCAAAATGCCAGTTACGAAGTAATTTATATACCATTAATAGCCTCCTAATGTTTATCTCTTACGACAGACATTCTTAAAAGATCAATAGTTGTAATTCTTGCCGGTGCTTTACTGATGATGATTGTGTTGATGTTATTCCACGTGATATTCTAATTGCTGTGTCCAGAATTGATTTATTCACACACATTGAAAGTAATACCCAGATGTAAAAAGTAGAATGTAAAAGTGAGTTGAACTTTTTATATCATACCGATATTAAAATCGGTCTACATGTAGACCACGGTAATCAACAACCATGTGTCTGGTATTAATTTCTGAAGGTTCCATATATTCAGATGCAACAGGGGTAGATGTGATTATAAACTCTAATTCGTCGTTATTCAGCTGGGGAAAACAGCGTTCAGCAGGTTCACCTCTTTTAAATTGTGACCATTGATAATTGCAAATGGGAAGATCAACAATGGTAATGTTTCCCCTGTAAATTCCCTGAAGTTTCATACTTAAATTTAAAGCAGCAGTTAAAAATTGAACATGATTTTGGTCAGTGACTTGGAGGAATGCACCTCATGTGTTATCAGCTGATCATTAATATATGGCAGAAGATTTGGCGACTATGTTGAATTAAAAGAGCATTTTATTTAATTATAGCAATCGTAGTAATTAGTAGTTGCAATAACTCTGGTGATTCCAATACTACAACAAATTCCAGCCAAACGGAATTTAAAGAATCCCACAACAGTACAACCGCCTTCAGAGGCAATTCCGGATTCTATAAAATTATACAGGACTTCGTTATAGTGCCCGATACAACGAGTAAATAATTATACAGACTCTAACATAACAATAAGGAGAAGCAGCGACGTTTATTTTATGCATATCAGATGTAGGCTAAAGGGCTCTGTTCATCTAAAGTATTGTGAAGAATGGCCGGGAGAGTTTTATGGCAGCTCTTCAAGCATTTTAACTACAAAGGATTTGTTGGTAAACGCTATGTAAAGTCATCTATAACAGCTAGCTTTATACGCTGTTTTAACCAATTAACCTTTACCTTCCGATGATCAACTTTTTTAAAAGCTTTATAGTTGTGGTAATTGCCGCCGTTATACTGCTGGTGATAATCGCTTTATTATTTCAATTGTTTTACCTATAATCTATTGATTGATAAAAAAAATTCATTGGCTGAGAAATGCGACGTACGAGGTGAAAAGTGATACGAGAGAGATATATCAAAAAGAACAGCCGTTGAAACGCGTCTACAACCATTTAAAGAAAGGTATTCAAGGTTATTAAAGCTTTCCACAAGTACTCCATAACAATGGAGACTTAGACCATGCGGGTGTTCTAAAGTTAGTTTCCTCGACAATTAGTTAATTAAATGAACAAACATTTATTTGATTAATTCTTCAGCCTTTAAAAAAAATTTGGAAGATATTATTATTGTATCGTAATATTGCGATGAAATTATGGGAGCTACCAAATCATATGAGTTTAGTACAAAAGAAAACAGGGTCGCTAAGTATGCCAAAGCTTTAGGACATCCGGCAAGGGTGGCTATTTTAAAGTTCCTGGCTTCCCAGGCAAGTTGCCAGTGTGGTGATATAGTAGAGGAACTCCCGTTGTCTCAAAGTACCGTTTCCCAGCATCTGAAAGAATTGAAGGAAGCGGGGTTGATAAAAGGAGAAGTTGAAGGTGCGAGAGTGTGTTATTGCATTGATCAAAAAGAATGGAAAGCGGCTCAGGCATGGATTAATCAACTATTCGACAGTTACAAGGGGATCGATTGTTCTTGCTGACCTTTTTTTTGACTATAACTATCGTAATATTCCGATAACATTAAAATAAGAAATATGAAAACTCAGGATCAATTGAAAGAACTCGTAAGACAGAAGTACTCAGAGATTGCCTTGCAGGATAAAGAACAAAATGAAAGTTCCTGTTGTGGCTCTGGTTGCTGCTCAACAGAAGCGTATAATATTATGGCTGACGATTACACCCAATTGGAAGGGTATAATGCTGATGCCGATTTAGGACTGGGTTGCGGGTTGCCCACCCAGTTTGCCAAAATCAAAAAAGGAGATATTGTGATTGACCTGGGCAGTGGTGCCGGCAATGATGCTTTTATTGCCAGGCATGAAACAGGGGAAACAGGGAAAGTGATCGGCGTTGATTTCACTCCTGCGATGATAGAAAAGGCAAGAAGAAATGCTGATGTAAGAGGTTTTAATAATGTGGAGTTCCGGCAAGGTGACATTGAAAAGATGCCCGTAGGCGGTAGTATGGCTGATGTGATTGTGAGTAATTGTGTGCTGAACCTTGTGCCAAATAAAGATGGAGTGTTTAAGGAAATCTTTCGCGTTTTGAAACCTGGAGGACACTTCTCCATTTCAGATATAGTTTTAGAAGGAGAACTTCCAGATGAACTCAGGCAAGCTGCTGAAATGTATGCAGGGTGTGTATCTGGAGCTATTCAAAGACAAGAATACCTTGACCTGATTAAATCAAACGGCTTTATCACTGTTACAGTTCAAAAAGACAAGGCAATCGTATTGCCTGAGGATATTTTATTAAACTACCTCACTGTGGATCAGATCGCATCTTTTAAAGAAACTGGTACTGGTATCAGGAGCATTACTGTATATGCGGAGAAGCCACTGGAGCAACCTTGTTGTGCACCCGGCTGTTGTAATTAATTAATCATTTATAAACTTCAAAATCATATAAAATGAACATCAACAATCAAAACCCGTCAGAATCAAAATGCTGCTTAGATTACTGTTCTAAAACTTTTATAGTGGAAGAACAGGAAATCATTAATAGTTACAAGTGTTCAGATAAGAAGATTTCTTCTGCCGACATCTGGAATATTCAAAAAAATAAAAGGTACTTTAATAGTTGAACAATACTCAAGACATTTGATAATGGATATTATTAAAGCAACTTCGCAGCAAAGGGATGAAATAATAGATCTTCTGCAAAAGGAAAATCTCCCTGCAGAAGATCTTCCTTTAGATCTTTCTAATTTTTTTACAGCTATTGAAGAAAACACCATTATTGGCTTAATAGGATTGGAGCCATATGGTGAGAATGGCTTGTTAAGGTCTATGGTGGTTTCGCCTAATTACCGGAACCAGCAAATAGCTGAAAGGCTGGTGAAGATGTTGGAAGAGCAGGCCATTATTTCAGGCATTAATACAATTTATCTCCTGACAGAAACAGCTGATAAATATTTCAGCAGGAAGGGATACAAGACCATTGCCAGGGAGGAAGTACCAACCGAGTTAAAAGCCTCTTCTGAATTTAGTCATGTATGCCCCGTAAGCGCTATTGTAATGAAGAAGGAACTGGCAGAACAGGCAGTTACAATAGATTTGTAAAAAAGAATAGCAGAATAATGTCAGCAACTGATTGTGCACCTGCCAATGAAAGAAGGAAGCTAAGCTTCCTTGATAGGTATCTCACCTTATGGATCTTTTTAGCTATGGCGGTTGGAGTGGCTATAGGTTACCTGTTTCCTTCCTCATCCGCTTTTATAAATTCTTTTTCTTCAGGCACCACTAATATTCCTTTGGCTATTGGATTGCTCCTGATGATGTACCCGCCTTTTGCCAAAGTTCGATATGAAAAGCTGAAAGAGGTGTTCAAAAATGTGAAGGTGCTAGGTATGTCACTTTTTCTTAACTGGATAATAGGCCCTATTCTCATGTTCATCCTGGCTATTGTTTTCCTGCGTGGATATCCCGAGTATATGGTGGGCCTTATACTCATTGGTCTTGCCCGTTGCATTGCCATGGTGATCGTGTGGAATGAACTGGCAGAAGGAAGTCGTGAATATGCTGCCGGACTTGTAGCGTTGAACAGCATCTTCCAGGTCTTGCTTTATAGTGTTTATGCTTATGTGTTTGTCACTTTGCTGCCACCTTTATTTGGTATCAGAGGATCTGTAGTTAATATCACTATAGGGCAAATCGCCCGTAGTGTGGCTGTTTACCTGGGAATACCTTTTGCGGCAGGTGTATTAACCCGTGTAATCCTGCGAAAAGCTATGGGAGATGAATGGTACACTAGTAAATTCATCCCATTCATTTCTCCTATTACTTTAATTGCGCTGCTCTTCACTATTGTAATCATGTTCAGTCTCAAAGGTGAATTAATCGTACAGATTCCATTTGATGTGGTGCGGATTGCTATTCCTCTGGTCATCTACTTCGCCATCATGTTTTTAGTAGGGCTTTTCGTAGGTAAGAAGATGGGAGCGGATTATTCTACGAATGCGTCAATCGCTTTTACAGCCGCCGGAAACAACTTTGAATTAGCCATAGCTGTTGCAATCGGCGTATTTGGCATTAATAGCGGGCAGGCTTTTGCGGGTGTTATTGGTCCATTGGTGGAAGTGCCTGCACTGATTTCATTAGTGAATGTGGCTTTCTGGTTCCGAAAGAAATATTATACACGGAAAGAATTAAAAACCGCTTGATTGTAGCTATATAAAAATACCGTCGTGAAAACGACGGTACCATTCTAAAAATATAGTCATCCAAGGATATAGAAGTTACACAAATCTCTTTGACTCGATAACGATACAA
>JBLNAY010000369.1:0-6205 GCA_050259715.1 Candidatus Dadabacteria bacterium
AACAAAGCACTATCAGTATTGGAAAGCGAATCAGTTTGAGCCTCATTTGAGACAACGCTTGGCTGGTGTGAGGGATGTAAAATAGTAGAATAAAAAGCTAATCCTGCAAGAGCGATTGCAACAAAAAGCAAGGTAACGAATGCGCCTCTGGAAACAGTACGTCCTGGCCTATTATACGCAGTCGGCTCTACAATCTTTTCCCGTTTTGGATTACTGACTCTTTGATAAAAAGAAAGCTGTTCCTGAAGCCTTTCATTTTCTTTTCTGAGCCGTTCAATTTCCTGCTCCAGTTCAGAGGGTTCAGTTGCTGATGCGACCACATTATCAGGATAATATTGGGAAGGCAAAAAAGTATTATGACTTAAGATATAATCATGTAGTTCCCTTCCATTTTGAAATCGATCTTCAGGTTTCTTTTCGAGGCATTTATAAACCATCGTTAACAGCCAACCCGGTACATTCATTTCAAATTCCCTTTTCTCCTTTGACCATTTAGATGGGATGTTCTCAGCACGTAATTCAAGCAGATCAGGAGGTGGAGTTTCAAGGTGTGAGACCATCACCGCATTTCGGGCTGTTTCACCGGAATCCTTAAGTGGGAAAGGTACCCTTCCTGCAAGCAATTCATATATGATGACTCCAAAGCTATAAACGTCTGTCTGAAAGAAAGTTAATCCATTGTTCTGTTCGGGTGCCATAAATTCTATAGCTCCAGCATGCCTGAGGCTAGTACGGCGATCTTCATCTGTCATCACAGCCAGGCCAAAGTCCAGCAGCGTGTAATTACCAGTATTGATATTCAGCTTAACATTATTGCTCTTGATGTCACCATGCTTCACATCGTGCTGGTGACAATGTGCTATAGCATTTGACAGGTGAATGGCGACTTTTATTGCTTCCTGTATAGTAAATATCTTATCGTGAGGTGGTTTAAGGATTTCTCCCAGGTCTGGACCTTCTATATACTCCATCTCAATGAATGGGAAACACCCGGTTTCGGTAATACCGGAACTTAATATCCTTACTACATTTGAATTCGGCTCCTCATTGACAGTTTTAAGCTTCTCTACTTCATTTTTAAAATCACGGTAATTCTTGTCCTTAATATCTTCAGAGTGTATAGGGGTTGGTAAAAGTTTTACAGCGGTAATGATTTCACCAAGACGTTTTCCTTTGTATACTGATCCCTGTCCTCCTGTCTTTATCGCTCCTAAGTTCTCTAATCCTTCCGTTATTGTAAACACTTTTGCCATGGCACTAATTATTCATCGAGGTACGTGAATTGTAATAAAGCTGACTCTCCTAATACGATCTGGTCGCCTTCCTGTAATTGGTGTCCAACCTGTGTACTCTGTAATTTAATTAAACTTCCATCTTCTAATCTCACCTTGACTTTATTGCGTGGAGGAACACCACCTTCATCAGCATAAAGAAAAAAACTCCCTGTTTCTTTGTTCCATTCAATGTGAGCATGTTGCCGACTAACAAATTTGTTACTGGCATGTTTTTCAGATGGAAATGCAATATCATTTTCCCTGAGGAATCCATCAGCTGTTTGTGATTTCTTTTCTCTTCCTATACAATACTTTTTATTGCCTGCAGTAATAGCATAGCGGGTTTCTTCGGCTTCCCCACCCAATACTCTTATATAAGCTGTGGTAGCTTTAGAAAGTGCAGGCTGCTTGCGGGTATTTACATGAATAGCTGCTTTCAGGTTCCTAGACTTAATACTTTCCTTTGGTAGTTCATCTGTAAAGGCAATTTCCATAGTCCAGTTTTCCTGTAGGTCTATTGAATAATCATCAATGATCTTCTGAACTTCCTGCTCTCTGAACCTTCCTTCGTCATCAAAATAAACTGCACCTTCGTAAATATCTTTTTCTTCTTCAGCTGGTGACAAAAACAATTGTATCCCTTTAATATTATTTCCTTCCCCTCCCTCATATTTTTGTAATTGCTCCTTAATAAATTGAAGTAGGCGGTGGCGTACAGTTTTGACGTCCAGCGGCGCTACAGAATCATTTTGTTTAAACAAATCAAACATATCTATTTAGTCCTTTTACCTTTAATATTCTATTCAATTAATAGTCCATTTTTTACTGTAATGTCACAGGTGTTTCCGTTTTCACATCAGTAAATCCCTTAATGTACCCCTGCTGCAGCAAAATGGGTATAACTTGTGCACCAGCCAGGTTAACTGCCACACTGGAACCTTTAGTTCTTTCTATCCTTATGCAGGTAATAATATGGCCAGGTCCTCTTTGTTTTGGGGCAAAGAATACATACCATCCATCATTTATACGTTCTCTTTTAACAATCCGCTCCGGTGTCCCTGTTTTACCTGCTACATAGATATGAAGGTGCTGATATTTAGCTTCACTTTGCTCTTTCATGTATTTAGTCAGCAATTGAGCATATTGGGGATCCTTAGCAATAGGAAATCCATCCTTAGGAGCTATAACTGAATCGCTTACCTTCATCACGTACCTGTTTGGCATTAGCACTCCAGCGTTAGCAATACCCATCGCCATTCGGGCTACTGCTGCAGGAGTTGCTATCAGTTCACCCTGGCCCCATGCCATTCCTGATACTCCTTTACCTCTTGTAGGCCTGATGTTATTAGGATTGTAAAACTTTACACTTCTGAATTCGGTTTTCCTCCATAATTCTTTCCACTTTTCCTGCTGTTCTTTATCCTGTAAATCTCCATTATAATAATATCCACCAACTCCTCTCAGGAACATTCCTGTTTCAATATACAGATCACCCATTTGTTCCTGTAAACGTTGTTGATTGGCTAAGCGTATAAAAAACGGATTATTTGATTTAACAATACCCCGCTCAATAGAAATACTTCCTACCTCATCAGGTTCTTCACTCTTTGTTCTTATCAGGTCCTGGGGATATACCTGTATTCTCAATGTAGCTGCTGCTATGCCGAGTTTATTAAATGCAGACATTGCAGTAACTAATTTAGCCGTGGAACCAGGCTGTGTTGCATGGGTGAATCCAAGATCCTGGTTAGTGACCCAGTAAGGCAGCTTATTTTGTTCTGCGGGTGTTAACGTTAACTTTTCCGGGTCCGTAATGGTAGGCAAAGGATAAGATGCTGAAGCCAGCACATCACCTGTATTATCTTCCATCACCACCACAGAGATCCTGCTGTTCTTTAATGTATCCAGGTGCTGTAATGCCTGGTTGATAGAGGTTTGTAACTTAGCATCTACAGTCATCTGAACATCCCTGTTTCTTTTCTTAAATTCTTCTACTTTCTGGCTGTTAATCCCTGCGAGTAACAGGGGAGCTAAAGCAGAGTAATCCCTTTTCTGGACCGTCATTTCCGTTGATTGTCTCGGGAGAAACCTGTTCTCCCTGAAGCGGGTTGCTGATACTTGAAAGTTGGTGGTCGGTGTTTCAAATCCTCTTAATTCTGCTATATGTTCATATTCGGCATAGTAGCCATTAGTTGCACCCATGAATATGCCAGTATTAAAATCACCAGTCCAAAAGAACATCTGCTCAGCAAATGGATAATAACGGTCTAATCTCTTATGTTCAACCGACTGGAGGTACAATGGGTTTAAACCTCCTTTTACTAAAGAATCCATTTGTTGGCTGATCACTTCTGGTTTGCTGGTCGCGAGCAATCTCCTGTTCCTATCGTATAAATTGCCCGCTCCAAGGCGGTTCATCAATATAGCTATTCTTGGATTATAGCTAAACATTCTTGCACCACTTCTATCAGCAACCAGGGCTGGTTGAACAACCCATTTCTTGTTATTAAATAAATAACGGGAAACTGTTACTCCCAGGAGCACCACTCCGATGAGTGCAGCAATTAAGGCAGGTACCAGGTTACGATCATGCTGCTTAGCCATATAATTCATTTGAACTGGTGAGCCTTCGACTAATGAAGCAGATAATAAAAAGCCTGCGGCTACCATATTCATGATCAGTGAAGATCCTCCATAGCTCATGAAAGGAAGTGAAACGCCTGAAAGTGGTAAAGCCCCTGTTGACCCTCCTGCAATCAATAAGAATTGAACAAAGGTTCCTATCCCAATTCCCGAGCACAGGTAAAAAAGAAACGGCCGGCCGGAATGTCTTCCAATAATTATTGAACGGTGCAGATATATAAGAAAAACTATAAAAATACTCAGGATGCCTGCCCATCCAAATTCTTCACCTGAAGAGGGAAGTATCATATCCGTGTGGGCCTCAGGGATTGTTTTAGCAAACCCTTCCCCTATTCCTTGTCCTTGTATACCACCACTCGACATTGCCCAAATACCATTTGCTATCTGGTCACCCCCGAACACTTCATTGTTCCATGGATCCTGCCATATAGCTTTTCTATCTACAAGCCTTTGAACTGGACCAGGGATTAATTTATCGAGGTAAGGAACCTTATCGAGCAAAAGAAAACCTGCTATAATCACCAGGACCATAATAGCAGATTCACTTAATTGCTTACGGATAAAGAGCATCGACAGCAACAAGGCAACTGCTGTAACTGCAGTTGCAATAAATATGTTTTTAAGAAGCCATATAGCTACGATATACAATACGACCGATCCAATTGCGTAGGCGAAGTCACCTCTTGAAAAAGAGAACAGGACAATAAAAGTGAAACAAACTACCATCGCAGGACCGAGGTCACCAAGAATGAGGAACATGAGGATAGCAAAACCAATAGCTATGAGAGCAAACCAGAAAAAAGACCACCGTTTCCGCCATCTTCCATATTCAGAAATAAATTTTTCATTGGAAGTGAAAAAAGCTGCCAGGAATATGATAATAAGAAACTTCACTATTTCACTTGGCTGAAAACCAAAGAGGTTAACCTTAACTCCGCTGCCCTCAGGGCCGGTACCAAATAATATTGTAAGTATTAACAATCCTACAGCTGCTACAGCCCAAGGCCATCCTCTTGCAGCACTGTCAGTTCGTTTAAATACAAACATTCTGAAGAACCCGGAATCCGTTGTGAACTTCTTCATGTCAAACCATAACAGGAAAAACAAGATCAGTATACCCGTAAGGAAATATTGAAGGGTGCTTTTACCAAAGAAACGGTCTCTCAGTGGGTCCTGTAAACTAAGGAGAGTAACGATGGAAATACCTGTAAGTACCATAATCACAGGTAGAATGAATTGGTCGGCACGGGGAAAGCGTATGGCTAGTACAAAGTGTAAAAGGAAGAAAGAAGCAAAAAAAGCAAAAGCTATAATCAAGTACCAACGATTCACCTCATTTGGCATTCTAACTATAAGAGCTTTCTCTTTCTTCAGATTATTAAAGTCCCTTGTAGAGAATAGTTTAATCGTATGTGGCGATTGTATAAAGGAAAACGAAATATTATCATCAAGGTTTTCAGTTCCTTTTGAAGGCCCAAATTGATAGGCCGGTTTCAGAGGTAATAACTCGTATCCTTTCTGATCTGGTAAACCTGTGAACCTGAACTTACCTTCAGCATCTGTGCGGGCATAAGCAGTTAATGACTGGAACTGCTGGTGTTTCATTGAATCAACAATGAACTGTTTTTTTATAGTAGGAGTATTTACAGTCAATACTTTATCTATTTCTTCCACGCTTCCATAGAGACTATCTTCTGGTAAAACCATTTGAATTCTAACCAGCACACCGGCAACCGGTTTATCTCCAGGATCTTTGATCTTTCCTGATATGGAATACTTACCCATACCTATCACAGTATTAGAAGGAAGTTGCGGAGGCCTTTTCTTCTCCTGCTCATAACGGACTGAATCATCATCAGTAAAGCCCATAAGATTACGGGAGAGCTTTACCCTCTTTTTAAAAGATTCACCCCCTTTAGAATAAGCCTCTTCAGCATTTACCTCGAACTGCCTCTTAATTAATTCGCCTATATTATCCATTTCAGTACTCGCCAGCGAACTTCTTCCCACTACTGAACGGATCAATTCTATATCCCGGGGATCTTCAAAATAAAACCCTCTTTGGAGAAGTCCGGCCAGCCTGTCCGCGCGATTATCAGTATTGAGGTTGATCATTGTGCCATTAGCCAGCCTTTGCCTTACATCCTGGAATCGCTGCTGGTATATGGTAAACAATCTTGTAAATACCACAGCCAGTACAATCGTCACCAGTACCAAAAATGTCCTTTCAAAATTCCTGACTCTGAAAAAAGAAAACATGCTATATCCCTTCTATTTTGATAGTGTAT
>JBLNAY010000370.1:0-9499 GCA_050259715.1 Candidatus Dadabacteria bacterium
CCTGCTCCACCCCCTAAGATTACGGATAACATTTGCTTGCTCATAATTGATCAGTTGTATTGAATCCTTAAATGATAAATGAATTTACTACTTAAAGTTCTTACAGTTGCAATTTGTATGCTAAGTAGTTAAGAATATTATATCTGTGATTTACATGATTACCTATGGAATTACCATGTCTTTGATTGCTTCTAATTGCCTTCTTTCATTGAACTTTGCAATGTCAGTAGTATGAATAATAATATATTTGAAGCAATGGAAACACAAGAAAATTACAAATTGGGTAATTGGGTAAACTGGAAAAGCAGTAAAGGTGAAGAACATGCCAGTCTGCCAATCAATACGGGGGAGAAACCTATCCGGATTAAGAGTATAAAAGACAAAACAATAAATGGGCATCCACTACAGGAGATCTCTCCTGTTCCTCTTACAACTGATCTCTTAACTAAATGCGGGTTTGAGGAAACGGCAAGTCCTTACTTATACAGGCATTCACTTTTCCCCACATTTGAAGTAGAATTGTCTGACCGCTATTCGTGGCATTTCTATTATAAACCAGCAGGAGCCAGCAGTTTACAGCTTACGGGTGTTCATCATTTGCAAAACCTTTTTGAGCAAGTCACCGGCTATGCATTAAATGTAGCAATTACGGAATAAACGTTTGGTCATCTGTGTGTGTGTGTGTGAATCTTGAAGCCAGACCTCTTGCCAATTGATCCCTTTAATATCAGTTGACCACACAGAAGTTTACCTTGCGTCCGCATTGCATTTGTATGGAGTCTGCAGCTCCTATTTGAATCCAAACAGGACTGGAAATATAAAAGTTACAATTATGGTCCATGCAAAATAAATAGGCAGGTAAGAAGAAATTATCCTGCCAACTCCTTCTATCTCAGACTTCCTAGAAACAACCTTTATTAATTGTGCCAACACCAACAAGAGGTTTACCAGGATTAATACATTGCTCCCCAGTACGGCAGCCCTATTTGGAGTCATTCCCCACTCAGAGATCCGGAATAAAATGGCAGAGAGTGCAATTCCATTAACAATAATGGTAACAGTAGAAAGCAAGAGAAGTACCCATGTTTCACTCCTGCTTTTACTACTCTTGGTGCTTTCTGAAACAGAAAAGAAAATGAGTGCCATTACACCAACCAGCAGCACATTAAATATCAAAAGAAACTCCCGGTCATTATATGGATCCTTGCCAGATAAAACCATAGCAGCAAGGTAAATTACCAACATCACCAGGACGAGTGGACTAAATATTCTCGCAATTACAGGAGAAACTTTACTTACCAGTTGAGGGTTGGAACGTACCAGCCATGTACCTAAAATAGGTGCAGCAGGGAGCCCAAAAACTACAATATTCTCAAAATAGAACTTTTCAATCTTTAAACCTATAAGGGAGAATAGCCCAATAGTTATTCCGCTCATTATTCCACCTGCAATTACAATGAGGGTGGTCATCACCACGAGGTCGCCATTGAATTTAAGGTAATCCAGTCTCCTGTTATAATCCAGAAGGTCATTGCCGGTAAAGGCTGCTCCCAAAACTACCCAAAGGAGTAATGGCAAATGAATGCAGGCCAGCATTAAGGTGTCACTCTTATTGGAAGCGGGAAGCAGGTTAATATAGATAACCGATAGTAGCATAATCCCCCCGATAACAGCAATCAACTTAGGTTGTAATTTGTTTTTCCAGGCGAAGTATGCTGTAAGCAATGGTAAAAAGATGAATCCAATATTCCTCGGGTAGAAGAACTCTTCATTAATGTTGAATATAGCAGGTAGTTTGGCAATTAAGCCTGCTACCAGGGCTGCGATTAAGAGTAATAACCACTCCCCTCGGTTGCCCCAGTAGATTTCGTCCTCTTCATAATTCAGTCGTTCATTCCAGAAGTCAGCAATGGTATTTCCTTTAAGCTGCGGATAAAGCGAATTGAATTCCTGTTTGAATGGCTGCTTGTTGGAACGGTAAATTCTTTCAAGTTGTTTTGGTTCATTGAGATGGGAAAGTATTTCGTCTTTCATGAGTTTAAACTTAATAATTATTAATATTTATAGTTCATTTTCGTAGTTGATGATATGAATTGATTAATCATGCGGTATATAAAGCACTTTGAATCCCAAAGTGCAATTACAAAAAAATAGAACTTCCTTTCCCCTGTTAAGCGGATAACCCGCTCCAATACCCGGTTTATCTCTTCAACAGGCTCTTTTAGAGTTCCAGGCGCCGGGGGTATAAAAACAGATTTCATGATGTGAGAAAACATTTATAGCACTATTTAAGTCCTTTTATCATTCCTTCCAAAGCCTTGACATGATCTTTAAACTCACGTTCACCCAATTTCGTAATTGAATAAGTAGTATTGGTTTTTCGTCCAATGAATCCCTTATGGACTTTAATTAAACCATTTTCCTCCAGTGTCACCAGGTGAGTAGCGAGATTACCGTCCGTCACTTCCAACATTCCTTTCAGGTCATTAAAGCTGATCTCTTCATTCACTACAAGCACACTCATAACGCCGAGGCGAATACGGTTGTCGAATAGTTTATTTAAGCCTGAAATGGGGTTCTTCATTATGCTACTGCTTTTTCGTTCCTTTCATACCTGTACCACATCGCTATACCATATATTATGTGTAAAACTCCAAAACCTGCAGCCCAGAAATACAATCCATAGTCTAAAAACCACAGGTTAACAACACCTAAGAATAATTGTAAATAACCAAGATAACGTACTTCTGAAAGGGTAAACTTAGATGTGTTAATCAAAGCAAGCCCGTAAAAAAGCAAGCAGGCAGGGGCTATTAAACCATATAGACCCATGCCGGTAATACGCAGGATGAATAAAGCTCCAACAATCATTGGCACGGCTCCATTAACCAGTACTTTACGCGCCATAAATCCCCACAGAGGCACCCCGGTTTTCCTGCTCCTTAACCAGGTAAATAAAAACGCAAAGAAAAAGGCCAGCAGGAATGTAACAACTGCTAGTATAAAAAGTTCCCGGTTAATCTGTGAAACATTGACGATGCCATGATAGCCGGAGGTGCCCTGGTAGTTACCTTCACTTATGGCATATTCCTTAAAGTTCTTTTCAGCCACCCAGGCAGCCGCCAGTGCACAGATACCCGCAGCAATCCCACTCCACCCGCTTAAGCTCACGAAGCGACTCCCCCGGTCCATCATTTGTTTTATTTGCTCCAGGGTGTGTACAGGTTCTTTAGCGCTATCCATATTAAAAGTACTTTGAAATACAAAGTAACATCATTCTAATCAAAATAGCTAATAGAGGAAAAAATATTTTTGGCGGCTCCTTCACTTCCAAACCACTCCCGTAGATCTCTTTGCAAAGGACCACGCAATTAGCACGCTATTGCCACGCTATTAGCACGGAATTACCACGGAATTAATAGCGTGCTAATTCCGTGGTAATTCCGTGGTAATTCCGTGGGAGCGCTATAGGAGCTTTATCGTAGCTGTATGAGAAGTATTCCTCTTCAAAGGCGTAAGAGTAGAAGGTTGATATACTTTATAAATCGGGAATAGAAGCTATTTCTATAAAGTTGAGAAACTTGAATCGGGAGAGTTACTCCCGTTATATAACAGAAATTGATATCAGTGAAGAGGTTATGGATTAGCTACACGCTTAAATTAATGACTCGTACACTTTGATATATTCATGGGCAGATGCCGTCCATGAGTGATCAATATTCATAATGTAGCTGCGAATCCAATTATATAACTCCGTTTTGTTGTAGTAAAGTTCTATGGCCCGACCTACACTATAGGTGACATCACTCACATCGGCATTGTTGAAACGTATTCCGAAACCCTGCCAGTCCCCAAAGTCTTTAACAGTATCTTTTAATCCACCTGTACTACGAACCATCGGAATAGTGCCATAACGTAATGCATACATCTGGTTTAGGCCACAGGGCTCTACCCTGCTCGGCATTAAAAGGAAATCTGCACCGGCATACATGAGATGACTGAGTGCTTCATTGTATCCAATATAGGTGTTAACGTAACCGGCTAACTGAGATCCCAATTCGGATAATCTGCTCTCCACTGCAGTATCACCTGAACCCAATATCAAAAAGGTAGCTCCTCCATGATGATGATAAATAGAACTGCGTATTGCATCCGGAAGAATATCAGCAGCTTTCTCATCTACCAAACGGCCGATGAAAACAATCAATGGCTTATCAGGGTCCAATCCGAAACGGGAACATAGCTCCTTTTTATTCTTTCTTTTGCCATCTTTTACTTCTATATCATCATAATTTTTTACCAGGTAATGATCTGAAGAAGGATCCCAAACATCAGAATCAATACCATTCAGAATACCAATGCATTTACCTTGTTCGTATTGCATCAAAGCTTCTAATCCAGCAGCAGAATATTTTAGTTCATCCAAATAACTCGGACTAACAGTAGTCACTTTCCATGAGCATTTAACAGCAGATGCCAGGGGATTTATCAATTTATTCCAGTCCAGCAAACCAGACTTCCAGGTATCGTAAGCAGGAAGAAGGTAAGAACGATCCCAACCAAACTGCCCCTGGTATTGGCCATTGTGAATAGTAAATACCGTAGGAACATCATTTAATTTATTAAACTGGTAACAGTACTTAATCATGAAAGGAACAAATCCGCTTTGATGATCATGGCAGTGAATGATTCCGGGTTTGTGATCCCAGCTATTGATCCAGTCACATACCGCGACCTGGAAACCTATGAATCGATAAACATCATCGTCATAACCATAGATCTTTTCACGATCCAATAAACCATTAATATCTACCAGGTATAATTCAAATCCCAACTTGTTCGTCTTCTCTTTAATGATAGCATAGTTGAAAGAATGGCCCCCCATATTTTGCACGCCTTCATGTACCAATTCCCATTCATTGTTGTAGAGAAACCTGGTTCGATACATAGGCATCACCACTTTGGCTAAATGGCCAAGATCTGCCTGGTATTTTGGTAAAGCCCCCGCTACATCTCCTAATCCGCCCGCTTTAGCAACCGGATAACATTCTGCTGTTACGTGTATTATCTCCATATCTATTTAGAAGTGGTTGAAGTTAGATAAATTCTTTTGGGATAATTTATTGTGGTCAATAATTCTGTCACTGAAAACAGTTATTTTCACTCCTTTATATTTCAATACAATTGCTCATGAGTCAAACTACAAGATGGAACCAATTTGGAGTGCTGGTAACTGTATTCTTTTTCTGGGGTTTTGTTGCAGCCAGCAATGATATCCTGATTCCTGTATTTAAGGAAAAACTTCACTTGCAACAGTGGCAGGCACAAATGATCTCCTTCGCATTTTATGTAGCCTATACTGTTGGTTCACTCATTTATTTCTTCATCAGTAAAGCATCAGGCGGTGACATATTAAACCGTTTGGGATACAAGAACGGTATTGCCATTGGTTTGGGAATATCAGCGTTAGGAACACTTTTGTTTTATCCTGCTGCTGAAACGTCTTCTTTCCTTTTAATGATTAGTGGATTGTTCATTGTGGGGCTTGGCTTTTCACTGCAACAAACAGCTGCTAACCCTTTAGCCATTGTGATGGGTGATCCACAATTTGGTTCTCAGCGGTTAAGCATGGCTGGTGGCGTAAATAATTTCGGTACAACTATAGGCCCATTAATCGTGAGCTTTGCCATTTTTGGAAGTCTTACGGTAGGTTCACATAATGTAGCAGATATAGGTTCAGTAAAGACTCCTTACCTGATACTGGGAGCGGTGTTTATCCTGGTAGCATTGTTGATTAAATTTTCTTCTGTTCCAAACAAAATTGATTTACATAGTCCTTCGGAAGAAACAGAAAAAGACATCAGTAAAGTAGCTACCCCTACAGATGTAACTGATGCTCTTGCTATTCCTGTAAGAAAAGGAGCTATCAATTACTCGCAATTATGGCTTGGTATGATTGCCATCTTTGTATATGTAGGTGTTGAAGTTTCTACGGCTGCAAACCTTCCTGAATTCATGAGACAGCATGTAAAAGTAAATGGGGTTCCTATTCCAACTGATAGAATAGCTCCGTTTGTTTCCTTATTCTGGGCGAGTTTAATGGTAGGAAGATGGACAAACTCAGTAGGTGCTTTTGACATCAGTTCTAAAGCAAAATCTGTGTTGCGTTTCGTAATGCCTTACCTCGCTTTCGGTGTATTCCTGGTTGTCAATGTAATAGCCAATCATGATGTGACCCCGTTTTACCTCTACCCTATTATTATAGTGATACTAATTGTAGCGGACCTTTTGAGCAAAGGAAATCCTGCACGGCAATTGTTGATCTTTTCAGGGATAGCTATTACCGCTCTTATTATTGGCATGCTGGCTGACGGAATGGTAAGTACTTATGCCTTTATCAGTGTTGGATTGTTCTGCTCGACATTATGGCCTTGCATCTTCACCCTTGCCATTGCTGGCTTGGGTAAACATACTAATGAAGGTTCCAGTTTCCTGATAATGATGATCATGGGCGGAGGATTTGTAAGCCTGTTGCAGGGATTCCTTGCAGGCAATAACTACCTCGGTATTCAACATTCCTACATCGTTGGGGTGGCATGTTTTATTTACCTGGCATTTTATGCAATCAGGGCAAAGGCAATTCTTAAGGCACAGGGTATAGATTATGATAAAAAAGCTGCAGTAGCACATTAATATAGATTATGATTGATCAATCAAATGAATTTGCGATCGGGATTGATATTGGTGGTACTAACATCAAATATGGTATTGTAAATCACAGGGGAGATATTTTTGAGAAAGGCGAACTCAAGACAACCAGCTATTCCACAATTGAATCACTAATTGACGCTTTATATGAAACACTTTCTCCTATCATCCGAAAGCATGCTGACGGAAAAGTAAAGGGAATAGGCATTGGGGCACCTAATGGTAACTTCTACACAGGTACTATTGAGTATGCTCCAAACCTGCAATGGAAGGGAGTAATTCCTGTAACGAAATTGGTTACAGCAAAGTTCGGTCTACCCTCTGCTTTAACTAATGACGCCAATGCAGCTGCTGTGGGCGAGATGAATTATGGAGCAGCAAGAGGTATGCGGGATTTTATTATGATCACCCTTGGTACAGGCGTTGGAAGTGGTATTGTAGCTAATGGTCAACTGATTCTTGGACATGACGGATTTGCCGGTGAATTAGGGCACACTATTATCCGGCCGGGTGGGCGCAAGCATTGGTCTACAAAGCTGGATGGATCTTTAGAGGCTTACTGTTCTGCAACAGGAATTGTGCTTACGGCAAAAGAGTTATTACAGGAAAGAAAAGATCAACCGAGTACTTTAAGGGAATACGACCCTGAAAAACTTAATTCAAAGATCATAGCTGAAAGTGCGCTCAAAGGAGATGCGATAGCTAAAGAGGTTTACCGGTTTACCGGGCAGATTCTTGGTGAAGCCCTGGCTAACTTTGTTATGTTTTCTTCTCCTGAAGCAATTGTTCTTTTCGGTGGTGTAATTAAAGCAGGTGATTTGATTCTAGGACCGACTAAGGAGCATATGGAAAGGAATCTTTTGCCGATTTTCCAGGATAAAGTGAAAATAATCTTTAGTGAGCTCCAGGAGGCAGACGCTGCTATCTTAGGCGCCAGTGCATTAGTGTGGGATATAAGAGAGTGAAATGACGTGTGTCAGACAAGACAATGTACTTGAGACTTTAGTTTGAATATGTATTCCGTCTCATAATTCAAATACAACCGGCTTGTTCACCAGTTCATAAGATTCATTTAACAGACTGGCATTTATGAATTTTATACCGTGTCGTTTTTCCATTCCATAAGATTCATGTATATGCCCACTAACAACCACTGAAGGTTTTATCTCCAACACGCGTTTTAATAAATCTTTACAACCCACATGCTGGTCATTAATTAGTAAATCTAATATCCCAAAAGCTGGTCCATGTGCAATAAGTACGTTGGTATTTTCTGGTATAAGCTTCCAGTGTTTAGCAATAGGTGCTCCCCTCCTCTTATTAAACGCCCAGTTATAAAACCATGGAGTAACAGGTGAACCCCAGATGTTAATTGAATCTATTGTAGTTCCCGAATCATTTAGATATACTATTCCATCGGGAATGATGCGCTTTATTGCAGCCATTTTTGCCCTCTCAAAATAAAAATCATGGTTACCTGCAATGAAGATTTTGTGTTGGTAATTCTGTTCATTAAACCAATCAAGAAAATCAATGATTTCTGATTTTTCTCCCTTATAACTTATATCACCCGCATGTATCAACACATCACCTTTTGGTAACTTTAGATTTCTGTGCCGGCAGTGGGTATCAGATATGGAAACAAACTTCACTAGAATTAAGATAGTAATAAAAAACAAAGCTGCCCAACTAACGTAGGACAGCTTCTGTTTAAATATGGTAGCTGTCAATCTTCTTCCTTACGGATTGTTGTGTTTCTGCCAGAAGATTGATCCGCTGTTTTCTTTTGGGGTTGGGAAGGTTTTCCACCGGTTAATTTACCACTACTGGACTTTCCACGATCGGCTGACTGGCCGAAAGGTTGATTACTTTGATTGCTGGCACCACGTCCAGAACTTCCACTTTTGTAATTATCACCTCTCCCTGCCATCACTAAGCATTTATCAAACTGCAACAGTAATTATGCCAGAACATTCAAATAAGAGAACACAATAGCTAATTACTTCTCAGGCTATTTCAATATTACAGTACCTAATTTTTTTGTAAGTTCCATTTCCATCAATTTCAGGTGATGATGAGTCTGGAATAGTGTAGACTGTTCGTCCTGGGTGGCTCTTTCAAGATCGAGCTGGTTTTGTGAAATGAGTTTCTTTATTTTCCGCAGCTTCAGGTAATTGACAGCAGATATAACTTCCACTAAACTTTTATCTTCTTCTGATTTTAAATACTGTTCCAACGCGTCAGAATTATCGCTTTTTATAGTACGGAGAAATTCTTTATAGTCCTGGTGGAAAAGAGATTTCTGGTATCCAATGGAGTGGGCCATATCCTTTTTCCATCTTGGACTTTGTTCATATGGAAATTGTAATAAGGATACAGCGAACGTACTTAAATCATTGTCGTGATGATAAATAAAATAGTTGCGGTCTATAGGTCTGTGCTGTTGAATGCCTTGTTTGTATTCTTCTATCATCTTTAATACAACGGCACTTTCGATAAGATCTTCTTCTGGTAATTCTGAGAGCACGTACTCTGCAACATTCTGTTCACCTTCCCACTTTTTCGTTCCATATTCAAGCAAAATCCTCGCAATTTCCCGTTCCTGTAATTCATCCCTGAAAAGAAGGCTGAATACATTTTCATCAAAATCAGCAGCAGCTCCCTTATTGGCATTCTCCTCATGGACCTTTGCTTCTTCAAAAGGTATCTTATCGTGCGCGGCCATCCTGTTACGGATGAATTTATTCACCAATGCAGTAAATCCTGCCTCATCAATCTGCAACAATTGTGA
>JBLNAY010000371.1:0-9567 GCA_050259715.1 Candidatus Dadabacteria bacterium
TTATCGCTGGCGCCTCTTGAAATTACCTGCCCTTTACTGATCATTTCTAAAAGACTGGAAATCTCCCGCGGTGTAGTTTGACCCCAGCCATAAACCTTGCGAATAGCTTCTCTTCCGGGTGTACGCGAATTCACGCGTGTTTGTTTGAAACCGAGTGAGTCCATGATCTGGTTAATCCTAACTCCACCACCAGCCAAGGATTGCAGCCAAATACTTGCCGTGTTATCACTCATGGAGATCATCAGCATGATCAGTCTTCCTAATTCTATCTTTTCACCACTCCTGAAAGATTCCAGGATATCTGCTCCCACGTGCGAAGCAAGTGAGTCATTATAAGTAAGCTGTTGTTGGTAAGAAAGTTCTCCCCGGTTCATCTTGTCCATTAAACCTATGAGAATGGGGATCTTCACTATGCTTGCTGTGGGAAATACCGTATCTGCATTGATGGCTACCACTTTATTCCTCCGAAGGTCTTTGACATACACACCTATGTCGCCATGAAAGCCGCTGATCAAAGATTGTATTTCTCTTTGCAGTTTACGATCGACTTGCTGCGCACTGATTGGCTGGCAAGCAAACAATAATATAATGATGATACAAAGCAGCAGGCGCATTACACGGAATTTTGGGTGTGGATATAGATCATTCACAGCCTTAAATGTAGTAATCTTTATTTCTTTTCATGCCTGCTTACTGGCAGCAGGTAATTGTAAACTTCACTTACGATTTGAATACTGCTTGTAGAAATCTTTTCATTTCATCCCACGAAGCATGATCTGCTTCTTCGTTATAGCGGATGGGCAGATTAAATTTCTTTCCTACTTCATCTGAAGCAGGGTTGGTGAAGGCATGAGTAGCATCCGGGTAAGACTTGAAAATATAATTAGCCGCCGCAGAATCCATACTCTTTTTAAAGGCATTTACCTGCTCAGGGGGAACGCTGGCATCGCTTGCCCCATGACAGATGAGAAACCTGGTTTTCATGCCTTTTGGTGGAGGCACTACATCCAGTCCTCCATGAAAGCTGACTACTCCATCGAGATCACTACCGAGGTTGGCACTGTTCAATACCACGAAACCTCCAAAGCAATAACCAATAGCAGCCGTACGGGTGCTGTCTGCCCGTTCATTTTTCTTTACATAATTCAGCGCTGCATCCAGCCGCTCTTTACCCAGTGATTTATTTTCCCAGAAAGGAGTTGCCAGGTTCATTGCCGCTTTTGGATCAGCCGCCATCCTGCCATCACCATACATATCAACAGCCATGGCGAGATAACCCAATTGGGCCAGCATCTTAGCTCTCATCCGCGCGTAATCATTTAATCCCCACCACTCCGGGATTACCAACACAACCGGCCGCTTGCCTTTTACCTGTTCACTGTAAGTTATGTAACTGTCAGATGTAGTTCCATTGGCAGAATAACTCACCTTTTCCTCTTTAATAGAGGAACTATCAGCTGTTGCATTCATGCTGTCTTTATTATTGGATTTAGATGTAGACGCGTTGTTATTACAGGAAGAAAAGAATGCCGCCAGGCATATTAAGGCAAACTTGAAATGTTTCATCTTTATCGTTGGTTTATAAATCCCAACGCAAATTTCGGTAAAACAAGAAAGCAATGTTTAAGTAAGTTGCCTGCGATTATTGTAAGAAAACCGAAGTGAAAAAGGAACCAGAATAAAACAAGAAGCCGGCAAGGGTAACAAGGGTTAGTAAAACCTGGAGAACATTTACTCTCTACCGGCTTTGTGAAAAATATTACATATTCAACGCACGTTCCTTTGCTTTTGAGAAGGCATCGGTGAGATGATGAGCCCTGTTTTCTACCATAGATAAATCTTCTTCTACTTTATTTCTCCTAAGTAAGAAATAAGCTACTGCCCCTGCTACTGCTAATGCTGCTGCTATAATGTATCCTGTTTTCATGATTTGTATTTGCCTATATCCAACAATAGCTATGCCAGCACAAACCATAGCTAAAGGAATGAACCAAAGACGCTATTCACTCACTGTTCACACGCTGTTTACACGCAGTTGAGACACAGTTAACAGCGTCTCAACAGCGTCTCAATTCCGTCTCAACAGTGTCTCAACTGCGTGTGATAGAGCAATACATTCTTTGTTTGCGTTTTCTTATCTTGCTGTTCAACATGCTTATGAACAAGAAGACTACCGGATTATTATTCCTGGTGTTTTTAACCACCCTGGCTTATTCGCAAGGCAGCTTGTCTGCAACAGAAAGGAAAGTGCTCGCCTCTGTTGACCGGCAAATGCCGCAGACCATTGCTCTTTTGAAAGAATCAGTAGATATTAACAGTGGAACTTTTAATATAGAAGGTGTAAAGAAAGTTGGGGCCATCTATCGCAGGCAATTAGAAGCGTTGGGATTTACCACGGAGTGGGTGGCAATGCCTGGTTCGATGGGCAGAGCGGGACACCTTGTTGCGTGGCGCAAAGGAACTAAAGGAAAGAAGCTTTTGCTTATTGGACACCTTGATACTGTTTTTGAGCCTTCCATGCCGGCAGGTCCGTTCACCATTTTAAATGACAGCACTGCAAGTGGGCAGGGTGTGAATGATATGAAAGGAGGTGACGTTATGATCATTGCAGCATTGAAGGCGTTAGATGAAAATAATTTGCTGAAAGATGCTTCCATCACTGTTTATTTCACGGGTGATGAAGAAAATGCAGGTGATCCAAAAGAAGTGAGCAGGGGTGATTTTATCAGGAGGGGTAAAGCCTCCGACGTGGCTCTGGCGTTCGAAACGGCAACCAACATGAACACAGTAGCCACTGCCCGGCGCGGCTCCAGCACCTGGGAGTTGAAGGTGGAAAGTAAACAGGCTCATTCATCAGGGCTTTTCGGAAGTGCGGGTTTCGGGTCTGTTTATGAAGCAGCCCGCATTATTAATACTTTCAGGGAACAACTTCAGGAGCCTTACCTGACTTTCAACCCGGGTTTGTTTGCAGGCGGTTCAAATGTAGAAGGCCATGAAGGTAAATTCGAGGTACAGGGAAAATCAAATATTATTGCTCCTAAGGCTATTGTGGCAGGAGACTTAAGATTCCTTTCAGAGCAGCAAAAACAAACCGCAAGACGAAAGATGAGAGCAATTGTTGATTCGAGTCTCAGGGGTACTAAAGCTTCCATCACTTTTATGGATGGAATCCCCTCAATGCCGCCTACCGGAGGCAACCAGGCCCTGGCAGATAAACTGAATAAATTAAGCCTGGAAATGGGATTGGGTATAGTCCAGGCCGGTAATCCGGGTTCACGGGGTGCAGGAGATATTTCATATACTGCTGAGTTCACTGATTGTCTTGATGGATTAGGTGCTTCCGGAACCGGGGCACATGCTCCCGGGGAAACAATTAATTTAAAGCAGTTCCCAAGTCTTATTAAGAGAACAGCCTTATTTATAAACCGGCTTATAAATGACTAATTAAACTGGTTCTAACGCGATTGTTGCCAGATGCATTAAAATCCGGAAACGAAGCATTAGTGGAGCAGGTTTTCCCCAACTGGAATTTTATTGAAATTACCTGAAGTATAGGCATCATTATTGGTTTTGAAGGTGTAAATGAAAAACTATGGAAGTTACAGCAGCAGTGTTATACAGTGGCTCTCTCGCCCATTATGACGTGAAGGTGGAGAGCAGTGGCGAGTGTTATGCTAAGCTTTCCAGTTATAACGGCAGTCCTTCTCAACAGCCACCCCAGGTGATACGATTACATAAAGAAGGAAGACATTGGGTGAGCCGTGATGTAGATAATCGTTTATCAGATGATTTGGGATATGCAGTGGAATTGAAAGCAAAGCCTATTTTGGAAGGCCGCAGGCGAGGTGGCGGACACCCTGCCGGCTAGTAATCAAATTACAAATAACTCGTTACATAAGAGAGACTTCATACAAGTCTCTTTTTTTATTTTTGCCATTCTGCTGTCATCAATTCATCAGCCGGTGCGGCTACTTTCTCAGGGTATAATTTACCTTTTGCCTTAATAAGGTAATCACCCACCTGCAACGAGTTAAACTGCTTCTGGCGCACATAAGATCTTTTGGTTTTCCCTTCCGTGGTTTTCACATAAAGTACATAGCTGGTCGTTTCGATGTCATTTCCCCCCGAGGAGGTTTCTTCCCGTTTATCAATTAAGCTGCCCTCCCAGGCATCCTTTCTTAAACGCGCAATAAGGAGCCAGGTAATTGCTCCTATTAAAATGACAATTCCTGCAATTAAAAAGATCACTGTAGAATCCATAGTGTAGATGTTTTGGTAGTTGCTAATATATAAAAGCCTGATGAACAATGAATATATTTCATTAGAGAATACCTTGATTAGCATCACCTGTTCCAATAAAGAAAAGGTTATGATATAAAAAGACACAAAGGTTTTTTTGTATATTTAGCTTATCCTCCCTATATAACTGCTATCCGCTCCTATACTGCTATAACTACTTGTAAACCTTAAATCATCCATGATGAAAAAACTGCTACCTAAACATCAGTTATTGCTGATTGCTTTATGCTATTTTAGTTTACCTGCTTTCAGCCAGGGAGGAGAGGTAAGAGGTGTTACTCTTTCCGGTGTGAAACCTGTCGCGGTGAATCTTACCGATGTATTGAATTACCAGAATCAGCATCCTGTTCCCCCGGACTTTGTTGCTGAATTGAGACCTGAACTGGACGGTCCCATTGCCCATGAATTATTAAACAGTCCTAAGGTTGCCAAAGGAGGTTCCCTGGTTCCGAACAGCAGCCTGAATACCAGTACTGTAAGTTCCTCATCAAGCCTGGCCCCGGGTAGTAGCTTTTTAACCATCTGGGGATCGTATGCAAGGGTTAGTGGAAGAGAATCACCTTATACCCCTCCGGATAACTGTGGCGATGTAGGCCCTACACAAATCATTGCTACTGCAAATTGCCGGATGAAAGTATTTAATAAGCCAACCGGATCCACTTCAACAGGTAGTTCAACTACTACCCTTTCTGCTGCGTTGAATGTGGATTTAAATGCTTTCTTCACTAATCCAGCGCGTGGAATAAGTAGCATCAGTGATCCACATGTACGTTATGACCGTTTCTCCGGAAGGTGGTTCATCGTGGCTGTAGATGTCAATCATACAACAAACAATTATTGTTGTCTTGCCGTCAGTAAAGGGTCTACAATTAGTGCCGGAAGTGATTTCGATATTTATTATTTCAATGTTTCCCAAACAGGTGGCAGTTCCAGGGACTTCTTTGACTATCCAACTCTTGGTGTAGATAATCATTTTCTAAACATTGGTGGCAATATGTTCAAAAGCCAAAGAATGTATTCCGGTTCAACCATGTGGGTAGTGGACAAAAATGCACTTGTCAACAACAATACTTTAACCGTTACCGGCTTTCCTCAAAACCTCACTCATACTGATATGTACACTCCGCAAGGTGTACAGAATAACGATGCAGGAGCTTCTAACGGCTATTTTATCGGGGCTTCGCAGAGTTACTATTCGAAGATTAACATAAGAAAGGTGAACTACAATGGGAGCAGCGCTCCGACCCTGTCGGGCGACCTTTCGCTCACGAGCTTAAGCATGTATACACCTTCGGCGGTGCAAACGAAAGGAGGTACTTCAATAGACGGTGGTGATCGTCGTCCTTTTGCTGCTATGATAAGAAATAATAGCCTTTGGGTTGCCCAGGGCACAAAGCTGGACGTGAATGGCAATGGAGGCTCCGCGGGTGACCGCGATGGAGCCCTGTGGCTGCAAATAGATGTTTCCGGTTCCACTCCTTCTATACTGCAGGAAGCAACCTTCTCCGACCGCACCAACACTTCCTCATCTTCTGCTTACAGTTATATTTACCCGACTATTGCCACCAGCGGGCAAGGACATTCTTTTATGGGCTTCACCTCAGCAGGTGCCAGTTACTATGCATCTGCAGCAGCTACTAACCGGTTCAGAACCGATGAAGTAGCCACCATGCGACCAGCGACGATCCTTACAAATGCTACCTCCACCTACAATCCGGGAGCCTCCCGTTGGGGTGATTTTACACAAACCGTGGTGGACCCCAATGATGATATGACCATGTGGACATTTACCGAGTATGTACCCACCACCGACGCATGGGGAGTACGTGCTGTGCAACTGCCCGCGCCTCCACCGGCAACGCCTTCTGTATCTTCCGTTTGCGGTTCGCAAGCAAACATTACAATCACCGGCACATCCACCAATAACTCTGAATTTTATGATGGTGGTCCTTCATTTGCAAAGCGTTTACAGGTGAATGTTAGTGGTGGAGTGCAGGTTACCAATGTAACCTTTACAGACGCTACTCATATTAGTGCAGATTTAAATTTTCCAACAACACAAAGCGGCACCTACTCTCTCACGGTAATTAATCCTGATGGACAAGCTGCTTCCTGCAACTTTAATTATACCGGTAGTTGTCCGGCATTGACGAGTTCGGGGAGAACAGTTGATCAGCCTCTGAGCCGTGAATTCATGATGAAGGTATTCCCGAATCCGGCACGTTCACAGGTGATGCTGCATATCAGTTCTCCCGAAGCGCAGGCCGGCAGTGTTGAATTGTTTGATAACCTGGGACGCCTGGTGAGCAGGCAGGCAATGAATGTGATGGCCGGCATAACCGAAAAGACCATCTCACTAACAAACCTGCCGGCAGGTTCCTACCTTATACAGTACAGGGATACACAACAGAAGATCCTGAAGAAAGAACAAATCATTAAAGAGTAAAACTTAAAAAGAATCTGCCGGGCAGATTCTTTTTTTTACATGGAGCCACAAGAGACTTGTATTATAAACAACGTGGACCTGGAATCTGGAAATTTGGTGATGTGGTCAATGAATGGCAACATCATTTTCAAATTTCCAAATGATCTCATTTTCAAATTCTATAGCGATTTCAGATACTCCACCAAATCGTGCTTTTCATTTCCTGTGAGGTTAAGGTTAAGGGTTATGTTATAATGGTCCACCACATCATTTAAAGTTGCAAAACGGCCGTCATGGTAAAAGCCTCCTTTCATCTTCGCAAACAATCCGCCTAAAGGAGTAGTGCGATATTTACCTGTCGGGGAGCGGTCGGCCTCGAAATTGTCAATACCGATCTCCTCTCCTGAATGCAGTTTATTATCAGCATATAAAGGAAGAGAATGGCAGGTAACACAATTTGCTTTTGTGAGGAATAAAGTCTTCCCTTTCTGTGCTGCCGTTGCATCAAAGCTGCCGACCGGCGGGTGAGGCGCATCCAGTGAATGCTGGTAAGCGCGTAATGGAAATAGCCTGGATGTAAGGAGATCAGGATTGCTTACTACATTATAAAAATGATTTTCAGTAGCAATAGGATACTTGATAGGGTCATTCAATCTTGGATCAGAGAAAGTTCCTTTACCATGCATCTCCAGTGTCCCTACAAAGTTGTTCCAGTAGGTAATATCTCCCCAGCCGGTATAAGTAGTAAGGTCAATACCTCTCAGGCCAAAGGCAGCCGGAATAAGGTTAGCAGCGATGCGGCCATCAGGTCTGTAGGCTTTCCCATCCATGAAAAGGATAGCGGGAAACTTACCGGGTCCCCACTGAGTTAATACGGTCCTTAAGGTAGATTCCGTAACATGCAGCATGTTGGCAATCGGGGTGGCATTATCAGTAAGGTTTACAATAGCACCTACGTTGAGGTCGCGGTTGGGCCATCCATCCAGGCGGTGGCCAATACCTGTAGTAAAAGAATTATCTACCGTTGAATGGCAGGAAGCACAGGTGATGCCGATAGATTGCATATTGCCGCCGGCGTCAAAATTACCTTTCACACCAACAACCGCATTAAGCTTCAGTAATGCCAATGTGGTAGCAGGATCATTCAGATCAACACTGTGATTCTGCAGGGCTGTTATTATTGATGCCGGGAGGGCGTCCACATCTACTTTCAGTCCAACCGATAAGGCAGTTGCGGGGCTCACACCGCCGCCATATCCGCCATTGGCACTACCTGCAATGGCTTTGTCGAGATGCAGCAGGCCGCTCCAGAAATCCTCATCACCAAACGTATCATATCGAAAGATCTCCTGTCCGTCGTCAATGGTTTTTTTGTTGCCTTCCTGTTTGAACGACAGCATGGCGGTAAGGTCCGGAGTTAGGCTTTCCTGTTTATCTGCTTTGGTACATTGGGAGACTCCCAGGAATATCAGGGCTGAAAGAATAGAGGTAACTACTACCTGTTTTTTGTATTTCATAAAACACCATTAAGGATGAAAGAATAAGCAACCTTCCTGTAAATACGAGAGACAATTAAATAGAGTTGCTAATGAAGGAAAAGGTTACAGGGGCGATTTGGAATTTGGAATTTGGGGTTCGGGTTGGGATTTCAGATTTCCGGATGTTGTATTGGAAGTTATCAGCGTAAAACCTAATTTTTAAAATGACCAATTTGGCCAAATGACCATTTCTGTCAATTTGGATCGAATTCCATTGCCCAACCGCTGCTAGTGATGCTTGGTTTTTTCAAGTATCCAAACATCATTGCTGTATATAAACTCTGGTTTGTCAGCCTTACCGCCATACTTGCCTCCCGTCATATAAATTTTTCCGCCCTGAACTGTAGCTGCAATACCTCCACGCGGAGTCCAGGGTGCAAGTGCAGTATGCCAGATTTTACCATCTGAACTTACCAATACCTGGCTTGAAAACTTACCATTCCGGTTACATCCCGAGCAGCCAGATTTTGTTGTCAAAAACTACTGCTGCATAACCAAATATATTTGCCCCTTTCAGAATTTCACTTGTTTCTTCTTGCCAGTTTAGTCCATCTTTCGAACTCCAAAAATCATTGTCAAGTAAGAACAGCTGGGTATTCAATTGTACGATTTGGCTTCTACTTCGTTTGCCAAAGGCAAATGCTCCTTTTGTTTTTTCCAGTTAATTCCATCTACTGAGTTCCATATATCTGAGTATTGCCTGTTCTTATCCTCACCTCCAATGATCCAAATCTTATTATCAAAGACGAATGGGTGATAAAAAAATCGCTTGGGCAAATTGCTCGACTTTGCTATTGGATCCCATTGTTGTAAATCAGTTGTCTTATAAATACAATTTTGCATGCTAAATTTCTCAATGTTTCCTTCAAAATGCCCCAAGCAATAAACAGCCTCTTTAAAGTGAATGTAATTGAGGAAAGCAATATTTCTCACTGCATTAGGAAGAAGAGATTTTCTCCATTATTTTCCATCTACTGAATACCAGTTTCCATCAAAATGAAATATCCACAGGGTATCTTTTATGCTGAACATTTGAAAGTTGTAGCTTTCCCTCCAGTCAGCACTATCCAGGAGCTTAGTCCATGCATATTCCCCTTCTATAGGTTTAACGCTATTCCGGAGTTCGTGCTGCTTTTTCCAGGTTTTCCAACGCAACCCGTCAAAGAAAAAGCTAATAATATTATATAAAATCTTGTCATGTGATTTTTTAAACATCCAGATGGTGTAAAATATGTTCCTTAATGGAAAATCATCAATTCAGTTCAAGTTCGTCAGCCCATGTGCCGTCGTGCTATGTTCAGAAAG
>JBLNAY010000372.1:0-15075 GCA_050259715.1 Candidatus Dadabacteria bacterium
TAATAAAAGAAAAAGTTATAAAAGAAACCATAGTTGCCTGCCAGGTAGTTTGATTTCTGTTTCATTAATTTAATTTAATACTTATCCTTGAAATTGGCTGTCAAATCCGGAAAGGATTGTATGTGTTATTAGAAAAACAGTCGCCCTCAACCCACTACACCTTGATTTACCTGATTAAATGATTATCCTGATTTCTCTAGCAACTCATGCTAATCCATCAATCCTTATAATCATTGTTCAGACAATCACATTAATGGAATAAGACGAGGAGAAGAGTTACGTAAATACGTAAATGCGCAAATCCGTAAATAGGAGGCGGCTCAATCACATCGCGCACGAAGCCAATCCGAAATTCCAAATTCCAAATTCCAAATTCCAAATCACTTTGCATTCTCTACAAAAAACATCTGCATATCAGGCGCGTTCTTTACAGGTAGTACTCCGCGACAGGTGCAATTGAAAACGTCTTTGATCAATTCGTATGTTGTGGCCGAAATATTGATCTTACCGGGTTCCCCGTTTTGCTCCATGCGCGCAGCCATATTCACCGTATCACCCCAGATATCATAGGCAAATTTGCGGGCTCCTACAACACCTGCAATCACTGCACCTGAATGGATGCCTATCCTGAACTGAAAGGCCGGTAATCCCTGTACTTCTTTAGAGATGCCGAGACTATTGGCAAACAACTGCATATCTACAGCCGCATGAACGATGTTAATAGCATGTGCTGGAGTATCATGAAACAACCCACTGGCACACATGTAAGCATCACCAATAGTCTTGATTTTTTCGATTCCATACCGGTCCATGATGCGGTCGAAACCACGGAAATAATCATCCAGTAAACTGACAAGCTCATTTGCTTCCAGGCCGGCTGCAATGGAAGTAAAGTTCTTAATATCGGCCAGCAATACACTGGCCTGCTCGTATTTACGTGCATAAGAGCGGCCAAACTTCTTCAGTTCATTCACTACCTCCTGCGGCAGTATATCCAGCAACAACTTTTCAGAACGTCCTTTCTCCACTTCCAGCTCCTGCTTCTGTTTTTCTATTTCAGCATTCCGGTCCTGTAAATCAGCTAAGGTTTTTGAAAGATCAGCATTCAGATCTGAAAGCATTTGCGACTTGTTCTCCAGTTCGGCAACGCTTTCATCGAGCATAACAGTCAGCGTCTGCCGCATGGCTTCCAGTCTTTCAACTTTAAACTGGTAAAGCTTACATTCTTTGTCCGCTTTTTCCAGCCGCAATAGCAGCTCCTCCACCTGGTTCGGCTGCGAACTGCCGGCAACATCATTAACAGGTTGCGATGGATTCTCCACTTTGATTGTCTTTTAAGAGTAATGATGAACACGAAATGCTTTCAAATGCATTTTCGGAAGCCCGTTCCCGTATATTGTAGATTTCTGATGTTCTCGTTCGCATGGTATATACAAGTTAATGAAACATTTGCTATTGACAGTGGCAACTGCAATTACTTTTCCTTCATTAATAATACAGAACAAGCCATATTGTGAAACTCTACTGACTCTTGTGAGGTTTTGCCTATTTCGCCATAGCTTAGAAAACCTGTAAGCGGTGCTTTCCAGATTTCGCTGATCCTGCTCACTTCATTCGCTATCCATGGTCCAAAGATCATTTGCCTGCCTTTGCAGGAAAATAATACGACTGCCTCCGGCTCATCACAGTTGTTCTTCAATTCATTGTATTTGGTAACCAGGTTATCCATCACTTCAAAGGAAGGAGTCAATGAAAACTTCATCTTTACTCCTTCCGGCATCATACTCGTAAAAGTTAATGACCGGCTTTCCAGGTCAGCTGCTATGGCTGTGCGCAACACGGGATAGCTATCCTCCCTGTATATTAATAGCTGGAAGTGAGTGGTAAGGTTTTTAATGGCATCCGGACCAGCTGTAAATTCTTCCGGGGCTTTATGGCAAAAACGGGCAATTAGATCAAGTGCCGGTTCATTATCTATCGTGTACACAACATTGCCTTTGCTTTTGGTAATGGTGCGGGTAATGCCTACAGGGTACCATCCGCCAAATACCAGTCCTTCCATTTCCACACGACTCCTGTCAATCACAATTGCTGCAATGCCACTGTTTGTAATGCCTTCAGCGGAGTAGACAAACGTCTCCTGCATTTTAAAATCATCAGAGGCAATGCCGCCAAACAAAGGAACCGTTGTTCCTGCCCCTTCTTCAATATGTTTAATTAAACTCTCGCCATCAGGTATGCCGGAGGTCAAAACAATAATAGCAGGTTGTGCAAAATGTTCTGTACTGAACCTGCCAAGTTCTCTCCCTGCCTTCGTATAATCATCCCCGTTAAACGGGAGGAAGAAAGAAGCATAATTTGCCGGATCCATCTCCATCAGCAATCCTACAATGGCAGGATCATCCAATTCACCATTGATGAATTCTCCGGCAGCAGAAGAAGCAATAAAGCACATACCAGTGCTGGCAAAAAATTGTTGCAATGCTTCCTGGCTAAAGTTGATGTTGGCAAATACCAGTGCCAGTGTTGGCTTGAATCCATCTGCCGTTAGTGAAGACAACACTTGTGGCAATTTGGCTATATCGTTGGTTTTGAAGTTCCGTACTCGCATGGGCTATTAAGTTAGTTAAAGTACTTTCATTTCTTTGTTCGTTGTTGCTTAATGCTGGTTCTTCCTTTTAAGAATACCCCCCGAAGCCTCCCTGATGGTATTGGCAAAAACAAACGCGTGGGGATCGGCTTCATAGACCAGGTTTTTTAATCTCCTCATTTCAAGTCTCGTCACCACAGTGAAGATGATATCGCAATCGGCACTCACTTCATATTTCCCGGGCAGAAAGCCTCTTTCACCCTTGTATACGGTTATGCCCCTCGAGAGTTCATTTACCAGCCGATATTTGATCAGCTCACTCTTGCCCGAAATAATAGTAACCCCTGTATATGCCTCAATACCTTCAATGACATAATCAATGGTACGTGATGCAGTGAAATAAGTAAGTACGGAATACAGGGCCGTCTCCATACCCAGCTTAAAGGCAGCAATGGCAAATATGCAGACATTCAAAGCAAGGATGATCTCCGTGATAGTAAACGACGTTCTTTTAAGTGTATTCAATGCCAGCACCTCGATCCCATCGAGTGCACTGCCCGCTCTCATGGTAAGCCCGATGCCAATGCCAAGGAACACCCCTCCGAAAATGGATATCAACAGTTTATCTGAAGTAATCACGGGATAAGGTATAAACAACAGGCAAACACCCAATAACATAACACTCACAAAGGTCTTAATGGCGAATCTCCTGCTGATAGTTTTCCATCCTAATACTATCAGAGGCACATTTGCCAGCACAATCACATAGCCGATGTTGTAATGAAAGTATTCATGTATGAGCAGCGAAACACCGGTGACGCCCCCGTCGAAGAAATGGTTAGGCACCAGGAAGCCTCTAAGCGCAAAGCCGGCAAACAATACCCCTGTAATGGTCAACAACAGGTCTTTGATGTTGCGCAGTGCCGGGTTCTTGTTCTTATGAATAGCCTTTTGCAGTTCCTGCCTGATAAACAGTTCATGAATATTTTCATTCTTTTTAGGTTCCCTTTCTTTTAGGGCGGTGACTGTGAAATAGCGGTGCTTTTTTAGAAAGTCAATCTGCAATTTTATCCAATCTCGATCTTCTTTAACACTGCCATTGGTTTTAAATTCGGTATGAAGTTTTTCAGCCCTGTCAAAGTAATTGTCACTCCCGAGGTAAAAAAGGTCGGCATCGCAGATGATCTCTTCCAGGGAGTTCGTAGGTTTCTGCGGTAGCCGGGTCACCATGATCACGCGGCATACTTTATCAACCTGCGCCGGTGAATATCCAAAAGATGGCAGGATTTCTTTTGCCAGTTTACAGGATTTCTGCTCATGCTCCTTTTCACCTTCAAGGAAACCGGCATCGTGAAATAAGGCTGCTGTTTTAAGCAGCAAAAGGTCTTCTCCCGTTATGTTTTCAGCTCCGGCAAGGTATTCCACAGCACTTAATACTTCTTCTGTATGCTGCACATTATGGTACGTGAGGTGCCCGGGTAACTCGTTGTTTAAGCGGGCAATTAAATATTCATGGACCTTATTAAACTCCATTGGTTATGTATAATAGCAGTAGGTTATAAAAAAGGTTGTGGTAATTTAAGCATTTTCTCATTTTCTTCACCTGCTGCATGGAGTAAGGAGAATAACCCGCATCGTTGTACCCCTTCGGGGTTTCACAGGTGTTGTTCTCTTCGAGAACCATCTCGCATCTCATATACCGTATTCCGGATCTTTTCTATATCTGCTATGTTCCTATGTTTCTCTGTGGTAAATTCTCCAGCATTCCGCTTCCCGTATCGCCTATCGCTCTGCATGCTTTATTTGGTGGCTTTGATATAAAATCCTCCCTGTGGATAATGCTCTACCTTTTCAAAACCTGCTTCTTTCAAAGTTGTCACTACCTGCTCAATGGTATGTTTGTTAAACACGCTATCCGGAGCCTTCTTTTCCTCTAATGTGGCTGCGTCTGCCATATAAATATGGAAGGAGCCACCTCTCTTTAACAGCGAGAACACCTTATTAAAAGGCAACTTCAGCTCATTCCAGAAATACACAACATTAAGACAAAAGATTTTGTCGTATTCGTTGGGCACAACAGTAAATTTTAGAAAGTCGCCATACTGTAATTGTACCCTGCCCTCCTCAATGTACTGCCTGTTGTAGCGGGCCGCTTTCTTATACATCAAACCGGAGAAGTCAATGCCGTGGATGGTACATGTAGAACATTGTTCAGCAATCATCCGGATGCCCACACCCGGCCCATAACCAATCTCGAGCAGCTTATCCTGCGGCTGCAGATCTAAATCCATTATCAGCCTGTCGTAATTCTTCCGGTTGTTTTTAATCATCACACTGGACGAAAAGATTCCAAACAGCCCGGTTGGCTTTTTAAACTGGGAAGCAATGAACGCTCGCAGCATGAGAAAACTGTTTTAGACTCCTACCAATTCACCATGTCTTTACCGCATTTTGAAGTTACATGAGGTTGGAGAGAATTAATATGAAATAAAGGAAGCGAGGTAGCAGGTGTTACCTGGGCTAACGCGAGCATACGCTGAATTATTATTCACCTCCACATGGTCTCTTAACCGGATGATGAACATGTTGCCGGATAGCTTTTACGATCTTCTCGAATCTTGTTAAGATTGCTGAATCTTTTGCAACTCTCAAGCATAGAGACCTTGAGTTAATGGATAAATTTTGCCAGTGAATTGTTTCTAATGCGTATATCTAATAAAAACGAGCTGTCACGCCGACAATGGCTAGGCCGTACTATTCCTGCTGCTGCAGCTATTGGAGCGGGTATCATGGGTGTGCAGGCAAGCGCAGCACCCACTGATAACCCTGACGAGGAGACTTTGTTTGGAGGTAAAACCTATAACATCAAGGATTTTGGAGCCAGGGGTGATGGCAAAACCCTCAACAGTATAGCTATTCAGTCATGCATTGATAAATGCTATTCCGAAAGTGGAGGTACGGTGCTGGTGCCTGCAGGTGATTTTCTTTGTGGCACCATAGAATTAAAATCAAATGTGACGCTACATATTTCAGCACAAGGACGGTTACTCGGCAGCCCACGAAGGGAAGACTATTCAGCAGGCAAAGGCGTACCGCCCGGAAACGGGAATGTTGTTTTTATATATGCAGTGAAAGCCGACAACCTGTCTATTCAGGGCAAGGGCAGGATTGATGGAAATGGCGCTGCCTTTTATAAAGGTAAAGGCGACAACACAGGCCCCGGCCAGCACGGTGTGGGAGGCTACTTTGATCGTCCTCACCTGATGATCTTTAATGAATGTAACAACCTGTTTTTACGGAATGCTTTTTTTGTTTCGAGTGCCTATCACTGTTGTCGCATACTCAGGTGCCAGCAGGTGCATATTGATGGCATTCGTATCAACAACCGTGTCAATAAGAATAATGATGGTTTTCATTTCAACGACTGCCAGTATGTGCATATCGTGAACTGCGATATTAAATGCCAGGATGATGCCTGCGCCTTGTTTGGCAGTAATAAGTTTGTCACCATTTCCAACTGCAGTTTCAGCACCCGCTGGTCTATCTTCCGCTTCGGTTCTGGTGCCTCGGAGAACATCGCCGTAAGCAATTGCCTGATTTATGATACCTATGGATGTCCGATAAAAATAAGTGCGGGAAGTGCAAGTATAGAGAATTTTACCTTCTCCAATATTATCATGAAAAATGTCACAGGTCCCATAGGCATTGGATTCAGTGGTCCTAATCCCAATACTGCACAGGGCAATACAAAACCCTTCATCAGAAACATAACCTTTAACGGCATTCGTGCTACCACAGTAAAGCAGCCTGTAAATCATCCCGATATTCCTTTTGATGTAAGTGTACGTGAAGGTGAAAAGAACTCCTGTATTACACTGAATGCTATGGGTGACTACTATCTTGAAAATATCAGCTTTACAGATGTACATGTTACCTATGCAGGTGGCGGCACGGCTGAACAGGCGGCAAAAAGAGATATACCTACAATAGCAGCAGAATATTTCGGTGTTTGGGACCCTGCTCCCGGTGGTCCTCCGGCCTATGGATTGTATGCACGAAATGTGAAAGGATTGACGCTGCAGAATGTACGATTTGAATATGAAAATGCCGATTTAAGACCTGCTATGATCTTCGATAATGTGCAGGATGCATCAGTGGTGGGATTCAGTGCCAGGGGTAATCCAAAAACAGAATTAATTAGGATAAACAGTTCAAAAGATATCCTGTTTTCCGGCATTAGAGTAATGACGCCTGCAAAAGCCTTACTGCAGGTGGAAGGCCCTGGCAGTACCAACATTGTTGTTGATGGAGGTGATTGGAGAAAAGCTGTAAATATAGTGGCTTACAAGAGGGGCGCTGCCAAAAATGCTGTTTACATAAGAAAATGATTACAGGAGGAGTAATAAAAAAACAGGGGCGGCAATGCACCCCTGTTTACGTTTTGCTCTGCTTTATTGTAAGGGATCAAAGGTTCCACCAGCCCACCCTTTCGTCTGTTCCAGGTTGCTATTTCGTTGTATATGAGTATTTGGGATTCCAAAGAAATAATACTCCGGCTTCCAGTTAATATCAAACTGGGTATCGAGGAGTTTCACATTGTCATTAAAATACGTTGTATAGCTTTGATTTAACAGGTTCACCATTTCTTGTGATGATTTAGAATTCCTCAAAGCGTCCCATTCAGTTTTTGGTATTTTCAGGGTAATGGTTAGCCCATGCCTGCGGGTACCATTCAGGAGAGTTTCAAACAGTCTCCATCTTCTTAAATCCCAGAAACGCTTGCCTTCAAAGGCCAGTTCAACCTGGCGTTCTAATCTTACAGCTTGCCTCATCTGGGTTTTATCCATCCCCGGTTGCAAACCATACATACCATCAACACCGGCGTCAATGCCCGCACGTGACCTTAAAGCCTTTAATTCAACATAGGCCTCATCAGTTTTTCCAACTTCATTAGCTGCTTCTGCGAGATTCAATAATACTTCAGCAAACCTAAGTTCAACCCAATCGGTACTGCTATTATAAGCGTCAATGGCACTTTGCGTGGTATCTACCGCTTTACGCATGTAGAACCCGGTAATGGTGGGGTTATTCTGTTCACCACCAACATAGGTCCATTGTATCCTGCCCGGGATAGGTCCGGCACCTCCTATTCCCCATACAGCGCCATTGTATACAATTGTTTGTTTAAACCGCGGATCCCGATTTTGCCAGTAATATTTAGGATCATATTTGTAAATTGAGTTAGGGTCATTAATAGCCCGGCCATCCTTCATTGGGAAAGCATTTACCATTTCAAGGGCAGGTCTGTTTCCGCCGGTTGCACCTTGTGATACATCGAGCGGCCTGGTAGCTGCCGACCAGGTGTGACGGCTCTCTGAATTCAGAGGAGAATAATCATACCTCTTCACAAAAATGTCTTCCTTATTCATTTCTTTAAACCACAAATCAGAAAAACTGGAATACAGACCAAAACCTTTTGATACCAGGTAATCCTTAGCGTCTTTATTGGCGGTGTAGGCAGCCTGCCAGCGCCCCGCAGCGCTCTGTGAAGGATCAAACTGGGGACTGGCATAGTATAGTAAAACACGCCCTTTCACTGCCAACGCCGTTCCTTTGTGCAAATGACCATCATTAGATCCCGAAGTAGCCGTAAAGGTGGGCAAACCGGCAATGGCACTATCCAGGTCTGTAACGATCTGTTGAACGGTGACTGAAGTAGGCGCCCTTTTTACAAACAGATCTTCTGAAAGCTCCTGGGCATGAAGGATCAGCGGTACACCCCCGTAACGTTTTACCATTTCAAAATACTGCCACGCTCTGAAGAAGTAGGCCTGGCTCTTCAACAGGGTCCTGTTGGCCTGGCTCAATGAACCATTATCAATATTATCCAGCAGCACATTGATTTCTCTTATGTCATCATAGGGCCAGTAGTTTACAGAATTTTCGGTTAACTGGCCGTACATATAACTTCCACCGCCATCAGATTCATCAGAATAATTCGTCCATTCTGTGCTCCAGCCGGGCAAAGCACGGGCATAGATTCTGTTCACATAGGCTGTAGCCAGCGGAAGATCGTTCCAGACATCCTTTTCACTCACTGAACTGAGATCTTTTTTATCCAGGATTTTGGTGCAGCCAGCCACAAGACAAACAGCCGCGAAGAGATATATAGCTTTGTAAATTTTCATTGTTGTATCGTTTAATATTTACAAACCGATGTTGACACCAAATGAATAGTTCTTCATCATCGGGTAAGAAGTAATGTTGTTCATTTCCGGATCATAAATATGGTTCGCGTTATAGATCATTGCCAGGTTAGTACCGGTAAAGAACACCCTCACATTTTTCAGACCGGCACGCCCAATCGTATTCTGAGGGAGTGCATAGGAAATACTGATATTCTTTAATCTCACAAATGAGTTATCTACCATGAAGAATGTAGATTCATCGAAGCGCGTACGATAGCCTGAAACACGATACCCCGGGTATTTGCCGTTTGGATTATCCGGGGACCAGCTATCTGCCCAGTAACGGAAAGAAGCCTCTTCAGCCCTGGCCTGTATATCTCTGCCTGCTGTTGGCAACATACTGTATGAGCCCGCTACACCCTGAAAGAGAAGATCAATGCTGATAGCTTTCCACGAACTTCCAAAAGACAAGCCGAAGTTCATTGGAGGATCGGTATATTTCGCAATATATTCACGGTCATCACTTGTGATTTTCCCATCAGGGGTATCCGAACCTGGTCCGCGGATATCTTTATAATTCAACATGCCTAACTGCGGCTTTACACCGAGGATGGTATACCCTGCCGGTAGTTCGTCTAAATCTTTCTGGGTGCGTAGAATACCGGTAGCAACATACCCGAATATACGCCCTGTATTATAGCCTATTTGTGATTGGTAAGGACGTATATTTTGAGCTTCATCCGTTTGAATAACCTTGTTAGTTGCATATCCAAAATTGCCTTTGAGGTAATAATTAATCTGGTTTTTTGACGAGCTATGGCTATTATATCCTAATTCAACCTCAAAGCCTCGGGAATCGATGACTGCATAATTTTCCGATGGCAGGCTGGCTCCCAGGGTGCTGGGTAATGTTTGTTGCCTGGAACGGAAAATATCATAGGTATGCCGCTTGAAAATATCCAGCTTCAGGCTCATTTGATCTTTCCAAAACCGGCTATCCGCACCCGCATTGTAGGTAAGTGATTTTTCCCATGTAATATTCCTGTTGGCCAGCACGCCGGGCTCAATGCCAAGAGTGGGCTGGCTAAAAATCGCCCCGTCACGGATATTAAATGACTGCAACCACTGCCATCCTGAAATGGCAGCATCATTACCTAATAAACCAACAGAGGCACGAAGCTTCAGATCATTGATAAAATCAAATTTTTTAAAGAAAGTTTCCTTTGAGATTCTCCATCCTGCAGACACAGAAGGGAAGAAGCCCCAACGATTCTCCGGTGCAAATTTTACCGACCCGTCATAACGAAAAGAACCTTCCAGCAGATATTTCTGGGCATAGTTGTAACTGACAAGACCTACATACGAGATTCTTGCTGATTGATCCTGCCGGCCATCTACTGTGGCATTTACCGTGCTTCCTGCTATATACTGGTCTATTGCAGGAGAAATGAAATTGTCTCTTCTACCATTAAACCACACGTCGTCTTCTTCGGCCTGTTCATAAACAACTAATGCATCAAGGGCATGCTGTCCAAAGTTTCGTTTAAAGTTCAACTGGCCATTAAACTGGTAACGCTCTTCCCTGTCATCCCTTGACATCAGGAACTGGTCAGCAGCCCGGGGTCTTGTACCAACCGGCTGATCACCTACTATATGATTGTGGTCGCCTAAAGTATTAAACACCGTCATGGTATAAGGAAGGTTGAACTGCTTGGTATAGGTATTCCGTTTGTACCTGTTGATAGATGTTTTGGCAGTTAAGCCCTTAAGAAACGGAGCCGTATAGTTCAATGAAACCGTAGAGTTCAGGCCTGTCCAGTTTCTTTTATTATAGCCCGACAATGCGGGTGTAGTAACTACTCCCGGATGCCATTCTACCCAATTACCTACTGGTTCTCCATTTACATAGGGTGGCACCATGCTTGTCCTTAAAAGTAAAGCCTTATATAAATCTTCCTGCCTCCAGTTAGTAACCTGCCAGCTTGGACCATTTGTTCTTCGGTCATCTGTATTCAGATCAAAGGACACCTTCAGATGGCTGGTCACGTTAACATCAACATTGCCCCTTAAAGTGAACTTCTGGTAATTTAGATTATTGAAAGACCCGTCTGCGTAATTATAGGAGCCGCCCAGGAAGTATCTTACGTTTTTTGCCCCACCACTCAGGTCCAGTGTGTGCTGTGTACTTGCAGGGTCTTTCCACATTTCATCCACCCAGTTCCACGAATGGGTTTTAAAATATTCCAGTTCATCGGGAGTATAATACCTCGCATCTGTTTCGGGAACATTGGTATAGCGCAACTGGTGATTAATCTGGGATGCATGTTCGAAAGCATTTAGCGTTTCGGGAATTTTTGTTGGACGCTGAAAGGCAAACATGCCGCCATAATTCAGCCGGGGTGCACCCTCCCTACCTCTTCTTGTAGTTACAAGTATAACACCGTTGGCAGCCCTCGATCCATAGATTGCCGCAGAGGCCGCATCTTTCAAAACCGTAATACTTTCAACCTCATTGGGACTAAGACCATCAAAAGCAAATTTGTCACTCACAATTCCATCAATAACATATAATGGACTTGAATTATTAAAGGTGCCCTGGGCTCTTATCTTTATGTCGGATTCCATACCCGGCGTACCGGCAAGCTGGGTTATTGTGACTCCCGACAACCTGCCCGATAAAGCGTTGGAAAGGTTATCGTAGGGAGCATCGCTTAGTTCAGCACCATTTACCGACGAAACAGAGCCGGTTATAGTTCCTCTTGTTTGCGTGCGGTAGCCAACCACCACCACTTCGTCAAGATTGTTTACTTCGGGTAGCAGTGAAACATTAATAGTCTTCTGGTTTTTGATAGCAATGCGCTGTTCCTTATAACCTGAAAAACTAATTATAAGGGTACCATTTTCCGGAGCAGTAATTGAGAAATTCCCATTGTCATCTGTAACTGAGCGTACCGATGTTCCTTCTAACGAGATCGTTGCGCCAGCAAGAGGTCCATCCTTATTGGATACTTTTCCTTTCACCACTATATCTGACCTCTGCCAGTACGATTCAGCATTGTTTGTTGAATACGCAAAAACAGGGAGGTTCAAAAACAATAGAAAAGCAAATGAAACCATGATTTTCACTTGCCCGGCAAACACTGTTTTAAATTTATTATGCATAGTCTTCGTTTGTTTATAATTGAATCAATAATCATTGGCACAGAAGAAAACTTCTATTGCTCTTTGGTGGGAAAGAAATTATTTACTGGTGGCACTTCTTAATAGAGATATTCACTTCGAGATCCTCTATATTATTAGAGGGAGCAATCATTTTAGCAACCCAACTTTCTCCAATAGCGTCCCTAAAACGGGGTTACTAATTGGAGTTGCAATAAAGAGAGATTTTTCAGATATTAGCTTTTGCTAATTGTCATTGTAATAAGCAATTTTGGCACTGTAATCATTAATGAAAAAATACATGTAAGCCGACATTTTCAGCCGGCTTTTTTAGAATAAATTTCCCGGGTGGGAATAGTCTACTTGCATACTATAGTAGTTCTCTTAATGTTTTATGGTAAGCATACTCTTCGTTAGCTACTTTTTTTCAACACATCTGCTAATCCCCTCTCTCATCCCTCATCTGCCAAACTTAATAAGCCTACCTTGCATTGGGTTGATACAATTAATTAGCTCTTTGCATTAATTATGAAGATCGCATATATAGGAACATATCCCCCGCGGGAATGTGGCATCGGTACGTTTACCCAGAACTTATTCCTCGCTGTAAAAGGCCAGCCAACTGAAAACGAAGCGAATGAAGGCGTTGTGATTGCCATGGACGACCAGGTGGAATCTTATAACTATCCGCCCGAAGTAGCGTTCAAAATTCGACAGGAACAACAGGAAGACTATCTCGAGGCCGCCGGCTTCATTAATTTGGGAGGTGCCGATGTTTGCATACTCGAACACGAATTCGGTATCTATGGAGGTCAGAACGGCATCTATATACTGCCTTTACTTCACCGCCTGCAAATACCCTTAATGGTTACACTCCACACGATCCTGGAAAAACCATCCTTCAATGAGAAATCCATCCTGGTAGAGATCTGCAAAATGGCTTCTAAGGTGGTAGTGATGACACAAAAAGCAGTGGGTTTCCTTACTACCATCTATGCTGTCCCCGAAGACAAAATTGTTATAATAGAACACGGTGTTCCCGACATGCATTTCGACCATGAACTGGCAAAGAAGAAATTTAAACTGGAAGCGAAAAAGGTATTACTAACTTTTGGTTTTCTCAGCCGTAACAAAGGCATTGAAACAGTGATCAATTCATTGCCTGCCATAGTTAAAAAATATCCTGAAACCATTTACCTTGTTTTAGGTAAGACGCATCCGGCTGTGTTGCGCCATGCCGGGGAAGAGTACCGGGTTTATCTTTTGAGGTTAGTGAAAAGCCTGCAACTGGAAAAGCACGTCATCTTTCTTAATGAGTTTGTGAATGAAAAAGAGTTGTTTCAATATTTATCGGCCTGCGATATTTACGTTACGCCTTATCTCAACGAAGCACAAATTACAAGCGGCACCTTATCCTATGCTATTGGTGCCGGTGCTGCCGTTATCTCCACTCCTTATTGGCATGCAAAGGAACTGCTGGCTCAAGAGCGCGGATGTTTGTTCAACTTTAATGATAGCAACCGCCTGGCTGAGATCCTGATGAAACTGATGGACTCCCCGGGGCGATTAAATAAACTAAGGAAAAAGGCTGCCGATTATGGAAAGGAGATCACCTGGACAAAAGCAGGAGCAAAATATGATGCACTCGCAAAACAAATTGCACAGGAAGCCGTAGAGAACCCATCGAAAAAAGAAACCGTTGTTGACCCGCTCACCTTGCCTCCCTTCCTCTTAGATCACATAAAGCGAATGACCGATGATACGGGCATTATACAGCATGCTAAATTCGGTATCCCCAACCTGAAGGAAGGCTATTGCCTTGACGATAATGCAAGGGCATTGTTGATGGTGTTGATGGCCTATAAACAGAAAAAACTTCCCCTCGCCCTGGAGTTGCTGCCAATATATCTTAGTTACATTCATTACATGCAAAACAAAGACGGCACCTTCCGTAATTTCCTGAGCTTTAGCAGGCAGTTCCTGGATGAAGTGGGGTCGGAAGATTCTTTTGGGCGTACCGTGTGGGCCCTGGGTTATTTGATAGCGAACGCACCAAATGATGCCTATTATCAATTAGGCAAAGAAATCTTTTTTCAATCAGTGCCGCATTTTGATAAGCTGGGTTCCATTCGCAGCAGGTCCAACACCATTATAGGCATCTGCTATTACCTGAAAAGTAATCCACACGATGAAGGAATGAGGGCCTGCCTGAAGAAAATGGCTTTACAACTTGTGCAGGATTATCACACTCATAAGTGCGACAACTGGCATTGGTTTGAAAGCCTGCTGGCTTACGATAATGCTATCCTGCCGCTTTCCCTATTGCACGCAGCCATTACACTGGATGAAGAATGCATAAAAACGACGGCAATCGAAAGCATGCAATTCCTCTCCAAAATCACCTTAAAAGATGGATACTTGTCCATTATTGGCAATGAGAAATGGTATCAAAAGAACGGCGCCCAATCCAAATTTGCGCAGCAACCATTGGATGCGCTGGTGATGGTGTTAATGTTTCATGAAGCTTATAATCTCACAAAGGATAAAAGTTATTTAAGCCAGCTTTACACTTGTTTTACCTGGTTTTTGGGGGAAAATGATTTACGTGTGAGCCTTTACGATTTTGAAACCAAAGGCTGTTGCGACGGGCTGGAAAGTTATGGCATCAACCGCAACCAGGGCGCCGAGAGCACCTTGTCTTATCTCATCTCTCATTTGACGGTATTGAAAGCCTTTGAAGATTTTTACCAAACAGAACCCGCATGAAAGTAGCGATACTTTCACCTGTTGCATGGAGAACACCTCCACTGAATTATGGGCCATGGGAACAGGTAGCTTCCAATGTGGCAGAAGGACTTGTGGCTTTAGGAGTTGATGTAACGCTCTTTGCAACGGGTGATTCTATAACAGCCGGCAAACTGGAATCGGTTGTAGAAAAGGGATATGAGCAAAACGGCGCTGCTGACGCCAAAGTAAATGAATGCCTTCACATCAGCCATCTTTTTGAAAGAGCCGGGGACTTTGACATCATACATAATCATTATGATTTTTTGCCCCTTACTTATTCCCGGTTGACAAACACTCCCATGATTACAACTATTCACGGGTTCTCTTCTCCTCTGATTATCCCGGTGTACA
>JBLNAY010000373.1:0-13721 GCA_050259715.1 Candidatus Dadabacteria bacterium
CCACTAATAGTAGAGATCATTTGATGTACCTGCGGATAAGTATAGATGCCAAACAGCTCTTCTACTTTAACTGAATCACAGATCTTCCCCAGGTCACTTCGCACCATATCCACTACCATCACGTTCTCTGATCTTTCTTTTTGATTTTGCTGAAGTTGATTTTTCAATACAGCATCTTCAGTAACATCTTCCTTATTTCTGCGGATAGTCCCTTTTATGGGCTGAGAGTAGATCCTGCTGCCCTTTTTGGAAAGAAACCGCTCGGGGCTGGCACAGATAACGTATTTATCCTTAAGCCTGTAAAAGGCTGAAAAAGGATTCGGAGAGATCTCCATTAACTGTTGATGAACCTGGAAAGGATCTATATAGGCATTTTCAGCATAGAACTCCTGGCAAAAATTGATTTCATAACAATCACCCCTGTGCAGGTGTTCTTTTAACTGCCTTATCTTTTCTAAATAGGTCTCTTTTGTAAGCTCTTCTCTGAACCTGATTTCTGACTCTTTATGACCTGAATTTCCCAGTGTAACACTATTGATCTCCTGGCAGATGGCAGCGGGATCTTCAGCATGGATTATGATCTCTTCTCCTTTAAGAAGAATTATATATTCAGGAACGAAAAAAAACATCAAAGGAAACCCAACCTTATCTTCTATTGATGGCTTTAAATGATGTATAGAGTTTTTCAATTCGTAAGATAGATGACCAAATATCCAGGAATGATGCCCAGAGATAAAGGTGTCAATGTCGGTGAGAGAATCTGTTTCAATCTCAAACTTCACCCCCGCTGCCACTAAACAGTTGTAAGAGGTAGGATTTACCTGGTAATCATGACTATCCAGGAAACAAAAGATGTTAAACTGCCTAAGCCAGCTTAACATCTTCAATTTAAAATTCTGTATGTCAGTTATAGTATAAGTGCAACGTCCAGAGCTATGCCGGTTCATTAAAAATCTTCGTCTTCATCGTCGAAGCCGGAGTCATTGAATAAGTCCAGGTCATTAAACTCTTCATCTTCTTCTATCTTAAAATCTTCGTCTTCTTCTTCTTCCTTGCCCTTACCTTTTTTAGGTTTTGGCAGATCGAATTCTTCGAAATCCGGATCCCAATCATCATCTTCATCAGCAATGTCGTCATCTAGATCGTCGTCATCATCTTCGTCATCGTCAGCTGATTTTTTTGCTCCTTTCTTAGGTAATACTTCCTCATCATCGTCATCTACATCTTCATCTTCCTCTTTTTTAGATTTAGATGGACGGCCCTTAGCCTGGGCCATGACTAAATCAATCCAATTTGTTTCTGTAGGGATAAGTTCCTCCAATAGCATTTCAGACATAAGACCTGGGATTTGTTTGTAAAATTTGGGCGAACATTTTAATTAGCCAAATTAAAAATAGATTTTTTTATAGCTATTCTTCCCATTAAATTTCAATGATCTGGTCTCTGCCCGGACCATTAGAAATATATTTAATTTCAGCACTAAGGTTCTCATTTATAAACTTCACATACTCCTTCATTTCAGAAGGTAACTTACTGCTGTTCGTCAACTTTGAGGTATTTGTATTCCAGCCTTTAAAGGAGCGGTATACCGGTTCAATATAATTATTCGTCATCTGGAATGGTACTGCGTCAACTTTTTCGTCTCCTATTTTGTACGAGGTACAGATCTTCAGTTCTTCAAATTCATCCAATACATCCGCTTTGGTGATCACCAGTTGAGTTACCCCATTCAGCATGCACGCATATTGAAGTGCTACCAGGTCCATCCAGCCGCACCTCCTGGGTCTGCCGGTGGTAGCTCCGAACTCACTGCCTATCCTTCTTAATTTTTCTCCTGTCTCATCATTCAATTCTGTGGGGAAAGGACCACTGCCCACTCTTGTACAATAGGCTTTGCTAACTCCCACAACATCTTTGATCTTTTGAGGAGCCACACCCAATCCACTGCATACACCTGCTGAAATAGTGTTACTGGAAGTCACGAATGGGAATGTACCAAAATCTATATCCAGCATACTTCCCTGTGCTCCCTCAGCCAATACTTTCTTGCCCTTTGAGATGTAATCATTAATAAAGTATTCACCATTAACGATATTCAGAGACTTCAGGAAGTCAATTGATTCAAAGAATTCCTCTTCCCATGCAGATATATCTTCCGAGAAATTGAAGTTATCCAATAAACGCTGGTGTTTCAATCGCAGCTTAATATACTGTGTAGTAAAGCTCTTATGAAGCAGGTCTCCTACGCGAAGACCATTACGGCCGGTTTTATCCATATAGGCTGGCCCGATTCCTTTAAGGGTAGATCCAATCTTACCTTCTCCTTTCGCCATTTCTGCTGCTTTATCCAAAGCACGATGGGTCGGCAGAATAAGGTGCGTACGTTCTGAAATAAAAAGGTTCTTTTTCAGATCTATACCAAAGCCTTTTACAATATTGGCTTCCCGCTGCAGGATCACAGGATCGAGCACAACACCATTCCCTATTAAATTCACTGCGCCTTCATGAAATACGCCGGATGGTATCTGGTGCAATACGATTTTTTTATCTCCGACATAAAGTGTGTGACCTGCATTAGGCCCGCCCTGGAAGCGTGCCACCATATCGTATTTAGAGGCAAAGTAATCGACTATCTTTCCCTTACCCTCATCACCCCATTGCAGGCCAAGAATAACATCAACCATAATTTTCTTTTACGCCCGCAAATGTACAGGAATCGTATAAAGAGAAGGAATCGGAAAATGCAGGTTTGTTCACAACCTTCTAAAGTGCAGATTATCAGGTGGGTGTTTCTGTCTCGAAACGCTCAACAGAATGAATTCCCTGCAGGGATTTTAAACGAATGACCAATTCTTCCAACTCCTCTTTATCATGCACAAACAACTTGATGGTCCCCTCAAACAAACCTTCTTTAGATTCAATGGTAATGGCTGAAATATTCAGCCGCAGGTCGCCACTGATGATGGTAGTGATTTTATTTACGACACCCACATCATCCATGCCTATGATCTTAAGACCGGTAAGGAAGGAAATTTCCTTGTTCTTTGCCCACTTTGTCTTTACTATCCTATGGCCATAGTTGGACATCAGCCGTGCGGCATTCGGACAATTAGTGCGGTGAATAGTCAACCCTTTACCTGTGGTGACAAATCCAAATACATCATCACCGGGGATAGGCTTGCAACAGTTGGCGAGGTTATACACGATCTTGTCGCTACTCTCACCAAATATGATCAGCTCTGCATCTTTCTTTTGCAGGTTCGGAATGTATTCGGGCTTTGCTTCCTGAGGCTTAACAGGTTTAGGAGCTTCGAGACGATCGCCAATGATCTTGAATTCTTTCAGTTCTTTAAGATCAATAATCTTAACTGCTATATTAAAGTATAGTTCAAGTGGTGCAGTAAGTTTATAGTAGTTTACCAGCTCATCGATATTATGAGGATTGACAGCCACTCCGAGGCCTTCCAACTTCCTTTGCAAAGTATATTTTCCCTCTTCCGCAATTACCTTTTTTTCTTCTTTTAATGCATCCTTTATCCTGCTCCTTGCTTTAGCAGTAACTACGAAATTCAGCCAGTCTTCTGAAGGCTTTTGTTTGTTGGAAGTAATGATCTCCACCTGGTCGCCACTTCTAAGCTTATGGCTTATGGGCACCAGCTTATGATTCACCTTCGCACCGATACATTTCGACCCTACTTCACTGTGTACGGAAAAGGCAAAATCTAGTGCAGTAGCACCTACCGGCAGCATTTTTACATCACCTTTAGGGGTATAGATGTAGATCTCTTCCGCCAGGAAACTGCGCTTAAAGTCCTGCAGGAAGTCAATTGAATCCACGTCATGAGTGGTAATCACTTCCCTTATCTGGCTAAACCATTTATCGAAACGGCTTTCATCTGTTGTTCCCTCTTTATATTTCCAGTGGGCAGCAAGGCCTTTTTCGGCAATTTCATTCATCCTCTTACTGCGAATCTGCACTTCCACCCATTTACCTTGTGGGCCCATTACGGTCGTATGCAGCGCCTCGTACCCATTGCTCTTCGGATTACTCAACCAGTCGCGAAGACGCTCCGGTGAAGGGTTGTATTCGTCTGTGATCAGGGAATACACTTTCCAGCAGTCTTCCTTTTCTTTATCAGGGGAAGAATCCACTATGATCCGTATAGCAAATAAATCATAAACCTCCTCGAAGCTCACTCCCTTTTTCTTCATCTTATTCCAGATAGAGTGAATGCTCTTTGGACGTCCATAAATCTCGAAATTCAGTTCGGCTTTCTCCAGCTTATCCTTCAGTGGCTTGATGAACTCATTAATGAACCGGCTTCTCTCCCGCTTTGTTTCCGCAAGCTTATAAGCCACTTCCTTATAAGTCTGTGGCTCCAAATACTTCATAGCCAGGTCTTCCAGCTCTGTCTTGATGTTGTACAAACCCATACGGTGAGCCAGCGGTGCATACACATAAACTGTTTCTGAAGATATCTTTAGTTGTTTTTCCTGCTTCATGCTGTCGAGGGTCCTCATATTATGAAGACGATCTGCCAGTTTGATCAGGATCACACGCGGATCATCAGTAAGGGTAAGAAGTATCTTTCTAAAATTCTCCGCTTGTTGCGAAGCGTTTACATCAATGACATTGGAAATCTTTGTCAGTCCATCCACTATTTTAGCGATCTCACTACCGAATTCACGTTGAACATCATCAAGAGAAATGTCCGTGTCCTCCACTGTATCATGAAGAAGGGCGCAAATGGTGGAACGAATACCCAATCCTATTTCTTCAACACAAATGCGGGATACCGCCAATGGATGTAAAATATAGGGTTCGCCGCTCTTTCGCCTCATAGTCTTGTGAGCTTCAGCGGCCATTTCGAATGCATTACGGATCATGCGCCTGTCACCCGGCTTAAGCCTGGCTTTCAGAGCGCGCAATAAAGCACGGTACTCGCGTAGAATCAGCTTCTTTTCCTGTTCATCATTTAAGCTATACTTCGGTATCTGTGCTACGGTTTCCATTGTTTACGAATTTACTGTATTTGAAGGGGAAAGTCTCTTAAAGGATACAAAAAGGAGATGTTATCTCGTTTGTATAAACTCGCTTTGACATTCGTTTCATACTCTTCAAAGATTAATAAAAAAAACATGCGATAAATATGAGTGCTGCCATGGAGCGGGCAGGGAACGATGACGCAATTGACACGCAGTTGACACGCTGTTGATACGGAGTTGAGACGCAGTTAACAGTGTATCAATTGCGTCTCAACTGCGTGTCAACTGCATATCAACAGCGTAACAGACCTATAGGGTAGCCCTTCCCCACCTGTGGCAGCCTTATACTTTATCAAATAATCATTCCCCCTGTTTTAACGATTCCTTGTAAAGCAAAAAGAATCTGGGGGTGGAAAAGTGTTTTTGAAAAAAGTTCAAACCCTTACCTTTGCCCCCCTTTACAGAGATTGCGGGTGTGGCGAAATTGGTAGACGTATCAGACTTAGGATCTGACGCCGTGAGGCATGGGGGTTCGAGTCCCTCCACCCGCACTAAATTTTATCAACCTGCTTTCAGGCAGGTATCGCAAGGAACAGGGAATGAATGATGAAGAGTGCTTTTCTTCCGTTCCTTGTTCCTTGTTCGTTATAAATAATTATTGAAAATGGCTACAGTTACTCAACAAGAAGTTGCTCCTTTACACAAGCAGTTAAACATCACCATTAACAAGGAGGACTATCTTCCTCAATTTGAAAAATCACTGAAAGAATACAGTAAAAAGGCAAATATCCCCGGCTTCAGAAAAGGAATGGTTCCTGCCGGACTTATAAAAAAAATGTACGGTAATTCCTTATTTACCGATGAGGTCTTGAAAACAGTGGATAAAGAAGTATTTCGTTTTATAGAAGAAGAAAAGTTGGACATCTTCGCCCAGCCCCTGCCTGTTGATTTTAACCTTGGACAGCTGGATGTAAACAATCCCAATAATTACACTTTCACCTTTGAAGTAGGCATGAAACCGGACTTCAATCTTCCGGATCTTTCCAAGGAACCCCTGAAGAAATATAAGGTGACCATTACAGACGAAATGTTGAACGAGGAAGTTGAAAGATTGCGTACCCGTTATGGCAACATGAGTGAACCGGAAACCATCGATAACGAGAACAACGTATTGAATGTAACGTTTACTGAAATTGACAATGAAGGAAATGTTGTTGAAGGTGGTGTGACAAAAGATAATTCTTTACTCCTGAAATACTTCCGCGAGGAATTTCGCTCTAACCTGTTAGGAAAGAAGAAAGATGATACAGTAGATCTTACCATTGATGAAGCTTTTGATGAAAAAGAAAAAGAATGGGTGCTGCACGATCTTGGACTCGATTCAGCAACAGGTAAACGTTTCCGGATTACTATCACTAAAGTAGGGCTGGTGGAGCCCAGGGAACTGAATGAAGAATTCTTCACCCAGTTGTTCCCGAAGCTGGAGGTAAAAACGGAAGAAGAATTCAGGGCGCAGGTAAAGAAAGAACTGGAAAGTGCATGGGATGCGGAAAGCCGCAACCAATTGCAACATACTTTGTATCATGTGTTGCTCGATCATACCCACATTGATTTTCCTGCCGACTTCCTGAAAAGGTGGTTAAAGACACAAGGTGAAAATAACCAGGCAAAATCAGACGAGCAGGTAGAACAGGAATATCCCACATTCGTTAACCAGTTGAAGTGGACACTGATCACCGATAAGATCATTAAAGAAAATGATTTGCAGGTGAAGCAGGAGGAGGTACGTGAATTTGCCAAGCAACAGCTGTTTGGATATATGGGCACAGTGAACATGGATGAAGAACAGCAATGGGTGGTAGATTATATCGATCGTATGATGAAAGACCGGAAATATGTGGAAGAATCCTATTCTAAGATCCAGACGCAGAAAGTCTTCGATTGGGCAGAACAACAGGCCAATGCTGCTGAAACACCTGTCAGCAAGGAAGAGTTCATTCACATGAATGAAGAACATCAGCATCATCATCATTAACAGGAACACCCATATATAGGAAGATATATTTTTAAAAAGGGCTACCATTTTGGCAGTCCTTTTTTCTTGCAGGAGTGTCTTGTAACAGACATAAATATCCCTGATTTTGATCCGGTGACTTACCCTAGTTATATAATTGCAGGTGGCAGTTCATGCGGTGGAATTGTTCCAATAGATCTTCATTTAAATTTTACATTTACAGTAGTTGTGGCATTTTGTCTTGTTTGGAGGGTGCGCATGGTATTTGATACATGACAAATCGATTAAATTGCTTACTTAACAATAGATGATATGAGTTTTAATTCTGAATTTGAAAAGTACGCCGTGAAGCATAAAGGAATGTCGAGTAACACTTTAGATAGCTACGGTAAATACATGGTCACTGCCCTTACACCGAATATTATTGAAGAACGACCAATGAATGTGGCTGTTATGGATGTATACAGCCGGTTGATGATGGACAGGATCATATTTCTGGGATATCCAATAAATGATGAAGTAGCAAACATCATTACTGCCCAATTATTATTCCTCGACTCAACCGACCGCACCCGTGACATCAACATGTATATCAACTCCCCGGGAGGAAGTGTATATGCAGGTTTAGGTGTGTATGATACTATGCAATATGTCACGCCTGATTTGGCAACTATTTGTATCGGTATTGCTGCTTCAATGGGAAGCGTATTGCTCGCTGCAGGTACTCATGGTAAAAGGGCAGCATTAAAACATTCCCGTATTATGATGCACCAGCCTAGTGGAGCTATTGGAGGCCAGGCAACCGATATAGAAATTACGGTGAAGGAGATCAGGAAACTGAAGAAAGAATTATATGACATCGTTTGCTTCCATTCCAATCAAACAGCAGAAAAGATAGAATCAGATTTCGATCGTGATTACTGGATGACTGCCATCGAAGCCAAAGAATATGGCTTGGTTGACGAGGTACTGCTAATGAATCCAAGGAAAGAAAAGAAACCGGAATCCAAATAACAAAAAGAACGTAAGATGAGCCAAAAAGACCTACAATTCAATTACTATAAGCATATTATGCAACCGGAGCCGATGCCAGGTCCCGGTGCTCCCGAACCGGAAACAGAAGAAGAAAAAGAAGAAAGAGCCGAGCTGGATACCCGGATGCTTTACAAGCGATTAGAGAAATATTTTTACCAGACACGCAGCATCTATCTATGGGGTATTGTTGACGATAAATCAGCAAAAGATATTGTAACAAAGTTGTTGTTGCTGGAAGCTGATAAACCGGGGGAAGAAATAAAGTTCTTCATCAGCAGTCCCGGTGGTGTTGTTACCAGTGGCATGGTGGTCTATGATACCATGCGAATGATCAAATCACCTGTTAGCACTATCTGCATGGGATTAGCTGCGTCAATGGGCAGCATCTTATTGAGCGGAGGAGAAAAAGGCCGCAGGTTTATTTTCCCTCATGGCGAAGTAATGATTCACCAGCCTTCACTCGGGGGACATATTCAAGGAGTCAGTGCAGACATGGAAATTCACGCGGAACAGATACTTCGAACAAAGGAAATGGGAGCTAAGATCCTGGCAGAAAATACCGGGCAAACCATTGAACGTATACGTAAAGATTTTGAGCGTGATTATTGGATGGATGCGGAAAAATCCATTGAATATGGTATTGTAGATAGTATTCTCACCAAACTGGATTAAGACCAGATATGGTATAAAAGAAAACCCTGCTGAGAAGCAGGGTTTTTTATTTAGGATTTTAATCTTCTTAATTATACGAGCTATTGAGTAAGTGCCACTCTAACCTGTACACCTGCACGTGTAGTGGTGATAGGCGCAGTGGTTGCGATCTTCGGTATGGACCTGTTCTGCTCGAAATAGAACTTCAGGTTCACCCTATTGTTAATGATGTAATCAATCGAAGGCGCAATACGCACCACCTTTTGTCCTGCAGTACCAAAGGCAGAATTCTGATCCAGTTTGCTATTGGCAGTTGCATCATCTCTCAGGCTGAAATCGAACCGCATAGTCATATCGTTTTTCAATTGCTTGCCACTCTTTCCAATGCGTATATTTTGCAGGAACGGCACTCCCCTCTTTCTCCAGTCCATTCCTATGGTATACTCAGTAGAGCGATTTTCTGCTAACTGGTAGTCAATAAGGCTAAGACTCAGCGTACGGCTCTTCTTATATTCAAATCGTGCTGACAATTGGTTGGCGAATGTCATATCGGCAGCTATCAACGGAGCAAATTGCTCGTTTATAGTAATATTCGGAACCAGGAAATAAGGAATATACCCAACCGTATCACGGAAGTAAGGGAATCCAACTCTTAACGGATCCTGGAATAATAATGCCGTATTGAAGCTGTTCATGCTAAGCGTGCTATTATAACCATGACGCAGGGTGAAGTTGGTAAATATCTTTTCCAAACCAGGTAACCGTGACAGTCCATTATAGGTAAGATTCCAGTTCGGCCGCGGTATCAAACCTGAGAATGGATTGGCACTCAGATTAGGATTAGAGTTCTTTACCAATGCTACCGAGTTTGGATCCTTATCTGTATAAGCTGCAATAAAGGCAGGGATCAAAACATCCTGTGCGTAGCGGCCATATCCCTCCACATAACCATCAGGAGTTGTGAGGTTAGGATTAGCATATACATTCTTCTTGCCGAGCCGTTGTGACAGAATAGCCCTGTTGTCTTCAAACTTTTTGAACACTTCAGAAACTTCATTCGGATCAAAAGGTGTGAACAGGGTCTGGTAAGATATAAAGCTGATACTGAAACTACCTGTCGCATAAGGATTTAAGCGCTTAAGACCTGCGGTTCCGGAAGTATCCTTATACAGTTCATTATAGTTCTTTTCGAAAGTGCGATCTACGGTGATATCTATATTCAGGTCGCGGATCGGGGATAATTGAGCGGTAGCATTGATATGCTGGCTATAACGTTGCTGTATAAGTGAATTGAATAAAGCACTTCTCGTAAACAATCCACGATTACCTAAGTCATTAATGTCTGATGTATCCGGCTGGTATCCGAAAATATATTTCCATCCCGGGTTCATGCTCCTTGTATTCATACCGAGAATACGTGTACTATCCATATAACCAGGAAGCAATGACCCAAGGTCCTCATTATACTGCACCCCGACACGTTTCAGCGAAGTAACCAGTTTGGCAAAGAACTTAGGAACCCCTGAAACATAAGGCAGTTCACCAGATTTCCTTGATTTTTTAGCTGTTGTATCCCTTGGAGGTTTCGGTAACTTTTGACCCGGCATATCGTTATTCACCGCCTGCAGGAAACGCCACTTGTTATACAGCTTTTCAAAATCAAGTTCTCCCGTTACATTCCTGGTCTGCCCGGTGATCATGGTGTTACCGAGTTCACGAGCTAACAGGGAACCAGCCAGCCAATCGTATTTAGCAGTTACACTGGCTCTCATGGTAGTCCAGTCTATTAACGGGAACTTGGTAGTAGGTACGTTATAGGTTAAAGTACCCTCATGATGATAGTGAGTATTGCGTCCTCCTTTAAAGAAGTTTTGTTTTACTGTATCACGCTTCTCAGGAGTATCCAACCTTCCAAAGGGCTCATCTATCCGTGCATTATTCACCGCATTGAAATCAAATGTCAGTGAACGGGTAAAATCCCATCTCAGGCTATAATAACGGTCAAAATAGAAGAACTTATCATAGGTTTCCGGAAGCTTCATTGATGTACCCACGTTGCGGTTCCTCAGAGAACCAAACTGGCGGAACACATCAGCCCTGACGGAAATAAGGGAAGGCTTATAATTGAAATTAAAGTCTCTCAACAGGGAGAACCATTGTGATTTGCTCTTTATTATCTTCTTTAAGGGTTCAACAAACCCGGGTGCAGGGGAATAGGAATAAGAAACTGCGGCCCTGGTCCTCTTGATATCCTCCAGTTCAATTAATGGATTACTTCTTTCCTGGTGAACATAAGAGTAGTTCAGATCGACATTGGAGATATCCCAGAGTTGAGGTTTTTTACCCAGTGGTTTGGTTCTCTTTACGTTTGTGAAGTTGATCGTCTTAATAGTGGTCTGGTCAACTGCATTGGTTCTTACTGAATCTGCGTCTTTTCCTGACAAACTGCTTAATTTATCTCTTAACCTGAGATCCAGGTCGTAAGGATCGTATTGCGGGCTGCTGGTAGATTTGCTTATGCCTGCATATACGGGTATTTGCACAGCCAACCCTTTTGGAACCAATTTACCTAAATCAAGATTGGTTGTTATATCGAACTGTTTTAAGTCTTCCTTGCTTCTTTCATTCACCCTTTGTTCAAGGGTACCCCATCCAACACTGTGGTAACTGCCTGTGAAGCTCAGGTTTCCCAGGTCTGCCAACCTGAAGTCCACACGCCCTAATCCGGCCCAGCCGCCTTGTTCATTCATGTGAGACAGCCGTAATTCATTAAACCAGGTCTCTGCACATATGGTTTCCTGGTTAGTGTTTTCCACACCAAGGAACATGCCTCTCACTTCACCAAGGTTTGGATTACCCATAATAGCGAAATCTTTTCCGTCAGGGTCCGTTTCAGTATAAACAGTTGTATTAGGAATACCCGCACTGTTTCTTTTCACTTTAAGCTTGGTAAGCCTTTGCAAATCAAAATCAAGGTAGTTTACATCAGGCCAGATGGTGGCTGAATCAGTGGCACCCCATGGGGTAGCTTTAAGGGGAACTTTTATTTCATAGAAGTTGTTGGTAAAGTCATTACCTATACGCACTACAGCTTTCACATCACCAGGTTGCAGATCGGCTCCATTACCACGGAGAGATTCCAGGTGTACGTACATGGACAAACGTCCATAAGACCTAAGGTCAATATTCATGGTTTTAAAAACGCCTCTCCTGTCATCTTTAAACAGGTTACAGGTTCTTAAACTCAGTGCCTGCTCATTTAAGAGTAACTGCACATTATTATTACTGATCTGTTGTTGCCTTTCTACTCCCGGAGGTATGCGGTAAGGAATTGGCTGGCGTTTATCATTTTCCTCAACATTCACTGCAAGCACATCTACTGTAGTAGGATCATTAGTTGGCAATGGAGTAATGTTATTTGTATACCCTACCTCGTAATTGAACTTTCTCCACTGGTTTCTTACCAATTCGAGTTTAGCAAAACGCAATACGGCCGTATCCTCGAAATTGGTCATAAACATCCTGATAAAGCGGATGGACTTAAAATCAGGAATGTTGCCCACCTTATTATCATATTCCCTAACAGGTATGCGGAACAGGTACCATTTTTCACTACGCGTCTGGCCATTTGCCAATCTCACAGTTGAGTAGCGTACATCTGTAATGTACCGGTTAGTGTTCTGGGTCATTCCCGGCTTTAATTCCAGGCGGTACTGGAAGTATTCCTCAACTTCATTCAGGGTGTTATCCCTATTGAGTTCCTCCTGGTCGGGGTATAAAGTAAAGGCACTGGTATACTGGTCATTTGCCCCGGCAATGGGCGAGTTACCATCAGGGTTATTGATATTCTTATACCGTTCGAGAATGCCGGCGTTATCAGGAAAAGTAGGATCCCGGTAACCTTTAAAATCATCATTAGAAGGGTCAGTTACTGCTTTCTGGTAAGCAGGTGAGTTCGCACCCACTGTAGCACTCAATTGGTTCAGGTAAGGCTGGAAATGCGTTTTCTCAGCTGCATCTGTTAATCCATCGAAACCTACATCCTGGAAAGGACGGTCTTCCGGGTTATTGCTGAAGGCATTGGTAACCTGCACAGGATTTTTGGGAACAACCCCCCAAACAGTATTATCAACGGGTATATTAGGCTGAGACTTGGTGGGTAAACCATTTTCATATTGTCTTCTTCCATCCTTCAATACGTCTTCAGATATATCACCAAGGTTGAAGTACAATTCTCCACCTTTACTATTTGGCTTATTAATAAAGGGATCCTGCATCCAGAACTCAATGAATTCTATGTTGCTTGTTTCAAAATCTGTCTGGTCGATGTTCCTCATGATACCACCCCAGTTCTTTGTTGGAGCGGTAAGCGCACCTGTTGTGGGATCCACCCGGTACTGGAAGTTATAAGGTCCTTTTTCCTTTGGATAGAATGCCAGGTCAAAAGTGGTCAACAGCCCTTGTCCTATATCATTGGTACGTTGCGGGAATAATTCAGTTTGAAGTACCTGCCGGGTTTCCGGTTTCGAAAGTTCATCCGGGTTGTTTCTCAATGGGTTGCTACTGTTCCTTCTCTCCTGTAACACAGGCTCAATGTTATACCAGGCTAATTTTGCTCTACGATAACCATATTGTAAGTCATCATTCAAAGTAGCCTCAGGAAAGAGTATCTGGCCACTTTTGTCGGGTGAATTCTGTGGAGCAGAAGCAAGTGTCCAACTGATCAAAGGAAAACGGAGGTCAATACTACTGCGGGTACCCTCAAAATCATCCAGGTAAACCAAACCTTCTCTTCCCTTGCCAATCTCCTTGGCGTGTCCCGGATCCAAAATAGCAGCTTCACCATAAGCTGTAACTGAGGACATTGCCTTGGAATTATAGAATGGAAGCTTATTTAACCATTTGGTGAGCCTTGGTACGTCATTACGATAGTCAAAATCAGCACCATACATGCTGTTTCGAATTGGATCTTCACCATATCCCTGCTTGGTAAAGAAAGGACGTTCACCTAAGCGTACGAGTGAGCCACCAACAG
>JBLNAY010000374.1:0-2683 GCA_050259715.1 Candidatus Dadabacteria bacterium
GTTCATGACATAACAGAAGGAGGGGCAGTGATTAATGCACAAACAACAAATAAGGTGGTTTTCCAGGTGGGTAGCCAGGGTATGAGTTCACTTGGAAATGAAAAAGCCAAGGAACTGCTTAGGCAGGGTGCTATCGGGCAGTTGAATTATGCTGAAGGTTTTTGGGCACGTATGTCACCCACGGGGGCGTGGCAATATCCCATACCGGCGGATGCCTCACCAGCTACTGTGGATTGGGATCGTTTCATTGCGAATACCAACAAGAGGCCTTTTGATAAAACCCGCTTCTTCCGGTGGAGAAATTACCGCGACTATGGCACCGGTGTATCCGGTGACCTGTTCGTACACCTCTTCTCCAGTCTTCACTTTGTCACAGGATCTGTAGGACCCAATAAAATTATGGCAACAGGGGGATTGAGGTACTGGAAGGATGGACGTGAGGTGCCTGACATTATGCTAGGCATGTTTGATTACCCTTCTACTGACATACATCCGGCGTTCAATCTATCACTTCGTGTCAATTTCGTTGACGGGACAGGGGGAACCAACTACCTGCGCATGGTAGGAAGTGAAGGATCTATGACGGTGGAATGGGATAAGGTTACCCTGTATAAAAACAGGGCTGTCACCGATGCAAATGATCCTTTATTACAAACAAAGAATGCACCGGGAGGTAAAGAATATGTGTACCAGAGAAAGAGCATGCTTCCTCCTGAAAAACTGGAGTATACCGCTGAAGAAGGATATAAAGGAGCACACTTTGATCATTTTTATAACTGGGCCAATGCGATTCGTAACAATAAGGATGTGACTGAAAATTCTCTTTTCGGCTACAGGGCTGCAGCCCCGGCGCTTTTATGTAACGACAGCTATTTCGGCAATAAGATCATGCTATGGGATCCGGAAAATCTAAAAGTAAAAACCAGTTAATGATAATTTTTAAAATACTGCATATGAGAAATCTTTTATGGTTGGCTTGCATCCTGGTAAGCTGCAACAGCCAAAAGCCAAAACAATCAACAAGTACTTACCAATTACCAGCTCCTTCCCCCGATGGATATATATCTCTTTTTAATGGCCGGAGCCTGGATGGGTGGAGAACCTATCAAAACAAACCTGCCGATTCATGGACAGTAAAGGATGGAGTGATATGGTGCAAAGGCAGTAACACCGATAAAACTGATCGAAGGGCAGATCTCATCACCGTAAACCAGTTCGAAAACTTTGATCTTTCACTGGATTGGAAGCTGGCACCGCAGGGTAACAGTGGCATTATGTACATGGTGACAGAAGAATTCCCGACAGCTTACCTGAGTGGTCCGGAATACCAACTGATAGATGATAATAATTTCCCTGAGAAATTAGAGGACTGGCAAAAAACTGCTGCCAATTATGCCATGCACACAGCGCCTGCTGCACATCCAAAACCGATTGGCGAATGGAACAATACGAGAATTGTTGTGAACAAAGGTAACGTACAGCATTGGCTCAATGGTGAAAAGGTGGTGGAATACCAGTTATGGACAGATGACTGGAAGCAAAGAAAGGCATCCGGTAAATGGAAGGATGCACCAGGTTACGGAATGTCCGCAAAAGGGTATATTGCTTTACAGGATCATGGCAGTGAAGCCTGGTTTAGAAATATCAAAATAAAAATATTGTAGGTGATCAGAAGTTAAGGATATTGTTGCTGATAAATCATCATAGCTTTTAAGAGCGATTCTGATATTAATCAGTTTTTTTAAACGACTATTTCACATTAAAGGCATTTTCAGCCTGTAACTCCTACCATAGAGTATCTTTTTACATGACGACAATTACTCATCTTATGGATATAAATCAGTTTTTGGTTTTATGTCTACATAGAAATTTGCATTCTCATTTGCGGGTTGGTTGTCTTGCTAATCCAAATCAATATTTGGTTAAAAAACGTTGATACAGGTAGTTTCTACTACCTGTTCTTTTTTTTAGGTGTTCAACGATTACCTGCATTATCAGGCGTACAGCAGTAGTTTTACAGCAAATTAGAGCGTGTATGGAATACCGGAAGTTGGGCCCGTCGGATTTAAAAATAAGCCGCATCGGCTTTGGATGTATGTCTTTAAAGCCCGGTAACCCGGAAAATGAATTCATTCTCAGGAAAGCTGTTGAAATGGGCATCAATTATTTCGACACTGCGGACTTGTATGATAAGGGAGAAAATGAAAAGCTGGTGGCAAAGGCATTACAACCAGTACGCGATAAAGTAATTATTGCCACCAAGGTAGGTAACCAGTGGCGGCCGGATGGTAGTGGCTGGGACTGGAACCCGCGTAAAGAATACATCCTTTCCTGTGCAGAGGAATCTTTGAAACGACTTCAAACAGACTGCATTGATCTATACCAGTTGCACGGAGGTACAATTGAAGACAACACTGATGAATCTATTGAAGCGTTCGAAATATTGAAGCAACAGGGTAAGATTAGATATTATGGTATCTCTTCCATCCGTCCAAATGTAATCAGGCGTATGGTAAGCAAAAGCCATATAATCAGTGTAATGACACAATATAGTTTGCTCGACCGCCGACCTGAGGAAACCACTTTAGACCTTTTGCATAAAAATAACATCGGAGTTGTAACCAGAGGATCAGTTGCACAGGGATTGTTAGTGAATAAACCTGCTAAACCTTACCTTGACCAC
>JBLNAY010000375.1:0-3277 GCA_050259715.1 Candidatus Dadabacteria bacterium
ATTGTATATTCTGAAGGAGCATACAATCTATGGCAACCGGCACATTTATTTTTATATAGTTCGTATCCTGCACTGGCTCTTTCGTAAGTTATATCCGGCACCCTTTGCTTCATTACAGGCAGCGCCTCCGGTGTAGGCGCTATTGACTTGGAAGCGACACAAGCACTTAGTCCAATCAAAACTGCTACAACAAGGTTTTTCGGGAGCAGTTTAGAAGGAAAATCCCACGAGTATCCGAGCTTCAGCTTTTTCATGATCATCTAATACTTTGTTTCCGGGAAAAGCAGCCGTCTTATGCAGGTTACCCAATTGCGGAAGGTAGTTCGCAATGACAAACCATTTATCAGAACGGTAATTAATTGTTGGACCTGCAAAAAGAACAGAGTTCTGCCAACTTCCCTTCACTATTTCATTATTGTTCCGCAATTCAATGCCAATTCCTAAAGATGGACTAAGATTTCTCATATATCCGAAGTCAAATTCAACCGGAGTAGCTTCCAGGCTATATTGTGTTTTACCATTCTCCACTTCTGCTTCTTCTTCCAGTTCGTAAACGGCATTGAAGGCAAAAAGATTTTTTCCTATAGTCTTATCCAGGATCAGTTTAGTTTCCAATTCAATCTCATCGCCCTTAACTCCTACTTCTCCATATAGAGCCACACCAGTCTTGCTTGTAGGTTGTGTCAGTTTCCATTTCCATTCATTGCTTACACCAATTTCATTATACTGGTTGATCTTTCCTGTAATATCACTAATGGACTTTTGGTACCTGTTGAAATAAATTGAAGTTTGCACATTACGGCCCAGCCCGACTTCATACTCTGCCCTTTGATCCATGGCATGGAAATACTCTCCCTCATGACCAAATCGTGACGTATGCCATAGCTCAATATCAAAACTGCCCTTGGGTAAAATATTTGATGTATAGGTTTGAGCAAAAAAACGGTCCTGCGCATTGGCAGTAAAAACTACGGTGGCTAGAAGAAAAACAAAAGAAATTTTTTTCATAAAGATTAAATGAATTAAGAGCGGCAAAAGTATCATCAGGTGAAACCGGGGATTTATATATTAAGGAAAAGGAGTTGCGAAATGCGGAAAAAGCAGGCGCGGCAGATGATCTTAATCATTTAACTTGCTTGAAACTGGATGACGCCTGCCACTCAAGTGCGTAGTCGTAGTTAAATAGATTTGAGTTGACTACATTATGTTTTAAACTGAACTAGAATTCCATAGAAAATTATGCTCGTTGTTGCAGTTGTCATATTATTGTTAGTAGTTTCAGTAAGAATGTTTCTTCGCCATCAAAGATTTGGCAGTGAGCCCTCGGGTGAAAGATTAGAGAAAATACAACAGTCACCCAACTACAGGGAAGGGAAATTTCATAACCTCAGTTTTACGCCAAACTTCAAAGAAGGAGTCAGTGGTTTTACTGTAATGAAGGATTTCTTCTTCAATAAAAGTAAAAATGTAAAGCCTTCCTCTCCCCTGCCAAGTATAAGAACGGATTTGCACCATCTTGATCCGGTTGAAAATGTATTTGTGTGGTTTGGCCATTCTTCTTACTTCCTGCAAATAGATGGTAAAAAGATTCTTGTTGATCCTGTATTTAGCGGACACGCTTCCCCTGTTACTTTCACCACACGGAGTTTTCCGGGCACAAATAACACACGGGTAGAAGATATTCCAAACGTTGATTACCTGTTTATCAGCCATGACCACTGGGACCATCTTGATTATAGAACCATTATTAAACTGAAAGATAAAATCGGGAAAGTAATTACTGGCTTAGGTGTGGCTGCTCATCTTGAAAAATGGGGTGTTGATAAAAATATCATTATAGAGAAGGACTGGAATGAACTTGTAGACTTAGGTGAAGGGTTTAAAGTGTACACAACAGCCTCACGACATTTTTCAGGTCGAAGTTTCAAGAGAAATATCACCTTATGGCTTTCATTTGTGCTTATAACACCCACAATGAAGATCTTCCTTGGCGGCGACAGCGGTTATGATAGTCACTTCAGGGAAATCGGAAAGGAATATGGTCCATTTGATTTAGCGATTCTCGAAAGCGGGCAGTATAATGAATACTGGAAGTATATCCATATGATGCCTGAAGAAGTAGTACAGGCATCAATAGACCTCAAGGCTGACAAGTTACTGCCGGTTCATTGGTCAAAGTTTTCTCTTGCACTTCATGCCTGGGATGAACCCATTAACAGGGTTATTAATGAAGCAAGAAAAAAGGGTGTAACTGTTGTACACCCGCTTATTGGCGAAAAAGTAGATTTAAACAATCCCCATACATCGAAAGAATGGTGGAAGGAAGTCAGCGCTGAAAAATAACTGGCAGGCAGCTTAATATTTAAGAGGCACTTTTACCATCCATTTTTCCCATGCAAGATCCATATTTCCTGTGCCTTGCTTCCCTTCAAAGACTATTGAGAAAGCTTCAACATTTTTGTCGGTAGCAGTTACAGGCACATTGGTGCGGATAACATCCTTACTTTGGTCATATTCAAAAGCTCCCCAGGTATCAAGCTTTGAATTGAGAATAATAGTCCACTGATCTTTGTTAGGAATGGTATAAAGTGTGTAAGTGCCGGCCTTTACTTTCTGGTCGCCAACAGTCACATCTCTATAGAACCTTATCTCCGTTGATTCATTCGCACCTGTACGCCAAACTTTTCCGTATGGCTCAGTGCCCCCAATCATAATTCTGCCTTTCATTTGAGGACGCCCATAAACAACTTTAGCAACAGGCTCTGTACCCCTACCGTCCGGTCGGAAGATAGAAATATCAGCAGGACTGACATCAAGGTCAGGAAGCTTTTGGGCATTGGATGTAATTGCCAGGCAAAAAACTATGCATACTGTAAGAATGATTTGACTTGTTCTCATAACAAATAGGTTATTTATTTCTTCACCAAAATACGGCAGTATCATGGATTTGCACAAATGAACGCCACTAAAATGTGTTTTACAGTAGCTGGGTGACAATAAACCAGACGAAATTCATCTATTGGCAGAAAATTTCGAGTGCATGCAGCTTTGGATGGAGTATTGTGAAAGTAAAGTATAAGTTCAACCAACATTAGCGACATTTGACAGCTTAAAATTTCTTGATTGAACATAAGCGACAACAAGCCATCCTTACTTTATATAACTGATCTGTACTACGCGGCACAGAAAAGGAGTTATCACACAGAAGATATTTATATCACTTCCAAATTGAAGGATGATTTTAATATCCTCCTTTGTCACCCATTGCACAGTAAAC
>JBLNAY010000376.1:0-9999 GCA_050259715.1 Candidatus Dadabacteria bacterium
TAAACCCAACCCGGGCAAGGCGAATAATAGTTTCTTTTTCCTTACCTGGTTCGGTCACCAACAGTATTTCCTGGTCAAAAGGCAGCAGGCTCCCTGCCCATTCTGCGAACCGATCTTCAAGTCCAATAAATATTGATCCCGGAATAAATCCCTGGCTGAATTCTTTGCCTTGTCGCGTGTCAAGAACAATTACATTAGGCGCCATTGCATTTTTAAATTCTTCAACAGCCAGGGGTTTCATTCCCCTTTCCAATACTTCATTCAATGAATCATATCCTTCCTTATTGATTCGTGCATTTATGGGAAAGTATTCCGGAGGAGCAGATAAACCTTCTGTTACTACTTTGATGAAATCTTCTTTTGTTGCAGCCTGCAGCGCATAATTGGTCCTTTTCTCTTCACCTATGGTACTGTGTGTGCTCGGTCCCAGGTGTTTGCCACACGCGCTTCCTGGGCCATGAGCAGGGTAGACCAAAACATCTTCCGGCAGTGTTAGTATTTTTTGGTGTAAACTATCGAACAGCATACCGGCCAGATCATCCATAGTCAGTTCGTTTTCCTTCTGAGCGAGGTCAGGGCGACCAACATCCCCAACAAAGAGGGTGTCGCCTGTAAATACTGCTGTAGGAATATCGTTTTCACCTTTTAACAAGTAACAACTCGATTCAAGTGTATGCCCCGGTGTGTGTAATACTTCGAGGATAATCTTGCCGAGCGAAAAGGTTTCACCATCCGTAGCTACATGTACGTCAAAATTCGTTTCAGTGTTTGGACCATAAATGATGGAGGCACCTGTAGCTTTTGCCAGGTCTAAATGTCCACTGACGAAATCAGCATGGAAGTGAGTTTCGAAAATATATTTAATCTGTGCGTTACGTTCGCGGGCCAGTTGAATATAGGTATCAATATCTCTCAGAGGATCTATAACGGCCGCCTGTCCATCATCTTCGATATAATACGCGGCCTCACTTAAACAGCCTGTATATATTTGTTTAATAAACATAAATTTCCCTTTCCTGCAAAAATAGTTATTTGCAGTCAGGGAAATTAGTTAGTTGATGTGACCTATTTCAGGAGCTCATGCACAATTGCATGTACCTGGTCGAGGCGATCATAATTTACAGAGTAGTAAATAAATTTTCCGTCGCGAACAGTTAGTACATAACCAGCTTTCCGTAAAATTGCGAGGTGTTGTGAAGCGACTGATTGCTCAAGTCTAAGCTTAACATAAATCTCAGTAACTGTAATCTTACCGTGCTGGTGGATCAACTTTAAAATTTGTTGACGCAATTTGTGATTAATAGCCCGTAAAATAAGCGCAGCTTTTTTTAGCTGAATTACATCAATTTTTAAATCGTTTGTTGCTGCTACTTTTTCGCTGACCATTTTCGGTGATTAAATCGATTGCAAGATATATAATTTATAACTTTTATTAGACGATTATTCAAAAGAATTAATTATTCATAGCTTTTTTTTTGCCGGCGGGGAGTAAAATGCCTTGCCGTAAAACGGTTCAGCATATGCGAGGTCCGCAAAATCGGAGTTGTTAAATTTCTGTAAAGCTAAGCCCAGCATGTCTTTTGCACTAAAATTCACTTCAATAAAGTCAGCATTTGCAGATTGAATTAATTGTTTAAACTTCTGGCTTCCATTCCCGAAAAATGTTAAACGCTGATCATTTAAAAGGTCAGAAAAACTGCCTTCAGTTAGTACCATATTTACGGGAGATAAAACCACCTGCAGGTCCTGATTATATACAGCCGTAAACACTTCCATTCTGCGTGCATCAATCATGGGACACAGGAGAGTTGATGCGCTTTTTTTTGCCGCAGTGGCCATAATCTCCAAAGTATTTATAGTGATTAAAGGCAGTCCGGCAGCATAACACAACCCTTTGGCAGCTGCCATGCCGACACGCAGGCCTGTGTAAGAACCTGGCCCTGAACTAATTCCAATAGCTTGTAAATCTTTGATCTGTACATTTTTTTCATTCAGCAGGTCCCGTATTGCCACATGCAACCACGACGCACTATCCATTTTTGAAGGATTTGAAGAGGACCCCAGGATCTGTGATTCGTGTGAAAGGCAAATAGAAGCACCTTCCACCGCTGTTTCGATGTTGAGAATAATAGCCACGGCCGAAAGGTAAAACGAATTGTAATTCGATTTCCGGATTCCGGATTTACAATTTAGAATTACATCCGAGCTCCTGGAACTTTTTTCCTTATCCCGGAAAAGAAGGTTTCTGTTCTGTTACATCTTCACATAACTACACCATACTTCATCTTCCAGCTTCAAAAAAACATTTTCCTTTACCGGCAATACAATAGAGGGAGAGTTATTAGAAACAGTTGTATACGCATGTGCACCCTTCAGAGGACCGGAAATAAAAAATACCCGTTGTGCAGCTACACTAAACTTATATTCTCCAGATTCATCAGAATTGGATAACCGGTACCTGCCATCGGTCATCAGGTGAATATCACCGGCGTTCCATTTGCGTTCAGCATTCTTTAACCTGGTCTCATACTTACCTTCTGGTAAATCAGTCACCCTTTGAGCCTGTGATGAAAGGCCAATTAAGGGCAGGTAAATAAATAGTAAAAATGTCTTCATAGGTGGTTTTTTGTTATTGTAAGGTACTATTAAAATGCCGCTATAGCAAGTGGCTGACTATTCAAACTTTCGATAAAGGGTATAAAGAATTTTACGATCAGCCTCATTGAGTTCTTTGCTTTTATCCTGCTGTTCATATTTACGTTTGAATGCTTGTACGGCGGCCGCTGAGTCCTTAATATCATAGCCGATAATCCTTAAAGCCTGCATATTTTCAAAGTTGGCAGGTACTACCACGTTTGTGGTATCACTCCACCAAAAGCCAAAGCCATTATCAGCCAACTTTTTCCAGGGGAAGGTAACATTTGGATCATTTTTTCTTGTAGGTGCAATATCAGCATGGCCAATGAAATTGGCTGTGGGAATAGAATAAGCTTTCTTCAAAGAGGTTAATACGGTGAGCAGGCTATTGATCTGGGCGTCAGTGAAAGGTTCAAAACCCGTGTTATCTATTTCAATTCCAATGGAGGAAGAATTGATATCTGTATTGTTGCCCCATTTGCTCACTCCTGCCTGCCAGGCCCTCAGGTAATCGTTCAGCATATGATGAATAGTGCCATCCTTACAAATAACATAATGAGCGCTTACCTGGCTCTTTACTGTCGTGAATGCACGCAGTGTTTCTTCACAACTGTTTTGAGCAGTGTGATGAATGATTACAAAGTTTGGCTTACGCATGTTGAAATTGGTAGTGCCTATCCACTGACCATTCGAAAATGAATCTTTTACCGGTGTTTGTGCCAATTGGGAAGCGTAGGCTTTTGCCTGCCGTTTATAACTCTTGTTAGCGATGGCATAAGGGCCGCGGTTGCAACTCAATATAAAGATGATGAGTAGGGTAGAACTAAAAATGGCCAACGGTTTCATAATCATTCTTTGGTTGAAAAGTACTGAACATTTAGGAATGGATTCAACCAGTGGTTTAGTTTTTGTGGCTTTTACTGGAGAAATATAAAGTTATGGCAACAAACCTTGAAGGAAAGAAAGTAGCTATTCTGACAGAAGATGGTTTTGAAGAAGTAGAGTTAACCAGCCCCTTGAAAGTTTTGAAAGATGCTGGCGTTAAGGTAGATATTGTATCTCCGCAAAAAGAAAAAGTGAAAGCATGGGATCATGACCACTGGAGTATAGAATTACCGGTAGATGTGAACCTTTCAGAGGCAAACCCCGAAGATTATGATATGTTGGTTTTGCCGGGCGGAGTAATGAACCCGGACAAAGCAAGGACAAACCCGGAGTGTATATCTTTTGCACAGCATTTCATTGAGCAGGCGAAGCCATTAGCGGCCATTTGCCACGGTCCACAGTTGTTAATAGAGACAGGTATGCTGGATGGCCGAACAATGACCTCATATCCTTCCATAAAAACCGACCTGTTAAATGCGGGTGTCACCTGGGTGGACAAAGAAGTAGTAGCAGATAATGGATTAATCACCAGCCGCAGCCCTAAGGACCTTGATGCTTTCAACAGGAAGATGATGGAAGAGTTAGCGGAAGGAAGGCATGCTACTACAGGGCAGTTCACGCATTATGAGAGGAACATTTAGAGGATGGGGGATGAGCAGTGAATAGTGAATGAATGAGTGATGAGTGATCAGTGATGAGTAGTGAATAGTCAATGGTGAATGAGAGTGATGAATGATGAGAGTGGAAGAATGTCAGTACCAAGCAATTTTTGGTGTTAGTGCGGGTGAGGAGCAGGTTCCAAGCGATGAAGTAGCCGGTTTGCATTAGGTTTGAACGGAGTTAGCAGGGGGTAAAGCCGTTCTAAAGCCGTTCAAACTCCATACAAACCCTATGGAAAACCCGGGGCAAAACTTAGGCTTCAAAACGTTTGAAAAAATAATTTATTTACTCCTTGAATCGTTTGGAAAAACACACCTGTATAACAGAAACCCAGCAAACAGGCTCAGAAAACTTTATTGTTCAGAAACTAGCTTACACTAACCACTTTAGTCCTGTGGATAAATAATTTAGTTTGTCTAATTTAATTGGTATAATTTTACTAACTCAATTGGTAAATGGGTGTAAGTATGGATAATCAAGGGATATTTCCGGCAGCGTATTCGGGTACGAAGGACTTCAACCAATGGAGGGTAAACTCGGCGAACGCCACGGGCTTTGGGGCTGCGGCCGATGATTTTGCCGAAAGAGGGATTGATCTCAATGAACAACTAATAAGAAATAAGCCGGCGACTTTTTTCATGAGAGTGAATGGAGATGCTATGTCAGGAGCAGGCATCGGAAAGGGAGATGTAGTGATTGTCGACCGTTCTATTGAACCCCGGAATGGGAAGGTGGTGATAGCAGTTGTTGATGGAGAAATGCTGATTCGGAAGCTAGAGATCAATGACGGGAAAAAGTTTCTTGTTTCAATAGGACAGAACCTTTCACCACTACCTCTTGAACGGGAATTCCTCCTTTGGGGAGTAGTAACCTACGTGATACATAGTGTATGAAAGCGATAGTGGATTGTAATAGTTTCTACTGTTCGTGTGAAAAGCTGTTCAGGCCTGATTTAGAGCATAAACCGGTGGTTGTTTTAAGCAATAACGATGGTTGTATCATCTCGCGGACGGACGAAGCCAAATCCCTCGGATTGGGTATGACAGGGCCGTATTTTATGGCTAAGGACATAATCGAAGCGAATGACGTAAAAGTGTTCTCTTCTAATTACAATCTTTACGGCGACATGAGTTGGAGGGTAATGAGCACATTGAAACAGGTTGCGGGCGAGCAGAATGTGGAAGTTTATTCTGTAGACGAAGCTTTTTTGGATTTGTCGCAATTGGAAAATGAGAACTATACCGAAGTGGCTCATGAACTTAAGACCGTGGTCGAAAGGTGGACAGGGATACAGGTTTCAGTAGGGGTGGCCCCTACAAAGACACTGGCCAAATTAGCTAATCACCTGGCGAAGAAAGATAAACAAAAGACGGGCTGCATTTGCATCCTGGATACGGAGAGTAGAATAAAAGATGCCCTGGAGAAAACAAAGGTGGGTAAGCTTTGGGGAGTCGGCAGCCGGTTTGCAGAAAAGTTGGAAAGCTTTGGAATTTATAATGCGTGGGATCTGCACAACATTTCTGAAGAATGGGCTCGTACTCACCTGGGCGGAGTGGTAGGTGTGAGGTTGATAAGAGAGCTTCACGGGCAGGAGGCCAGGGTGATGGAAAACGAATTAGTGACAAAGAAAATGATCTGCAGTAGCCGGATGTTTGGCTCCGCTGTTTCTGATCTCACTGATATTAAGGAGGCTGTAGCTACATATACAACCCGTGCTGCTGAAAAGCTGCGGAGGCAGCATAGTGCGGCTACTATCCTGAATGTGTTTATGGTCACCAGGGAAGATAACAGCAATCAGCAGTTCCGGCCCGGTGAGACGAGGAGTCAACAGTTAGTACTTCCCACCCCAACGCTGTTGACGCAACAGCTGATAAAACCTGCAACACAGATGGCGGAAAAAATGTTTGAGAGGGGTAGGAAGTACAATAAAGCAGGAGTGATTCTTAGTGGGCTGGTACCGGAAAGCTCTATTCAGTCAAACCTGTTTGATGCGGCGGTTGCACCCAAAGGAAAGGCATTAATGGAGATGCTGGACAATATCAACTTTAGTATGCGAGGTGATAAAGTCAAATTCGCCTCTTCGGGATTGAAGCGTAACTGGAAAATGAGACACGAGTTTCATTCACCCAGGTACACCAGCCGGTGGGAGGAATTGTACAATGTGCATTAACTGGTGCATGGTTTGTATTGAGTGAATGAAAAGGTTAATGCCCGAAGGTCCATCACTGGTGATATTAAAAGAGGAAGTACAATCTTTCAAAGGGAAGAAAGTTGTGGCGGTTACCGGCAACTCTAAGCTGGACATCCAAAGGATGGATGGTAGAAAGGTTGTTGATTTTAAAACGTGGGGGAAACACTTTCTTATCTGCTTCAAGGATTTTACCGTTCGCATACACTTTATGTTGTGGGGGCGATATTCCGTTAATGAGAAAAGAGACAAACCGGTGAGACTCGGACTTCAGTTTGCGAAAGGTGAGTTGAACTTCTACAATTGTTCTGTAAAGTTTATTGAAGAAGATTTGGATGAAATTTATGAATGGAGTTCAGATGTGTTGAATGATCAGTGGGATGAAAAAGCAGCAAGGAAAAAGTTGAAAGCGATCCCTGAAACCTTGGTCACTGACGCTCTATTAGACCAGCATATATTTTCCGGTGTGGGAAACATCATCAAGAATGAAGTCTTATTTAGAATAAAAGTGCACCCGGAAAACAAGATAGGTGATCTGCCGCCACGTAAACTGACGGAATTGATTCGGCAGGCAAGACAATATAGTTTTGATTTCCTTGAGTGGAAGAAGGAATATACTCTAAGAAAACATTGGCTGGCTCATACTAAAAAGACATGTCCACGAGATGGATCAAAGATTATCAAACAGTACCTGGGCAAGACACAACGGCGCACCTTTTTTTGTGAAACCTGCCAGGTGAAGTATGGGGATGAATCTTAGGGGTAAATTACAAGGTCTCGTGTTAGTCTTTTGCATTTCGCAGTTGTTCAAGCTTCCGCTTCTCGTCCTCAACTGCTTTTTGCTGGGCTTCCTGGTCTGCCTTGTTCTTTATAAGGTCTTCCTGGAGCTTTTGTATTTTCTTGTTCATGTCCTTTTCGTCATCGATAAGGGAGGATAATTTCTTCTCTGCTTTTTTAACTACTTCCTCCTGTGTTTGCAGATCGAGGTTATGTTTATACTTAGCTGTTTCTGTGGTGAAGTTATTGAAGAACGATTGCACATAAGGGAAGGTTCCTTTATCCTCATCAGAAATGAAGGTTTCATTTCCCTTACTTGCCAGCAGGTATATAACAGAAGAATTTTTATTTGAGTTGTCTGGAACGACTTTAAAATATAAGTCTATAATCTGGCCACCCATACCATCGAGGCGAACACCTTTGAAAACATAAAAGTCATCCATCTTGTTTTGTTTCCAGAACAGCTTACCCTTAGTTTCAGGATTATATCCTGTCTCTTTGAGTTTTTGTATAATCGTGCCTTCGGATACTTTTTCGTCATAAGGTAATTGAAGCTTTAAACCAGTTTGGTAAGCTTTTGCAAAGGCGACTGATGTAGTAGTTGATTGAGCATTGGATGTAATGGAAAAAATAAATGCAATCAACAATAGTAATGGAACTCTCATGACGGGGGATTTGATAACAAAATTACTCTGTTTTTAACAACTTGGGGCAGCTTGCACTAGCTGCATTTAATACCTTTAAACGATGAAGAGAAGTGGTTCTGCGGACCTGCCTTTGCATAATGGATCTGTGCCAAAATGGTTATACGAAAGAATGGCTCTCCTTGGATTTGCCATTACAGAAGCAATTCTATCAGAGTATGGGAAAAAGGAGTTTCTCAGTCGTATGAGTGATCCTTTCTGGTTCCAGAGTTTTGGAGCAGTTATGGGTATGGACTGGCATTCATCAGGAATTACCACTTCAGTTATGGGAGCATTGAAGAGAGCTATTAATCCTCATTCTAAAGAGCTTGGAATCTACATATGCGGAGGCAAAGGAAAACATTCCACTGATGCACCAAAAGAGTTGTTACTGGTGGGCGAACAAACAGGTTTGAATGCGAATGAACTCGTACGCTTCAGTAAGTTAAGTGCGAAGGTGGATAACACTGCTGTGCAAGATGGTTTTCAATTATACATCCACAACTTTATTGTAAGTAATGAAGGTGATTGGACCGTAGTTCAACAAGGTATGCGGGAAGGTGATGCAATGGCACGACGATATCACTGGCATTCGCAACATGTTCGTTCGTTTGTTGAAGAACCCCATACGGCAATATGTGGTGAGAACCAGGGACAGATATTAAATCTTACAGCCACTGAAGCAAATAATACCCGGGCAAGTATACTGGGTATAAGCCGGGATCAACCGGAAAAGATCATGCAGGAGTTCCAGCATTTAATTATGCCCTCACATCATGATGTACACAGTAAGGATGTAGATTTAAAGAGGTTGGGAACCGTGTTATGGCTGGCGCATGATAAACAGCCTGCCGATTTTGAAGAACTCCTGTTATTACAGGGAGTAGGACCACGCACAGTTCAATCTTTGACCCTGGTGAGTGAAGTGATACATGGTACTCCTTCACGCTTTAAAGATCCCGCACGATTTTCTTTTGCTCATGGCGGAAAGGACGGACACCCCTTTCCTGTTCCAACAAAAACATATGACGAGGTTATACACACCTTGCAAAATGCAGTTACGAAGGCGAAGATCGGCCAGGCGGAAAAAGCCACTGCATTAAAAAAGCTTCACCAGATAGCAGCCAATGCTGAAAAGGATTTCACACCAACAGATAAATTGGAGGAAGTGATCAAAAAGGAGATTGAAGAAAGTTGGAAGTATGGCGGTAAAACAGTCTTTGGCGATGCCAAGCCTCCAAAGAGATCTAAGGGAGTGCAGTTGCGTTTATTTTAGTTCTTCAAACACTCCTGTTTGCCTGTTCTTCCTTACATTATTCGAATTGAAATACCTTCCATTCATTGCTACATATACTCCATTGGGTAGAGTTTGGACAAAAGCCAAAGCACTTCCAAGATTAAACAAACCATCAGAAGACCCAAACTTGTAAGGTATCATAGCCCCGGTTATTACAATAGTTTTATTCCTGACCCTTTCATTTAGCAGTGAAGCTGTTTCAGTCATGGTATCAGTACCATGTGTGATGATGATCCTGTCCTCAGGGCTTTTGATGCAGTGTTCTGCAATCAACTCCCTGTCATCGTCAGTCATTTCCAGGCTGTCCACCATCATCAGGGTACGTATTTCCAGTGGAACAAGGTTTCTTCCTAATTCAAGCATCTCGGGTAAATGGGAATCCTTAAAAAATAACTGCCCGTTCAATTCATTGTACTCTTTATCGAACGTTCCACCTGTAATAAATATTCGGATAGCCATGATGTAAGATTGAAGTAAAATTATATAACCTGAAGCAAATCTTTTATTTCAGGGTTCATTTACGGACATATACTCCTTTGGACGATCTTTATTATATTTAATGATGAACCCTTTACCCATACAAAATGAGCAGGAAGCTGCTGTAGCTATTTTATTTGCTTGTTTATTAGGTCAGAATAAATCTCTGGAACCCGATGAAGTAGAACATCTCTCCCATATGCTTGTGCATTCTTCCAAGTTTGCAGATTACTCACTGCAGGAGCTGGTAGTTAAAGTAGTACCCTGGTTCAGTACAACAAACAGTAAAGTTGTGATTGAGCAATCTTCGGCTTTTATATCAGAGGGCTTCCGTGAAACTTTATTTGCTATGATTTGCGAGATTATGACAAGGGAAGGAGCACTTGATGAAAGTG
>JBLNAY010000377.1:0-4230 GCA_050259715.1 Candidatus Dadabacteria bacterium
CTGGATCCCAGTAGCGTGGTGGTAGAGAAATTTCCGCTCATAGTGGCACCGGTGACCACCCTGCCGCTCAAAAGAGTATATAGCTGATGAAAGAGAAATGGGTAAAAATGATATCTATTCTCTTGGTCCTTGCTGCCTGCCTGGTGGCACTTGCTTTTCTATACCTGGTATACCTGAAATTCAGAATGTTCTTCTGGTGAGAAGAGATTATAAATATTGTAAGCTTTATTTTATTGTATTACCAACTGCTTTAAAAATTGCTGCTTATAATTTCGGATAAATGTTACTTTCTTGTATAGAAACGGGTTGTTTACACCAGTAGATTAAATCTACCTGGTTGCTTTTCGTTTCCGGGTACAAAGTTGAGCTTTCCTTTAGCTGTTGCCCGTGACCATTATCGCGCGAAAAATATTTTTTAAAGCTCCCGTTTATGCATTCACCAGAATCAACCACCTGCCTGTTTCACTAATAGCTTTCATGCTTTCGGCTGATGGTCATCATTATGCTGGAATAGAAACTTGAATAGGTTTGTTAAGCCTCAAATGAAAATTTAAATGGAATGTTATGAAAAACTTATCAATTCTTTTGGCTACGGTCTTCTTATTACTGGGTCCTTTTCTATCCAACGCCTGCAAGATTTCTCTGAATATTGAGCGCGAGAGCAAATCTGTTTATAAACCAGGAGAAATAGCGATCGTTAAAATCACTGTAGTCATGGAACATCGCAATTGTGATGTTAGTATTGACAATACAGATATTAATGTTTCCGGCTCACAAATTATCGGTGCCACAAAATGGGTGAATACAGATGGCAAAACATGGGAAAGGAAGATAAAGATTAAAATACTGAGTGATCCCCACAAACAAGCTTTAATAGTAGCTGAAAGAACCTGTCATAAAGATGGAGGCAAAGGAGTTTTGAAATTACAAACTACTTAAATGCGGATTCGTGTCTTCAATCATGAGTAAAAGAGGAACCTTATTATTAACCTTCATTTTAACAGCGTTGATATGTTTTGGACAGGACAGCAGTAAAGACTCCTTTGATGTATTCCAGGAGTTTAGCCCCGGTTCATCTGTTACCTCTCTTACTTCTGCCAACTCAATGAGCTCACATAATAAGGCAATTAATTCTGAATGGTATTGGATCGGGGCAGTTCTTTTATTAACCGTATTGGCAGGTGTTTTTGTACGTTTTAAGTCGCTGCGTTCATTACGGTCTTTGTTTCTCGTTGGGTCAATCGTTGTATTTGGGTTTTACCGAAGTGGTTGTCCGTGTTCCATACAAAGCTTGCAGAACAATGTCCTTTTCTTGTTAAACTTTCAACCAAGGTGGCCTTCACTATCACTATTCCTCGGCCTTATTCCAATCACCTATTTTTTTGGCAGGGTGTATTGTGGCTGGATTTGTCACCTGGGGGCTTTGCAGGAATTGATTTATACTTCATCTTCCACCAGGCTGTTTCAATCAAACAAATCTCAAAAAATTATGCGCTACCTACGAATAGCAGCACTTGTTATACTTATCACTCAACTAATTATCACACGTACCAACCTGTATAAAAATGTTGATCCTTTTTCGGTAGTTTTCAGCTTCTACTCGAAATATTTCATAGGCTGGGCACTGGTTGTAATAATCGTGGGCACTTCCTTATTACTATTCCGGCCTTTTTGTAAAACACTATGTCCTGTAGGATTGACCCTGGGGTGGATCAGCAAAATTCCCGGGGCATCTGTTGTTGGTGTGAAAAATGAATGCATTAACTGTAACCTGTGTACTAAAACCTGTAACATAAGGGCCATCACCAGGGACTCTAAACTTACCGTTATTGAAAGCCAGGAATGTATCCGCTGCGGTCAATGTTTAGATTCCTGTAAAAAGAATGCAATTAATATATTTTACAATAGCCGGTCACATAGATCAAGAACCTTAGTCAGAACCTGAGACCAACAAAGAGCCTTTTTGATTTGTAGTTACACTCTGCTTTTAACCCAGTGCTTTTCCCAGGTTCATTAGTCTTACATGTGAACCAGTCAATTCTACAACTCCTTTCTCAGAAAGTTTTTTCATTAAGCGTGAAATCACCTCTCTTGAAGAATTTAATTCCTGGGCAATTTCGCTAAAGGGCATGGAAATGAGGTCGGTTTTATAAGTCTGACGGTATCGCTTCAAGTAAAAAACCAGTCGCTCATCCATATTTCGAAACACTGTTTGGTCAAGCACATTCAGAATTTCCTCAAATCGTTCGCGGTAAGTATTCACCGCAAACTGAGCCCAGATCTTCTCACTTCCAGGTCAGAAGATAACGGGATTAGAAGGTTAGAACCCGGACTCCCCGCGACACAATTGGCAAATTCACCAGCTAATGAAATACTTGAACAAATATTCGGGTAAGTGCAATCGTTAGCCTCACAAAATTGACACTATCCTCGCCGAATTCTGATTTTTAGTAAAAATTACTAATTGAAACCGGATAGGTGCAAAATTCAATAATAAAACCGCTATTCAGAACATTAGCTTCACTCCAGTAACGAAAACAACGATTTATGAATATGGCCACAATTTTACTTACCGCTACCCTCCTGTTGATGCTTTTGCTTTATATGCACACGCCCTCTTACCAGTATGGCTCCCATTACCGGGAATTAAAAGTATTGCCGGGCATCACCCTGGCCGCCGAATCAGCACCTAAAAAGAATAAAGGATTCCGTATGGGTGTATTTGCTGCTTTGAATGTATATTCTACATTCCAAATGGAGCGCTTGACCTATATATCCAACCGGTCAAACTATACTTTTCAATCGAAGATCAATCCATCAGCTCTTCACCTGGGATTTCACTTTCAACTTTAATCAAAGTGTTTTTAACACGAGCGGCAGGAAAGGCAGGTGATGAAACAAACAGTCACACAAATCAAACCATTATAAAAATCAAAAACAACCATTTATGAAAAAGTTAACCAGCCTGTTATTGCTATTATTAAGCATTTCAATTCTGTCCTTTAGCCAGGAAACTTCAAAACCCATAAACAGGGCCTATTTGCAATTTGGAACGGGTGGATGCAGTCACTCCGGATCTTCCGGCTACATAGGGATGCAGCTTCTCTTTAAGAATAATTGGGTCACCAGCTTTTCTTACCAGGGGGTGGACATGGATCCTAAGAATATCCCGGCAGATTACCAACCTCCGAAATCAACCATTATTTTCATTCCATTTGAAGATAATCCAAGGGTCAGCAATAACCTTTTTAGCTTAACCGGTGGAAAATATTTTAAAACCGGCAGAAATACCTGGTTCTCTACAGAAGCAGGATTATCCATCATGAATGGTGAAGAGATTACCTTTACCAGGAATCCCGGCGCTGGTAGTGGATGGACAATCATTATCCTGGGTGAAGAACCTTCTAATTACAATACCACCGTTGTGAGAAAGAATAGTTTCGGGGGAGTTGCAAAAGCTGATTTCAATTGGGCGTTTGCTTCTTTTGCAGGGCTGGGTGCGGGTGTGTTCACAAACATCAACTCTATTCAATCGGTGGTTGGCCTGGAAGTGAAACTGAGTGTTGGCTGGATGAACCATAAAAAACACAGCTGAGCGAGTCATTCAATTTCAAAACATAAATACTAAAATCATGAAAACATTACATTGTTCCGATGCCGGTTTCGATTGCAAGGCAGTCATCAGGGCAAATACGGATGAAGAAGTATTACAACAAGCAGCTATACATGCAAAAGAAGTTCATAGAGTGGAGGCTACCCCTCAACTGGCTGAGGAGATTAAGAAATTGATTAAAGAGGAACCAAATGCATAAGCTGCGATACATATGAGCAGATGAGAAACTTTGTCTTATTGTTCTGTCAAGGTAATCTTGCAAGGTATGGTATAGGCTTAGAGGTTGGGGAAAAAGGAATAGGGCAAGTCGATGTAAAGACAAACCTAAACCTCTAACCTCTAATCTCTAACCTTCTCAACTGCATTTTCTGCGAAAGCTTTTTTGAAATTTCTTGAACATCTTTTATCCTGGAATAATTAACGGTGTAGAATACATGTGTATAATCTATGTGGATTGTAATGTAGCGGTGTTTTCTGAGAACTGCTAAATGTTGAAAACCTATTTCTGCAGGAATATTTAAAGTTGAATAAATATCATTGGCCGACATTCTTCCGTTTTCATGAATTACCTCGAGTATCCGTTTTCTCAATTTATGATTAAGGCTCCTGATATGGAA
>JBLNAY010000378.1:0-2655 GCA_050259715.1 Candidatus Dadabacteria bacterium
AAGCTTCCCATTGTTACAATGTATGGGCAATATCTGGTGACTGGTGTAACTAACGATAATGGTCAATCATCATATATTATTAACCGTCAAGGGGTAGTTACAGCACCAGACATTCGTACGGGGAATGGATATATCCAGGAAATTAATAAGGTTTTAAAGCCGGCTACTAAAACTGTGGCGCAGCTAATTTCTGAAAATGCCAATTATTCCATTTTTAAAGAAGCTTTGGTAAATACAGGTTATTATGACACTCTGAATACTATAAATACTACTGATTCAACGAGAAGGTGGTTAACTGTATTAGCTGAAACAAACAAAGCACTTGCCGATTCCGGTATAACCTCTTATTCAGCACTGGCAGCAAAGTATTCTACTACAGGAAATCCAAAGGATGCAACAGATAGCCTGCACATCTATGTAGCATATCACATTTTGCCGGGTGCTAAATACCTGGCAGATATTGTTACTGCTAATTCTCATACAACTTTGCAGCCTTTAGAAGTATTATCTTCTAAACTGGAAGGAGAGACCGTCTTAATCAACGACATTGATTTTAATGGAGTGCATGAGCCGGGAGCTCAACTCGATCGTTTGAATTCTGATTTCTCTGCAACCAATGGTGTATTACACACATCGCTTAATCATTTCCGGCCAAAAGTAAGGGAAGCTGCACCTGTATACTGGGATGTAGCAGATTTCCCGGAGATCAGGAAGTTGCCGTCTTATTTCAGGAAACAGAATTACAATTTCGCTTATGGTTCAATAAAAGATATCACATGGGATAAACCGGGTAACAGCCTGACCTATAACTATACAACGTCCACTTCTTTCCCTGTATACTGGAATGATTACCTGAGTTTTCCAATGGGTACTACATCCCGCGATCTATGGGTCGAATTCAGGACTCCCATGATTGTAAAAGGAAAATACAAGATCTGGATCTGTTATCGGGCACAAAAACAGTCCGGTAGCCTCGGTGTACCGGGTGGTTCTAACATGCCTTGCCAGGTTTACTTTGATGACGTGCCCACTTCCAGAACAATGGCATTCACAGAACAAAGGCCGAACTTGTCCGACGGTGAAATGGAAGCACTGGGCTGGAAAAGATATACTGTAGCAACTAATCAATACTTGTCCGGAAAATATGTTGGTACAGTGGATGTAACCACTACCGACAGGCATAAAATAAGGATACAGGCATTGCCGGCATCTGGTACTGGCCAGAATCCTAACAGCCTTGACATGATACACTTTATCCCAGTGAACATGCCTCAATACCTGCCGAGATTTGACCGGGATGGAAGCATGGTTTATTATTAATCAAGAGTAAAGTCAAAACAAAATATTCAGAATGCGGTTTAATTTCAAATATCTTCTATTAGTTCTTTTTGCAGCCGGCTTATGGTCTTGTAAGAAATGGGAAGATCATATAGCTATAAGTAATCCGGACCTCTCGCAAAACCTGTTGCAGGCAATCAGCACAGATGCAAACCTGAGTAGTTTCAAACAGTTGGTGAATAAAGCCGGGCTGGATTCGGTATTGCAATCTTCCAAAAGCTATACTGTATGGGCGCCAACCAATACTGCCTTGCAGGGTCTTGACCAGGCAATAGTTAATGACCCGGTGAAGTTGAAAAACTTCGTATTAAACCACATTGCGACCCAATCTTACTTTACACGTGAAGCCGGAGCCGGACAGAGGGTAGCGATGTTGAATGGGAAATATAACATTTTTACATCTACAAATTTTGAGGATGCTACCATCACTGCAGCAGATAAATTCGTAAGCAATGGTGTATTACATGTTATCAATAAAGCTATACCTGTTCTTCCTAATATCTGGGATTTTATTAACTCTACTTCTAGTCAATATGCGCAGAATGGTTTTATCGCTAGCCTGAATTATACTGCTTTTGATCCGTCTACTGCTATTGTTGACAGCATAAGTAAATTAACCGGTCAACCTGTTTACCGGCCAGGTACGGGGTTATTGTATAAAAACCAATTCAATCAAAGAGTTTACGACTTAAGCAGCGAGGATAAACAGTACACTTATTTTGTTATCAAAGATGCTGCGTTTACAGCTGAATCAGATTCTCTTGAAAAGTATTATCAAACACCGAGCACAGTTTCAACTGATAGTCTTGGTAAATGGTATGTCGCCCGGGATCTTGTTCTCGAAGGAATTTACGCTCCATCCAGCTTTGGAAATCTACAATCGAAGTATGGTATTCCTATTCCTGTTAATGCTGCTGATATTGTGGAAACAAGAAAGTTAAGTAATGGAGTTGTTTATGTACTGAGCAACCTGCATTTTCCGGCAGCATCCAAATTTCCTACAATACGCATTGAAGGAGAGACTCCATCCGGGTTTTTATCAGATAAAAGATCTAATACCAATTATAGGGTTAGAGTTAATCCTGTGACCGGCCAAATCTATAATGACCTGTTGGTGTTGGGTCATGGTGTATCAGGATATTACTCCTATTATAATATATACAATATGCCATCAATGAAGTATAAAGTATATGTGGCCGGAGTAAACGATTTTCAGACAGGTACTTTTTCAGAAAATATAATAGCGACCTATCCTGGTGCTCAAACTCCTATTGCCACATTAACTTATGCTGTTCCTTTATCTACAACAGCAGGAGC
>JBLNAY010000379.1:0-5774 GCA_050259715.1 Candidatus Dadabacteria bacterium
GATCCATATGAGAGGTAAGGATGAAGTGATCACTTGCAGCGTTCTTTTGATTCCTGATGTTTATGGTTTTAGCGGTTTGTGTATTTCCACACATTCCATTACAACTTTTCCCGGTTAACAGAAATAATGCAATGTGGACACCTATTAAATTTTGACTAGTGTGCTGAATTGGACACTGGTGTTTAATTCAAGTATCCCCTTGTAAAATTCAGATTACAGGGTTCCATCCCCTGAATATCCTTGCAAGAGTGTATTTCTTCGCCTCTTTGCGGCTCAACTGCTGCGACCACGATACACGTTGAGCAGGTGCGGCACCGGGGCCCTTGCTCTTGTATTCAGCATAGTAAGCGGTCTTCTCATTTGCAGGATTGTTCCAGTTGTTCCAACCTTGCGGAACTATGTGACTACCCATCTCTGAGTTGATATACACCGTTTTTGCATAAGGCCTCCATGGTCTGCCAAGGAAACATTTTGTTGCTGAGGGATCAGCTATGAGATTACAGTTGAAAAACACATAACCATATTTTTGTTCCGGTGTAGTGGATGCTGCTGTTATATACGAGTTCATCAAATTCTTAATTGTGCAGTTTTCAAATACGCAGGTGGCCTCGCCAAAAATAAAGTCAGTTGTTCCTTCAATATAAGAGTCCTTGTAATATTGACGGCTGTTTTGAGTTGCTGTATAAAGTGTATCCTGGTTACCCAATAACCTGCAATTCTTAATGATTGCCCTGTCACCTTCAACATGTAATGCCACTGCCTGCCCTACTCTTCCGGCGGTATTCTCAATAGTAAGATTCTCCGCTACAAAGTCATCTCCATGTACCAATACCGTGTAAGAAGTGTATGTACTGAATTTGCTTCTGCCGTATGGATCTTTACCCCCGGGGAAATCCTTACCCGAGTAATCATTATTGGTGATGATAGTATTAGTTTTGCTTTCACCCACTAATGAGATCTTCTTCTTCCATGATGGGATCACCAGTTTCTCATGGTAAACACCAGGTTTTATTTTTATAGTTACCTGCTCCTGCGACAAATCGCGGACGGCATTTACCGCTTCCTGTATTGTTTTATAATCTCCACTTCCATCCTGCGCTACTACCAACAACTTTGGATATTGCGGAACTATTTTACCCTGCTGCTGCGCTCTCGCTCTCCACGTAGTGTCTGTGCTGGTTTGTTGCGCATGAGCAGCAACGATTGTTAGTGCAAGAAAAAGGGTAAGTAATGTTGTTTTCATAATATTTGTCTTGTAAGAGACTTCAAGTTAATTATAGAAAGATTTTTTATTTCAGGGATTAACCACTCTTTCCAGCAGGTCCAGTTTTACCTTTTTCATTTCATCCAATACCAATTCAGCAATAAGTCTTGCCCCGTATTCACTAAAGTGGGTATTGTCATTACTACCCGCAGGATACTGTGGATTAGCTCCTGGTGTAGATACATTGAATAATAATTTTGAGTACTCCGGGCCGAAAGAGTCATATAGCTGCCTGCTGCGGCTATCCAGGTCCAACACCGGAACTTTATATTCGGAACCTAGTTCTATAGCAATTGCTGAATATTCAATATGTGTTTCAAGAGCCTTCCCTTCAGCGCTGAATCTTCTTCTTGAGACTGGAGTAACCAATACCGGATTGGCCTTCTTAGCCCTGGTTTCAGTAATGAATTTTACAAGGTTCTTTCGATAGTCTTCCGGTGAAGTATACCGGTCCTTATATTTCTCTTCCTTTGCTTCGTCGTTATGACCAAACTGAATAAAAACGTAATCACCTGGCTTGAATGCATCTGCAATGGGTTGCCAACGATTCTCACTTAAAAAGGTGCGGGTACTCCTGCCTCCGCGTGCATGATTTTCCACCTTCACTGATTGATCAAAAAACACGGCGAAGGGTGTACCCCATCCCGTTACAGGCGCCTGTGAAAGTGGCTGGTTACAAACAGTGGAATCACCTATAAGGTATACGGTAATCTTATCAGCAGGAAAACTGAAGGACACCAATAATACGGATACAAAAAGAATAATCGATTTATAGAGAATCTTCATGGATGCGAATTATTTTTTCGCCGGAATAAAAAAATGACTGTCTATATTGCCCGGATTGATCTTTCGTAGATCTGCGTAAACAATCTCCGCCACTTTCCTTGCACCCAACTCACTGAAATGTGTGTTATCAGCATTGCCCTTGGGGTAATTAGGATGTTCCCCCTCCTTTAAATGATTAAAGAGCATTTTGGAATGTTCTACTCCAAAGGACTTTATCAGCGCCTGGCTTTCGCGGTCCAATTCTATTAAGGGTACATTCTTTGCGGACGCTACTTTTCGCACCAGTTCAGAATACTCATGGTGTGTATCCTGCAAATTACCGCTTGAATCAAAACTTCTCCTGGCAACAGGAGTGATTAATACAGGGATTCCTCCTTTGGACCGGGTATCATCTACATACTTTCCGAGGTAAGATTGAAATTGCTGCGGTGTTGTTGCTGTTTTCTTCGTGGGCACTTCATCGTTGTGACCGAATTGCACCAGCACGATGTCACCAGGCTGTAAACTGTCCATTACAGGTTTCCACCTGTTTTCTTCCATGAATGACCTTGTACTTCGTCCGTTCTGGGCAAGGTTATAAACAACTGTTGTAGCTGTATCAAAAAAATTGGAAAACGGCATTCCCCATCCTGTTTCGGGGTATGCTCTCACCTGCTTATTGGCCATTGTTGAATCTCCAATGAGATAAACATGCATTTTGTGGTATGGATTAATAAATGCGACGCAGGTAATTGCAACCAACAGGAGTGAGTATTTTAAAAAATGATTCATGTGAACGGGTTCGTGACTAATTAATAAACAAATAGTTCGTAATTAATACAACTGTCGCCTTAAAGCTATCAAAGCTTATCACAATAAAATGTTTTAACTACGCAAACGTTTGCAGGAAAGATGGGTGATTACCAGTGAATTAACATTTGGGGAAATGTTTCTAATATGCTTTTAATCCACTTATGTCCTGAATTATTTATTTTTACTTCCTACGAGTTTTTACTGAAAATCTCTTAAAGCAAAACCAACGGGCGAGGTTTCCACCTTGCCTTCTTTATTACTCTACTTAGTCAATAGTTCTTTAACCGTTACCATCTTATAATTTCTGTTCTTTAGATAATCAATCAACTCCGGTAACCTGTAATAAAACTTATCTGTCCTACGTGGATCTGTTCCGATATGTATCAGCAATAAAAAGCCCTTCAGACCTGAGATATGTTGTTGTTCGTACCGGGTAATGGATTGATAAATCTCCTCCGAACTCCTGTAGTTCCTTTCTCCTGGTATGGTATAATCGGCATGGCTTAATGTGCCCGGTGTATAATTCACCAGTTGCAAAGCCAATTGGTTTGTCCATGAAGCTATCGAATCATTATACCATTCATAAGGAGGAAGAAAATAGTGAGCTGATGAACCACTCACACCAAAACGTTTCAACTGTTGATAATTAGCCTTTAGATCTTTTTGGAAGGAATCCTTTGTAAGCAGCAAACTATCTCTTTTCGTCCAGTCACAATAAAGCAGGTGTTCATTACTGTGAGCGCCGAGGTAATTACCATCAGCCTTCAATTGTTTTATTATAGCACTAAACTTTTTGTTTCTGTAGAATTTACCCGTAAGAAAGAAGGAAGCTTTTACATTGTTCTGTCTCAGTGCCTCACGGATGAATTTTCCGCCGTCTGCAAATTCATCTCCCGTAAATAAAATAGCTACTTTTCTTTCAGTAGAATCTCCTCTAATTATGGCTCCATGAGAAAGTAAATCACTGGTCAGGACTTTTTTTTTACATTCCCTCCTGGTTTAGCACTATTACCTTTCTCTGACTCTTTTGCCGCTAACAGGTAAATCAAAGAGGCTGTTCCATCCATAGTGGGCTCGTTGCTGCTGTAATCACCATAGTCATCATGATAAACAGCTAAGTCACTTTGAAAAGGAGCATAGGTATCCTCATTATAAAGCTTTAAACCAATAAGACCTTTGAAGATGTTTCCATATACAGGTCCATCAACCAATGCACCGTCAACAGGAGCATGGAGCATGTGTGAGAAGGCAGCATGTGGGTCAGTTGGTGTGTCGCCTCCATCAGGCAGTCCATAAACAAAGCTGGTGCCCCAGGGATTGCATCCAAACAGCCAGTCGAAGTTCGCCTGCTCGAGTGCTGTATACTGGTTGTCGCCGCTTAACCGGCGATACCAGAGGCATTGAGTGGCAAAAGATGTTGTAAGATTATTGCTGCACCATATGAAAGGAATGGCGCGATAGAAGGCATTCTGCTTTGCTTTCTGCCATACTTTGTCAATACCCTCTTTATAGTAGCCAATCACTTTTGCCGCTTCTTTTGAATGGTCCCGCTGAAGGTCTTTTGCCAGTTCATAATGGCCGACATTAATAAAAGGATACCACTGGTAATGCCTGGCCGTATCAGTACCCAACCATGGTGTTATCTTTTCCTTTGCAGCATAATTCAATGCTTGCGATATGTAATCAGATCTTTCCCGCTTGCCAGTTCTGCTCACCATATTATCAATAGCAGCAGCTGCCAGTTCCATGTCATCCACCCAATTCTCCTCTGCATAGATATACGGAGAGGCAACAGAAGCTGTTTGGGTGTATCCCGGTTTCTTTAAACCATATTGGTATGCTGCCAATGCTTTAGCATTATAAGAGCTTGTTGGATCTGCTTTACGGAACAGGGGATCTGTGGCATAAAGCCATTGTGCCAGTGCAAAGGTGGAGGCGAACTTTCCTGCAATGGAAGAAGTGCCCGTCGTTACGTTCATAAACTTTCCCCTCTGCTGCGGTTCACCTGTAACAAAATAAACCGGGCGCTCATAGCCTCTCCCATATTGACTGTCCTGTTTCGGTATGCGCATAGAAATATGATCCCTGTCATCAGCGATTTGGTTGAACATCCACTCTGCCCTTGGATTCATTTTTTGTAGCCATTTTATTCCCCACACTGCTTCATCCAGCACATCAGGTATACCGTTTTTCCCATCCAGACCATTGGCTATCTTCTGATCGCTGAATACCTGCGGGTAATCACGATAAGCCATCAAGAGGTGGTAAGTGGCATTGGCAGAAGTAGTGGAGTATTGTAAATAGTCAGAGGCGTCGTGCCAGCCACCGACAACATCTATGTGTGTGCTGTCCTTTATGCCTGCCTTTATTCCATAGAGCACATATCCATCATGGGTATGACAGCTGTCTTTGAGGAAAGGATTATAGCCGGTACGTTGCTGCCGCATATAGCGGAGGCAGAAATCGGCGGCACCCTTGTACACATCGTCTTTAATAAAGAATTGTAGTGATACGATTTCTCCTACCCGCAGCAGGTATTTACCGGGTTTTGAAAATGAAGAGAAGTCCAGTTTATACGTTTGAGTAAAAGGTCCATAGTTGCCAAAGGGTTTTCCTGCCGGTGCAGTAAACACAACTTGCTTTGTATCTGCATTAATCAATTGAAAAGAACTGATGTAAGAATTTTCTTTTGAGCACCATACCGCAATCTTCACTGCATTGGGTTTATATCCCAGCAAGTTGATTCGTATCCATGACAATTCATTTGTTTTAGGTGTGAAAGAGATGAATAAAAGAGTTATAATGGCAGCTACTATGGTGGGCTGAGATTTCATAAGGGTGAAAAATTAAACAATTAATGGCTAAGAATAGATGATAGTGCATATTCTTCCAGACAAGGTTTTAAGAAAGTTGAAGGAAGTTTAAGTGATTG
>JBLNAY010000380.1:0-12024 GCA_050259715.1 Candidatus Dadabacteria bacterium
TTGTTTTCATATTCATAATAAGCTTTAGTGTTCTCTCTACTCATGCCCAGGTAAAGTCCTATGCCGCTGAAATGGCTAGAACAGCCATGAATTTGTGGAAAGATTCATTCAGTTTAGAGACCAGTAAGCCTGCGAAATGGAGTTATGACCAGGGAGTGGTCTTAAAAGGTATTGAAGGTTTATGGAATGCTACCGGGGATGGTAATTATTTTAATTACATCCAGAAAAGCATGGATGTTTATGTTGAAAATGATGGCAGCATCAGGGGCTATAAAAAAGAAGATTACAATATTGACAATATAAATAATGGCAAGCTTCTTTTGCTGCTCTATAATGTTACAGGAAAAGATAAATACAAAAAGGCTGTTGATTTATTAAGAAGCCAGTTAAGTACTCACCCACGTACGTTAGAAGGAAGCTTCTGGCATAAAAAGGTATATCCATACCAGGTGTGGCTGGATGGGTTGTATATGGCACAGCCTTTCTACGCACAATATGCACAGGTTTTTGGGCAGGATACCGTCTTTAATGACATTGCACGCCAGTTCATTTTGATAGAAAAACACGCACGTGATGCAAAGACAGGTTTACTGTATCATGGGTGGGATGAATCAAAAGCACAGAAGTGGGCGGATAAACAAACGGGTTTATCTCCAAATGTGTGGGGAAGAGCATTGGGTTGGTATGGTATGGCAATGGTTGACGCTTTAGATTATTTTCCTGCTAATCATCCGGGTAAAGATTCCATCATTAAAATTCTGAACCGTTTTGCAAAAGCAATAGTCTCTATCCAGGACCCAAATACCGGTTTGTGGCTGGATGTACCATCCAAACCAAAGGAAAAGAAAAACTACTTTGAAGCTTCCGCATCATCAATGCTGGTTTACACGCTTGCAAAAGGTGTTAGAAAGGGCTACCTGCCTGCTGGTTACATATCAAACGCTCTGAAAGGATATAATGGAATAATCAAGCAATTTATCCGTACTGAAAATGGATATGCAAACTTGATGGGGACGGTAAGCGTATCAGGACTTGGGGGCAATCCATACCGCGATGGAACTTTTGATTATTACATGAGTGAACCAATTAAAATGAATGATCCAAAAGGAGTTGGAGCATTCATTAACGCTGCAAATGAGATCGAATTGTTACCTACCTTAAAAATTGGAAAAGGAAAAACAGTTGTACTCGACTATTACTTTAATAATGAATGGAGGAAAGATGCAATAGGCAGGGAGGTTAGATACCACTATACATGGAATGATTATATGAATAGTGGATTTTCAATGCTCGGGCAGGTTTTCAATAATTATGGAGTAAGAACAACCGCATTGGAAATAGCTCCTTCCTCTAAGAATCTTCAAAGGGCAGACATATACATAATTGTAGATCCTGATACAGAAAAGGAGACCGATAAATTGCATACCATCCAACCTGCTGACGCTGATGTTATTGCCAACTGGGTAAAAGCAGGAGGGACTTTAGTACTCCTGGGAAATGATGCAGGTAACGCTGATCTAAAAAGCTTCAATAAGATATCCTCCTGTTTTGGTATCAAATTCAATGAAGACAATTTTAATCTTGTGAACGGTAATCAATTTGAACAAGGAGCAGTTTTTATAGCTCAGCCTAATTCGGTTTTTAAATCAACAAAGAAGCTATATATTAAAGAGCTTTCAACATTAGATGTTAAGGCTCCAGCCAGATCGATTATTAAAAAGGATGGGAAGAATATTTTCGCAGTTGCCAAATATGGGAAAGGTAATGTATTCGCTTTGGGGGATCCTTGGATATATAATGAATATGTTGATGGGAGAAAATTACCTGCGGAGTTCGAAAATTATAGGGGTGCCAGGGAGATGGTGGAATGGTTGATAGCTCAATGTAAGAAGAAGTGAAGTCGTTGATCATTATATCTTTCTTTATTATCTTATCAGCTAGCTGTACCACTACAAGTATATCCACTCATTCAAATCAGAAACGTGGGAGTGTTTTAGTTTTGCATGATATTAAAAACGTAAGCGCAGAAATAGTCGTAGATGTGAATGGTAAAGGTGAGTTTACTTCCATTCAATCAGCTATTAATAGCTTACCTGATTCATCGGCTAATGTGAGGTTAATTCATATCAAACCCGGGATTTATCATGAGAAGTTATTTATTTCAAAGCACAATATCATCTTCAACGGAGAGGATAAAGAAAACACAATTATTACCCAGGATATTGCCCGTGATGAATGGAGATGTGATCATCCGGATGACTGGGGTGTCGCAACCGTTAATCTTAATGGAAATGACATTACATTGATGAATCTCACCATAGCAAATGATTATGGTTTTCATTTCCAGGAAGCAAGGTTAGTAACTTGTGCGGCTGATTCTGTTACTCACCAAAAGACTATTACGAACAGTAGTCACCAAATGGCATTGAGAAGTATGCATGCAACGCGATTACGCGCCATCAATTGCAAGTTCAGAGCTTATGCAGGTGATACAGTGAGTCCATGGAACTTAGTAGATGGTATGTTTTATTTTAAAAACTGTGACATGGAAGGGGGAGTTGATTTTTATTGTCCGCGCGGATGGGCCTGGGCAGAGAATTGTCATTTTTATGCGAATACAGGACCGGCCAGTATCTGGCACGATGGCTCCGGAAATCCTGACTTTAAGACCGTATTGAAAAACTGCAGTTTTGATGGCTTTAACGGATTCAATCTCGGCCGATATCATAAAGACGCTCAATTCTATCTTGTTAATTGCAGCTTTTCAAGGAATATGACTGACAATGATATTTATTTAGTAAGGACTGATAATAAACTACAATGGGGTCGAAGAGTTTATTATTATAACTGTCATCGTGAAGGTGGTGATTTCTCCTGGTTTAAAAACAATTTAGAAACTGCGTTGAATTCTCCAGCTCCTGGTTCAATAACCACTAATTGGTTGTTCAATAACAAATGGCATCCAGACAATTTATAACTCATACTATGAACTTATCTCAATATACTTTAAAGAATATTAACAAGGGTAACGTTGAAGTTCCGAATCAATCAATATTTGAGCTTCCGGAAAAGGTGCTGCAATTTGGCACCGGTGTTTTGTTAAGGGGTTTACCAGATTACTTTATTGACAAAGCAAATAAACAAGGAATATTTAATGGAAGGGTAGTTGTTGTAAAATCAACTTCACAGGGCGATACATCAGCTTTCGATAAGCAGGACAATCTATATACGATATGTATAAGAGGCCTCGAGAAAGGAAAGAAAATTGAAGAGAACCTTGTCAATGCTTCTATTAGCCGTGTATTAAATGCCCAGCAGGAATGGCAAAAGGTTTTAGAATGTGCTCATAACAAAGAAATGCAGATCATTATTTCAAATACCACTGAAGTAGGAATTCAGTTTGTAAATGATGATGTAAAAAACTTACCCCCGAAGTCATACCCTGGTAAATTACTCGCCTTCTTATTCGAGCGATATAAAACATTTGGAGGAAGCGAACAAAGTGGAATGGTCATAATTCCAACTGAACTTATCCCTGACAATGCCAGGAAACTGGAATCAATCGTTTTGGAGCTTGCTCACCTGAATGGAATGGAAGATGCTTTTATTGAGTGGATTGAATGTTGTAATCACTTCTGTAGTTCACTAGTGGATCGTATTGTACCTGGTAAGCCAGACCCAGAGACACTGAAATCAATTGAATCGGATTTAGGATACACTGACCGCCTGTTGACTATGTCAGAAGTATATCGCTTATGGGCGATAGAAGGCAATGACCATGTAAAAAACGTGTTATCGTTTGCACAGGTGGATAAAGGTGTGATTATCGCAAAAAACATTGATATCTATCGTGAGTTGAAGTTAAGAATGTTAAATGGTACTCACACACTTAGCTGTGGCCTTGCTTTTCTCGCCGGATGTGAGACCGTTAAACAAGCAATGGATCATCCGCTAGTATCTTCCTATATAACAAACCTGATGCAAAATGAAATTGCACCATCCATTCCTTACGATGTAGATCTTGCGATGGCACACGAATTTGGAAACCAGGTGCTTGATAGGTTCCGTAATCCTCACATCAAACATCAATGGATCAGCATTACAATGAACTATTCTTCCAAATTAAAGATGCGGGATCTTTCTATTTTATTAAAACACTATGAGAAATTTGAATCAGTACCAGAATTAATTGCCTTAGGTTTTGCTGCCTATATACAGTTCATGAAGGCTGTTTTTGTTAAGGAGGATAAATATTATGGAGAGTTTAATCGCCAACCATATATAATTCAGGATGAAAAAGCCGAATTTTTCTACACAAGAAAAACATTACCTGATTCTGAATTAGTACAACAAGTTTTAGCTGATGTAAGTATTTGGGAAATGGATCTTAATACCTTAGCAGGATTCAGAGATTCAGTAATTAAAAAAGTAAATCTTATTAGTGGTTCAGGTATGAATGCAGCGATAGAACAGGTAATACAAATTAAAGTAATGGCAGAATGAAACAAAAAGTTTTAAAAGTAAATCCAAATGATAATGTACTGGTGGCTCTTCAGGATTTGCCAGCCGGAGAAACAATTGTTTACAATGGATTTACCTATACAACAAAGGAAATTATTCCTGCAAAGCATAAATTCTTTACACAAGATATGCAGCAGGGTGATGAAGTGATCATGTATGGGGTATTAGTTGGTAAAGCTCAGAGTTTTATCCCTCAGGGTTGCAGAATGACAACATCAAATGTGAAACATGCTGCGGATCCATATACTTATCGTGGATCTAATTATACCTGGCAAGCTCCTGATGTATCTAAATTCAAAAACAAAACTTTTAATGGTTATCATAGAACTGATGGAAGAGTAGGCACTGCTAACTACTGGTTGTTCATTCCTACTGTTTTTTGTGAGAACAGGAATATGGATGTTATCAGGGAAGCTTTACAAAATGAACTGGGCTATGGCGTAACCGATAAATACAAACAATTTACGCATCACCTTGTAGAAGCCTATAAAAATGGGCAGCCTATACAGTCGATGGATCTTTCACCAAATAATGATACGCATGCCAGGGTTTTCAAAAATGTTGATGGCGTGAAGTTTCTAAATCACCAGGGAGGATGTGGAGGAATTCGCCAGGATGCAGCAATCTTAAGTAAATTGTTAGCGGCGTATGCTGATCATCCAAACGTTGGTGGAATAACTGTTCTCAGCCTTGGTTGCCAGAATTTGCAAGTGAATGACTTCCTGGTCGATTTAAAAGAACGAAACCCAAAGTTTGATAAACCATTGTACGTCTTTGAACAACAGCAATCACAAAGTGAAGAACAAATGGTTGCGGAAGCTATCAAGAAGACATTTGAAGGTTTAGTTGAAATTAATAAGCTGCAGCGTGAACCTGCCACTCTTGATAAGTTAAGTGTTGGAGTTAAATGTGGAGGCAGCGATGGGTTCAGTGGCATTTCAGCCAATCCTGCTGTTGGTTATTGTTCGGATTTACTGGTTGCGTTGGGTGCTAAAGTATTATTAGCGGAATTTCCTGAATTATGTGGAGTTGAACAGGAATTAGTTGATCGGTCGGTGAATGAACCTATAGCAAGAAAGTTCATGCATTTAATGAAAAGCTATGAAGAGATTGTCACAAGGGTAGGTTCAGGATTTCATATGAATCCATCTCCGGGAAATATAAAGGATGGCTTGATAACAGATGCAATAAAAAGTGCAGGTGCAGCAAGAAAGGGGGGTACTTCTCCTGTTGTTGATGTACTGGATTATACAGAACCTGTAACTAAGCCTGGATTGAATCTTGTGTGTACTCCGGGCAATGATGTGGAGGCCACAACAGGTAAAGCTGCTTCGGGAGCTACTTTAATCCTTTTTACAACAGGTCTTGGTACACCAACAGGAAATCCTGTTTGTCCAACAATCAAAATATCAACGAATTCAAAACTGACCAGGAGGATGGGAGATATCATAGATATTGATACAGGACCTATTGTTGAGGGTGAAAAGAATATAGAACAAATGGGAGAGGAGATATTAGAATATTGTATAAAAGCAGCTAGTGGAGAAGTTACACCGAAGGCTGTTCTATTAAACCAGGATGATTTTATTCCATGGAAACGTGGAGTTTCATTATAATAAATAGATGCAGATAAAACCTTTTACCCGGCCTTATCTGTGGAAGAACATAAAAAGCACTCTGTATGAAGAAGTTTCTTGATGAAAACTTTCTATTAAGCAACGCAACTGCTCAACAACTCTATCACGAATATGCCAAGCAGATGCCGATCATTGACTACCATTGTCATCTTCCACCCGATCAAATTGCTAATGATACTCAGTTCGAGAATCTGACTCAGATTTGGTTATACGGTGATCACTATAAGTGGAGAGCTATGCGGACCAATGGTGTTCCGGAAAGTTATTGCACCGGGGATAAACCGGACCAGGAAAAATTTAAGAAATGGGCTGAAACAGTTCCTTATACTTTAAGAAATCCGCTATATCATTGGACTCACCTGGAGCTGCAAAGGTATTTTGGAATCCATAAAATTTTAAATGCTGATACAGCGGATGAGATTTACCAGGAGTGTTCGGCAAAACTTCAAACCCCTGAATATTCAGTAAGAAATCTTCTTGGTAAGATGAATGTGAAAGTTGTATGTACAACTGACGATCCTATTGATACATTAGAACACCATCAGAAGATTAAAGACAATCCATTTGATACTCAAATTTATCCTGCTTTCCGGCCTGACAAGGCGATGAATGTTGATGACGCTGCAGCTTTCAATATTTATATTGGAAAGCTGGAAGAAGTAGCCAATACAAATATTTCAACATTTAAAGAATATTTGGACGCACTGAAAGCCCGCCATGATTTTTTTGCGACCATGGGATGTTCGGTATCTGACCATGGCCTTGAACAAATCTATGTTGAAGATTACACCGATGCAGAAATAGATGTTGCATTTTCTAAAATCAGATCTGGTAAGGAATTGTCCCTGGAAGATAATGTTATGTTCAAATCAGCAATGTTGGAAATCTTCGCCATATGGGATTGGGAAAAAGGCTGGGTTCAGCAATATCACCTGGGAGCTCTTAGAAATAACAACTCCCGGATGTTGAGGCAATTAGGTCCGGATACTGGATGGGACAGTATTGGAGACTTCTCACAGGGAAGGACAATATCTAAATTCTTAAATAGGTTAGACGCTAACAATCAGCTGACAAAAACAATTCTATATAACTTAAATCCAGCTGATAATGAATTAATGGCCACCATGATAGGCAATTTTAATGATGGAACATTTCCAGGTAAAATTCAGTTTGGTTCTGCATGGTGGTTCCTGGATCAGAAGGATGGAATGACAAAGCAGATTAATGCTTTATCCAATATGGGATTATTTAGCAGGTTTGTTGGGATGCTCACAGATAGTAGGAGTTTCCTTTCGTATCCACGCCATGAATACTTCCGTAGAATTGTTTGTAACCTATTTGGTGAAGAAATAGAAAATGGTGAATTACCTGCAGATATTCCATGGACAGGAAAAGTGATCCAGAACATTTGTTACAATAACGCAAGTAACTACTTCAACTGGAAGGCTGTTGAAGAACATAAGACAGCTAACGTACCGCTATAGATGAATCGGAAATTATTTAATCATTAAAAGACAGAACTAAAATGCCAAAAAAAGTTGTAACGCTCGGAGAAATTATGTTGAGATTGTCAACTCCTGATTTTAAAAGGTTTGTTCAGGCGGATACATTTGATGTGACTTATGGGGGAGGCGAGGCGAATGTTGCGGTAGCCCTTTGCAATTATGGATTAGACGGAACATTTGTTACCAAGGTTCCTGAAAATGCGATTGGTCAATCTGCAATTAATCACCTTCGTCGCTATGGAGTTGATACACAATACATTGCACGTGGGGGTAAAAGATTAGGAATTTATTTTCTTGAAACAGGTGCCGCTATGCGTGCTTCTCAGGTTATTTATGATCGTGCAGGTGCTTCTATTGCTGATGTAGATGTGAGTGAATTTGATTTCGATAAAATATTTCAAGGTGCTGAGTGGTTCCATACTACCGGAATTACTCCTGCTTTAAGTGATAAGACGGCAGCATTGACCGAAGCCGCTTTAAAAGCAGCTAAAGCTAAAGGTCTGACAACCAGTATTGATCTTAATTATAGGAAAAAGCTCTGGTCTAAAGAGAAAGCCAAAGAAGTTATGACGAGGTTGTGCCAGTATGTGGATGTTTGTATCGGTAATGAAGAAGATGCTGAAACTACGCTTGGATTTAAACCTGAAGGAACTGATATTACCAAGGGTGAATTAAACCTTGAAGGCTATAAAAGCATTTTCTCCCAAATGAAAGAGAAGTTTGGATTTAAGTTCATCGCTTCTACTTTAAGAGAAAGCTATAGTGCCTCTGACAATGGCTGGAGTGCTTTAGTATATGATGGCAAAGAATTTTATCATACCCGCAAGTATGATGTAAGAATTGTTGACAGAGTTGGAAGTGGAGATTCTTTCGCCAGTGGTTTCATCTATGGGTTAGTCACAGGTTTACCAATGAAAGATGCAGCCGAATTTGGTGTTGCGGCTTCAGCACTGAAACATACTATTCCCGGAGACTTAAATCATGCAACGCTAAGTGAAGTTAAGGACCTGATGAAAGGTGATGCTTCCGGACGCGTCCAAAGATAATTTCATGAAGATTCGCCTTTAGGCGAATCTTCTTTTGTTTCACCATACAATGATCTTCTTATGATCTTAGATATCTTAACCAACTCAGATAATTATGTATCACTTCACAAAAGATTTGAAAAGGCTTTTGAATTCCTAAAGACTCAGGATTTAAAAACCATTGAGGTTGGCAAATACCCTATTGTTGGCACTGATATTCATGCATCAGTTTCTTATAAAGATGGAGTACAGGTAAGTGATGCTAAATTTGAAGCACATAACAACTACATTGATATCCAGGTGTGTATTGCAGGTAATGAGAAATTAGGATGGAAACCCAGGAGTAAATCATCTGAACCAAAAGGGGAATACAATGTAGAAAAAGATGTGATTTTTTATAATGATAAACCTGACACCTACTTTGATTTGAAGGAAGGACAGTTCGCAATTTTTTTCCCGGAAGATGTACATGCTCCTATGATTGGACAGGGACCAATAAAAAAAATAGTTATTAAAGTAAAACTTTAAAGTCACAGAATTATGGACAAGAAAAGTTCAATATTGCAATTAATCCCTGAACAAGGGGTGTTACCACTATTTTATAATAAAGATGCAGAAGTTAGTATTGAGGTGTTAAAGGCTTTATACGCTGCGGGCATTCGTTCAGTTGAATATACCAACAGGGGAGAGGCTGCACTTAAAAATTTTAAGGAGCTAAGAAAGGTATGTGACTCAGAACTTAATGGTATGTATTTGGGGGTAGGTACAATTAAAAATGCTGAATCAGCACGCGCGTTCATTGATGCAGGAACCGATTATATTATTAGTCCAGGCTTAGTTGAAGATGCAATTAATGTAGCTGAAAAAAATAATATGCTATGGGTGCCTGGTTGTATGACTCCTTCAGAAATTATTAAGGCAGAACAGCTAGGTGCAAAACTTGTAAAGCTTTTTCCAGGTAATATATTAGGACCTTCCTTTTTAGGTGCAATAAAAGAGATTTTCCCAAACCTTTTGTTTATGCCAACAGGTGGAGTGGAAGCAGAGATTGAAAACCTAAGGGGGTGGTTTAAAGCAGGGGTGTGCGCTGTTGGTATGGGGAGTAAACTCATTACAAAATCGTTACTGGAAAGTAAAGATTATGAAGGAATCAAAACGGCAGCAATAAAGACTTTAGATTTACTTAAACAAGTAAAAGGAAATTAAACGATTGCTTTTATAAACTACCAATGAATGGCAACTAGTATCCAACCAAAGACCCCGAATACAACTCTTAGTGCAAATATTCAAGCAATAGGAAAATTTCGCTGGACGATCTGTGCTCTTTTATTTTTTGCAACAACTGTAAACTACCTTGACAGGCAGGTATTAAGCCTTCTCGCTCCTAGTTTATCAAAGGAGTTCGGTTGGAGTAATACTGATTATGCAAACATTACAGCGGCATTTCAGTTTGTTTATGCAATTGCGATGTTATTTGCTGGTCGCATTGTTGATAAACTAGGTACGAAAGCAGGGTTCATCTTAGCCATTATCATATGGTCGTTAGGAGCTGTTATGCATGCCTTTTCTATACCTGTTGGAACTTTCTTCTCTCATATTTTCGGTGTAATAGGAATTATAATCCCAGTATCTGTTCTGGGTTTTATGATTTCAAGGGCTGTACTTGCTATAGGTGAATCCGGCAACTTTCCCGCAGCTATTAAAGCAACTGCAGAATACTTCCCGAAAAGAGAAAGATCATTCGCAACAGGCATATTCAATTCAGGATCAAATGTGGGTGCAATCCTTGCTCCTCTTACAGTACCCTGGATCGCTTTGAATTGGGGATGGCAGAGTGCGTTCCTTATAATAGGGATTATTGGCTTTCTATGGATGTTCTTCTGGATCTGGTTGTATAATAAACCTGTTAATCAGAAGCGATTATCTCAAAGTGAATATGAATACATCAACAGTGATGCGAAAGATACCATTGCAGCGGATGAACAACCAGGATCAAAAGAAAAAGTTCCATGGTTTAAACTTCTCGGATATCGCCAGACGTGGGCTTTCTTTTTTGGTAAGTTCATGACAGATGGTGTGTGGTGGTTCTTTTTGTTTTGGTTGCCTAAATACCTGGACGCACAGTATGGGATGGACGGAACAGCAATTATGTTGCCTCTGGCCGTTCTTTATAGTATGACCATGTTTGGTAGTATCGGAGGCGGCTGGTTTCCTGTTTACTTTATACGTAAGGGATATAATCCTTATGATGGTAGGATGAAAGCAATGTTAATAATTGCATTGTTTCCTTTAGTAGTATTACTAGCCCAACCTTTGGGCGCAGCTACTTTTTGGATCCCGGTAATACTTATAGGAATCGGAGCATCGGCACACCAGGCATGGTCAGCAAATATATTTACTACAGTTTCGGATATGTTTCCGAGGAAGGCTGTTGCATCCGTTACCGGGATTGGTGGTATGGCAGGCGGAATTGGAGGAGTGTTAATTTCAAAGTTAGGTGGTGCGTTATTTGACTACTATAAATCATTAGGACATATCCAAACCGGATATACGATCATGTTTGCTATTTGTGCGGTAGCTTACCTGATTGCCTGGGTTGTAATGAAAGCTTTAGTTCCTAAGTATAGACCTATTACAGACCTTTAAAGGTCATTACATTATGAACAAATTCATTCTAATCTTCTCAATTGTTCTCCTTTGGTGTGTAATTGGGTACGCGCAAATCAAATCTGAAGAGTCATATCTGAAATCTGCCCCCTTTAAAATGGAAACTGTCGTACAGCCTGCAGGGGTGCCGAAACAGCTATTTCAATTATTGGTTTACCTGAAATGCCTGTAGAGAGGATTAATTTCAATAATGTGGTTATATCAGCAGAAAAAGGTTACCAGGCGAAAAAATCAAAGGGCATTTCTTTCAAAAATGTTAAGCTACTACTCCCCCAAGGAAAAGTTGAAGTAATTAATGAAGTAATGGAAACCATTGAATAGATATTCCTTGATTAATTCTTTAATGCATTTTATTTTAATATACATACCTGAATAAAGCTTACGCATGTCTGTAAGCTTTATTTTTGTGCGAAAGAAAAATAATTACGACATGCCTTCCTTTGATTTCGTAAGTAAAGTAGATCCCCAGGCATTAGACAATGCTGTAAACGTCACCCGCAAAGAGATCACCAATCGTTTTGACTTCAAGAATTCACCTGTACAGATTGATCTCAATAAGAAGGAGTTCCTTTTGAATATTGAGACTGAGGATGACATGAAAATGAGGCAATTAATTGATGTTTTAATAAGTCGTGCTCATAAACAAGGAATTGCACCTGAAGCTTTTGA
>JBLNAY010000381.1:0-2995 GCA_050259715.1 Candidatus Dadabacteria bacterium
TGTTTAAACTGAAACCAGCACCTATTCCCATGCGCTCTTTTTCCGACGATAAGGAAGCTAAGGAATGGCTAATGCAATACTTGTAAGTTTTGCAGACAGAAAATTAAATTGCAGGAGTTAAGTTGGAGCGTATAAAGTCTTCCAATTGACTTCGAAAGAAGGTATTACTACTGCAGGAAGCAAACATTTGTTTCAGGTTGTCAACAGGTAAGATGTTACTGGTTAGTTTATTAGCGAAGCCGGGATTTGCATTTGCACATTCCCTATCTATTATGTTGAACTTACAGTATGTAATAAGCATCTCAGAGCTTTGGGTGAAAGAAGTTTCAGCCAAAGAATTAATAATCAGGTCAAGGTCATCAACTATCTGGGGAAAGTATTCTGCCTCGAAACTATCTCCTTCTCTCACAAGGTATTTTTTATAAATCATAGAAGTTTTATTCACTTACTAACAAGATAACTTTAAAAAATGAAAGCAGGATTTATTCTTTCTACCAGCGTATGTTCCTTCTTACAGTTCATTTTTGCTAAGTTGAATGGAACAGCTTTATCAATAATTTGGCGGAAAAAGATGGAAATAAAGGGTATCTTCACTATGTCAATTTGAGCCTCGCATCAGTAATCATTAATTATCCTGCTCACCGCATCGTAGTTATTTCTTACTTCTTGCCATCTCAGATCTATTTATTATTCAATCTTCAAGTATGAACATTTATGTATCTAATTTAAGCTTCAACGTTAAAGATGAAGACTTAAAAGGATTTTTCACTCCTTACGGAGAAGTATCTTCTGCTAAAGTCATTACAGACAAATTTACCGGCGTATCCAGGGGATTCGGTTTTGTAGAATTAGGAGATGATGAAGCCGCAAAAAAAGCAATTGCCGAATTGGACAATAGCCTTGTCGATGGCAGAAATTTAAAAGTGACAGAAGCCCGTCCAAGAGAAGAAAGACCTGCACGCAGCAGTTCTTTTAAAAATGATAATAGTGGCGGTGGATATAAAAAGAACAGGTGGTAAACCTTATAGTAAAGACCTCCTTTAAGGAGGTCTTTTAATTTAAATACCATCCTGCTTCACTGTACTTATTCTGAATAAAGAAGCATTTGCACTATCGTTAAATTACTTTACCATAATCTTTGGTAAATAAATATTATCTTCACCACCTCTTATAATCGACTTAGATAAATTTCTTCCCCATTCCGTAAAAGAAGCTCATCTGGTCCTTCTAATAAGACCAATGCTCACCAGAGCTATTTTGAAAGAAAACTATATTATTAAATGTTATTTGAACAACTAGGTTTGATAGCGCCTTTATTAAAAGCGCTACAAAAAGAAGGGTATACGATACCCACACCGATACAATCGGAAGCTATTCCTCCCGCATTACAGGGAAAAGATATTCTTGGTCTTGCACAAACAGGTACAGGTAAAACAGCTGCATTTGCATTACCTATATTACAATTGCTGAATCGTGAACAAGGTAAAGGGTATAAACATACACGGGCTTTAATATTAACCCCCACACGGGAGCTCGCGGTACAAATTCATGAAAGTTTCCAGACCTATGGAAAGTACACCAATGTTAACCAGGAAGTCATTTTTGGAGGAGTATCGCAATATTCACAAACCGTTTCACTACGCAATGGTGTTGACGTGCTGATTGCAACTCCCGGCAGATTACTCGACCTGATGAACCAGGGATATGTACACCTGGATTATCTTGACATCTTTGTGCTTGATGAAGCAGACCGTATGCTTGACATGGGCTTTATAAACGATGTAAAGAAAATTGTAAAGGCATTGCCTGCAAGAAGACAAACTATGTTATTTTCTGCAACCATGCCACCACAGATTGCACAATTAGTTGCGTCTATGTTACAGTCACCGGTCACTGTAGAAGTTACTCCTGCTTCATCAACTGCCGAAAGGATTGATCAATCGGTTTACTTCATACAAAAGCAGCAAAAACAATCTTTGTTGGTGCATTTGCTTAACGAAAAGCGAATAGCACGAACACTTGTATTTACGCGTACCAAACACGGTGCTGACAAGATTGCGAAAGAACTGAAGAAAGCAAGTATCCAGGCAGATGCCATCCACGGGAATAAGTCACAAACAGCGAGACAAAATGCTCTTGCTAATTTTAAGCGTGGCAAACTGAAGGTGTTAGTTGCAACAGATATTGCTGCCAGGGGAATTGATGTGGATGCATTAGATCATGTCATCAACTTTGATTTGCCTGATGTGCCTGAAACTTATGTACATCGAATAGGTCGCACAGGTAGAGCAGGTGCGAGTGGAATTGCAATCTCTTTCTGTGATGGAAAGGAAGAAATGGGAAACCTGAAAAGTATCAATAAACTTATAGGGCTTAAGATTCCGGCAATTGCGCATCCTTTCGAAAATGTAAGAAACTGATTTCTATTAAATATTTTCAACCCTCGTTAGATTGTAACGGGGGTTATTTTTTTTAGGCAGATGGTTGCCTGGTAATGTTAATGTCCAGTCATCAAAGCTTTAAAACAGCTAAAATGAACTACCTTTAAGGCGAAAATTTTGAGCGCCTCGCACCAGTATTGAATTTCTCTCCCTTCTTTACTTCTGCATTCATCTCAATTATTGTAAACAACTAAATACATCGTATGAACATTTATATTTCAAACCTGGATAGTACTATTGATGATGAGCAACTGAAGGAATTATTTACTCCATTTGGTGAGGTTAAAACAGCTGAGATCGTTAAAGATGCTTTCAATGGATTATCAAGAGGTTTCGGGTTTGTGGAAATGGAAGATGAAAGCGCACAGAATGCTATTCAACAGTTAAACCAGACAGTGGTTAATTCCTACCCTGTAACAGTACAAGAGGCTCCGGAGACAAGAGAACAGAAGGGGTCTTACAAAGTCGGAAACGGAGCTGTAAAGGTGTACCGTTTTAGAAAGAACTAGATTTAATTATCTGGTTTATTCCTTCTCTCTACTTCATGTATTTTT
>JBLNAY010000382.1:0-2850 GCA_050259715.1 Candidatus Dadabacteria bacterium
GTGAATAATCCTGCAGCATTACGTAAGTCTGATTCAGAAGCACTGGCCCCGCCGGCATTGCACCAAAATATTTACAAGGGTTATTTTGCCCTGGCACGAAGTGGCAGGGAAGAGCCCATGAGTACTCATGCCGATCATTATAACACCAACTATGCTTATAGTGAAGCAGCTTACTCAAAAGGGAGCGTTTTTATGGAACAACTCGGATATATAGTAGGAGCGGAGGTTCGCGATAAGATCCTGTTGGAATATTACCGCGTATGGAGGTTCAAACATCCAAATGCCAATGACTTCATCCGGATAGCTGAAAAGGTAAGTGGAATGAAGTTGGGCTGGTACAAAGAATATTGGGTAAACTCCACTAAAACGATAGACTATGGTATTGATAGTTTATGGGTAGCAAATGGTGTAACTAACGTGAGATTAAAGGATATTGGAATGATCCCTATGCCTATTGATGTGAAGATCACATTTAAAGATGGCACCAGTGAATGGCATTACATTCCAATGTCGCTGATGTACGGCGAAAAGCCTGCCGAAGCGGGACAATCACCCAGGAAAGTTTATGAAGAATGGCGATGGACGCATCCTACTTACGAAATATCCACAACCAAAAAACTTACCGACATCAAAGTAGTTGAAATTGATCCCTCTTACCGCATGGCAGATATGGACAGGAGAAATAACCGGCTGGAGCTGAATTGGTGAGAGGATGAGTGATGAATGATGAGTGATCAGGGCAGACTGTGAATGATGGATTAGTGATACGGTATGTGTCCGCAGCTATGATTGAATAACCGGAATACTTACCGGGATATTATTCAATGCGGTACGGTGGTGTAAAGCAAATACTTCTCTTTAAAATACTCCTCATCAAACATCTTACTTATTTCAATCATCTTCGGTTTTAAATGGCTATCGTTGATCTCTTGCCTAAGGTCTCCACCTTTGAGGCAAATCAGCCCTGATCTGAAAATTTGTTTACCGTCTTCTGTCAATGTAGTAAACCTGGAATTCTTTAGTAAAGGCAGGCTCCACTTCCATAAATCCTTTAAAGGAGCTACCGCACGGCTAACCACGAAATCAAACTTCCGGTTTTTGATTTCTTCTACTCTTGTATGTTCAGTGGTAATGTTAGTTAAGTTTAAAGCGTTCTTTACTTCTCCGATGATCTTCAATTTCTTCCCAATACTGTCTACAAGATGAAACTTCACTTTAGGAAAAAAAATAGCAAGAGGAACTCCGGGGAAGCCACCTCCTGTGCCAATATCAAGAATCTCTAACCCTGCAGGGAAATCGAAAGCAGCCGCAATTGCCAGGGAGTGCAGCACGTGTTTTTCATATAGACTGTCAATGTCTTTCCTGGATATCACATTGATCTTGCTGTTCCAGTCTTTGTAAAGAGGCTCGAGGGCTTTAAATTGCTGCAACTGTGTATCACTAAATTCAGAAAAGTATTTAAGTAGTATATCCATGCAGGATTAAATAAGTGAAGCGAAACTACAACTTCTGGGTTCTCCTGTTATTAAAGGAAATTTGTAGTTAAAATTCTACCACTAATGAGCTATATGTCCACTTGGCATGACTGTTATTTGCGTAATTTTAATGACAGAAAAACACTGTATGAAGAGATTATTGCCTGTGTTGATTTTCTTCTTTTATAGCTGCAGCTTGTATTCACAGAAGCTAAAACAGGTTAGCTTCCTCGATGGCTATAACCTTACTTTTTTTACTGTAAGTACTGACCAGGATGTTTTAATCAGGATAGCGCCGGATGGCAGATTAATGGAATGGGGAACAGAACTGTTATCAGACAGGGGGAACTATTATGCGCCAAACCTGCAACCCTTTATGGGTCGGGTGGAATATTATGGTGATGAATCAGATGTTTATTTTAAGGGAAAAGTAAAAAGCATAGGTTCTGCTTATTTTACTTATTATGGTCCACAGGAAGATGAGGCTAAAAGAGGTAAAGTAAAGTCAATCGGCCACCTCGATTTTGATTACTATTCACGGTTTGATGAAAAGGCTATGCAGGGTAAGTTAAAGATGATTGGCATGTACCTGTTGGACTATTACCGGTCATATGAAAATAAAGCAGTCAAAGAAAAGTTGAAATCAATAGGCAGCATGGCCGTGAATTATTATGGGTTTGAGGATAAGAACAACGAGGGGAAACTTAAGAGTGTTGGCACAGCCACCTTCACCTGGTATACACCGTTTGATTATATTAAATCAGGTTTAAAGTCTAATAACTACAGGCAATCTGTAGGGGATATTACAGTTGTTTTACGCTAGCAATGAAAATTCAGTTCCAGGATTGAGAAGGCTTCTTTACCAAAGAAGGAGCAAAAACTATGTAGTAAACAAATAGAAATACATCCCATAAAATAAAGTAGGGAAACAGGTCTTCTTCTTTCAATAGTTTCATTGATTTGCTCCAGGTAATTGCCTGTATAAACATCCGGATCAAATAAACAATCATCACCACTCGGGGATCACATATAACCAGGCAGAATATAAATAAAGCATAGAAAAGGAAATGTGAACCTGAATACAGGCCAAGTAAAATCTTGTGAGTGCTCCTGTAAAACTTGGAAACTGAATAATGCCGCTTCTTTTGATTTCTCCATTCTTTCCATGTTCTTTTTGGTTCAGAGTAGGTGAAGGCCTCCGGATCAATTACGATTGCCGTATTCGTTTGAGTCGCGACTTTATTAATGAACAGATCATCATCTCCCCCCGCTACATGGCTGATGGAGGAAAATCCGCCGGCGTTTTCAAATAATCTCTTTTTATAGGCAAGATTACGGCCCACACCCATATAAGCTTTGCCAGCCAGTGCGAAAC
>JBLNAY010000383.1:0-20193 GCA_050259715.1 Candidatus Dadabacteria bacterium
CCAATACTCCTCCCTCGGAAGTACAGGAGATCTTTAAAAAAGCAGGACTGAAAAATTTCTCTTATGCTGATGGCATTACAACGTTCCTCAGCAAACCGGGAGTTTTTAAGAATGTCACAGAGGCACAGGATTGCAGGGATAACAACGAACCTCCGTGCTTTTCATTAGTTTACACCTGGGTGCTTAACCTGGAGGAATCCATGCGCAAGTACCTGGATGCTTACATTGATGGCATTTTCATTGATCCACCGGATGTAAGAAAGCTCAGGGAACTTGTGTCTTCAGCTCCCTATAATGAAGTGTACGAGATTGCCAGGAATGGGTATAATCCATTCACAGTTTCACCAATGCCACGTTATAAATTATCCATTAAAACGGCTGATGTGCAGATGGCCGGAACGGATGTGAAAGTGCTGTTTACCCTCACCGGTGCATCAGGAGCTAAGCTGGAAAGTCTGCCTTATGACAGTAGCCTGGCTGGCGCGCTGGAAAGAGATAGCATGACATATGTTCACCTTGAAGGAATTGATCTTGGCGAAATAAAAAACCTTAGTGTTGAATTGCTCACCTCCGATATCAATTCAGCCTGGCTGCCTGAGTATATTGATATAGAAAGGAGTGGCCTTCACCAGAAGGTGAGGTTCTGTTTCAACTGTGACAAAAAGCCGAAGGAATGGCTGACAAAGAAAAGTGGCGCTGTAACAAAGTTGCCTTCTGATTAAAATCAGGAGTGCTTCAGAACATTATAAGCCGGTGCCCATTTCTTCTGCCATTTGGGGTATTTATCTAAAACAGATTGTGGAGCATAGGTGTACCACGAATAGCCATCACGGCGTTCTCGGTCCACTTCAGCAAGAGAGTATACTACTTTGCTGTCCCTGTTGCAGAACAAAGGCCTATGTGTTTCCAGTTCATAGTAACGAGTCCATATGGGGCGAGCAGAAGGATCATTCACGACAACACGATCGGTAGAAGAAACCCGGAAAGGGAATTGAGTTCGCGGAGCGGGAATCACCTTCACTCGTGTATTTAATATTTTAGACTCTTCAAACCAGGCTACTGCATTTTGAACAGCATTGATGATAGCGGGTGAAGGCTGATGGAGACTCATAAGGAATAAAACGAGATTACTGCTCTCCCCATTACATATGGATGGTGGCTCAAACTTTCTTGCCCATGCCGGCTGAAGATGCACTTCATCATATTGTTGGCACCACGCGGTAAGTTTACCATTGTCTTTTATCTGTGTCTTCACTATGCAGTCAAGACCCTTATTAAACGCTGCCTGTAGTTTTTGTAAACGGTTCTTATCTACAAAACCATATTGAGGTTTACGGTCAATTACATCCTTCAACAGTTGCATAATACCTTCAAAGGCACCATCATTAAAGGTTATATAGCGACTGTAGTTGTTTTCCAGCGGGAAGTATTGAGGCCATCCCCCGTTCGCATATTGAGCAGCAAGGATGAAGTCCAGTCCTTTCAATGCACCTTCTCTATATTTTTCCTGCCCGCTGACGGTAAATATCTTTGCCAGGGCTGTCACCTGTGTATAGGTGGTGCCATTATCAAAGGTGGTGTTCAACGTTTTCTTTGAACTGAGTAAACTATCCTTCTGCTCTGTGGTAAGTATAGCCAGCATGTCGTAGTTCTTTGGCCAACCTCCGTTATTTTTTTGATACAAGAGAATATTATCACCAATGTTTTCGAGTTCTGTTGGTTTATATCTCGGCTGGTTAGATACCGGGTGCACTATCATGTCCTTATCTGCTATATCATACCAGTGATGGGTGGCATCGGCAAATGGTTCTGTATCAACCTTCTTAAAATCTCCGGGAGATTTTTCCGATTGCGCCACTGAGGTGAACTGGAACAGGAATAAACTGGTTAGCAGTACCGTCACCGTTTTATGTAAAGTGCGGACTTGGAAATGGGTCATGGTTATTCTTATGATATTAAACTAGATTAAAGATCAACTTTTTCATTATTTATCCTTCTTAACAGATGGAAATAGATTGTCCGGCAAGGTTACTGAATCCTTTTTTGATCAGAGGAGATGTAAATCAGCAGAAAGAAGATTTACGGGTTTAAAATCTTGTCCGTTTTAAAACCTTGTATTGTGTTCGTGCCATTGTATAGATGACAGGGTCGGTGAGATTAGCGACTGATAAGGCCATCAGGCGGTTCATTGTTTTGCGGAACACAAGGTAAAAACGATAGCGTATGGCCAGTAACCTGTTGCAGTAAAGAAGGAAATTCTGTACACCTGAAGGAAGGCTTGTAGAAATGAACTCCGGCAGTAGCTTCTTCCTGTCTATGTATGCATTGAGGACGTAAGTTATGTTTTCAGGTTGCGTTGAATGATAACCATCCTCCTCTTCATGTATTCGCATCAGCGCAAATATGTGATCATTAAAATGCAGGCCACCGGCGTCTACGAGGTCAAGGATCTCATTATCACTTCGAGGTTCCATCAGCCTGTTTGCCATTGCTTCCATGGCATCGTCAGCCTGTTCTTCAATACTGGTAAGAAGTTCATACAATGTATCAAAGTTGGTCTCAATTTCAATAGTTTTCATTTCGCCAGTTACCAGTTCGCCATAACATCCCAGGAGAGTAATCCTGGAATCTTCATGAGAAAAGCAAATATGAGAAACTCCTATATAGGAGGTGAATATATGTGTTGGGGTTTCGAGGGGGTTCATGATCTCTGTTTTAAGGTGTCGGGTTATGGTGTTACTATTAATTAGCAGAATTAAAGTAATCTATTTTTTGAATATCCCATAGCGAAATTGATAATTGTCACTATTTTTTTTCTTCCTTCTACTCACCTGCTGTGCAACTATTCCCTGGCTTAACTTTTTAGCTTAATAGAATGAAGACAAATACCTCCAAATTGACAAAACTCACATTTTACGGTGATAAAGATGTACAGGTTCCAGGCCGATCTATAAGTATCTTTACATATCAATTCTGACCGCAAGGTCCTGAGTAATTTCACTCCCTTAACTGCGAGATGTTTCTTGTCTTCAACAAGCCTACTCTTAACTGAAGGTGTAGATATTGAGATGCAAGAAGGAGGAATCAGAGAATATTCTTCCATTGAGTAATTTTTATTGAACAATGATACTGCAACAGATCCAGTATGGAGATTAAGTTATTGCTAACCTTATCCTTGATAATACCAATCAGCAGCCTTATAGTGCTTCCTCTTGTGCCTGCCCGTTATAGAGTTAAATTCAATTTTCTTTTTGTTATGATTATTGCTCTTGTTTGTTCCTCAATGACAGATATAGCTTTATCATTAGTGGAGAATAAGAAATATAAGGAGATTTCAGTCGGTGAGATCTTCCCTGTTGTAAGAAAACATTCTTCGTACTACACTGATTTCTTTTCAATAGTGTTCATTAACCGAATTGTCGACAGACTGAATTCTATGAATTATTTCAGGTTTATTCAAAACGGTCAAACACAGCGATACATTTTTTATGGATTGTTTTGTAAAATAATTGTTTCCCCCTGCACCTTATTAAACTTCATATAATGTTGTTCATCACAGCTTTTATATTGGTTTTCATTATTGCGGCTTTCGTCATTCCGTTGGTAGGTAGTTACTGGAAAGGAATAGTTGCTGTTGCTGCTATATGTGTTATGGCCATTTTAAGTTCTGTGCCGGCTTTTAAGGCATTGTCAGGAAGTAACTTTCAACAAACTTTTGCAGGATCTTATACTACAGGACCTATCCCGGTACAATTAGATTCGCTTTCGGCGTGGTTCCTTTTAACTATCAACTTCACCTTTATTACGGGAGTTCTCTATGGCAGGAAATACCTGGAGCAATACCAGGTGCAACCGGCAACATTATCATTGCACTGGGTTACTTACCTGGTTGTATTCACCGCCTTGACTGCTATATGTTCTCTGCAAAATACTCTTGCCCTTTTAATCGCCTGGGAACTAATGACTGTAGGGAGTTTTATTCTCATCATTTTTGAACACCAGAAGAAGAAAACAATAAGAGCAGCTCTGAACTTTTTGATCCAGTCACATGTTTGCGTGCTGTTCCTGACCCTTGGATCAATTTGGGTAGCTATTAAGATGAACTCTTTTGATTTTAAAGCCATTCACGAATTTGCTGCCGGAGCGAAAACTTTTACTTCTATAGCCTTGTTTCTTTGTTTTTTAATTGGCTTTTCAATTAAGGCCGGCTTTGTTCCCTTCCATACATGGTTACCTTATGCACATCCCGCTGCTCCTGCACATTTCTCCGGTGTGTTATCCGGTGTTATCATCAAGATAGGCATCTATGGAATTTTAAGAATGATCCTGTTGATCAATACTGACTACACCATCATTGGCTATATCATTTTATTTATGTCATTGATATCAGCCATCTATGGAGTAATGCTGGCCATAGTGCAACATAATCTTAAAAGACTGCTTGCCTATCACAGTATAGAAAACATTGGCATTATAGGAATAGGCATCGGCCTAGGATGCATTGGCATTGGTAACTCTAGTATTGCTTTGCAACTGTTTGGATTTGCAGGAGCCTTATTACACACATTAAATCATTCATTATTTAAGTCGGTACTCTTTTACGGTGCGGGTAATGTTTATCAATCGGCACATACCATGAACGTGGAGAAGTTAGGAGGACTTTCAAAAGCAATGCCACAGACAATGTTTTTATTTCTAATTTCTTCAATTGCCATTTGTGGCTTACCCCCTTTCAATGGATTTATATCTGAATTCCTGGTTTACAACTCTATGCTTTCTGGTCTACAGAGTCCTGACATAAGGTTCCTTGTTACTATAGCAACTTCTTTGTTTGGACTAGCGCTCGTTGGTGGACTAGCTCTTTTATGTTTTACAAAAGCTTTCGGAGTTGTTTTTCTTGGCAGCTCAAGGAGCAATTATTTGCACCCTGTAAAAGAAGCATCTTTTGGAAAACTATTTCCAATGTATGCAGCATCCGTGCTGATGATAGCAATAGGAGTATTCCCGGCAGTATTCATGCACTTATTGGCAGCACCTGTAAAGTTGTTTTTAATCAGCGATGTAAATGCAGGTGTGCAATTATCAACATTCACCAATAAGCTTACTTATGTTGGGTATGGCTCCTTTGGATTCATTCTGCTGTCAGCTTTTGTATTTATCATCCGTAAACGTGTAACAAAAAATAGTTCACAACCGGTAAGAGTTACCTGGGGTTGCGGATACCCATCAACAGGAGTTCAGATGCAGTATACGGCGAGTTCATTTGTAAGAACCTATCGTAAGCTTAGTGAAGCTATATTGTCTATACATAAAAATAAAATACCGATAACAGGCATCTTTCCTACCTCGGGAGGACAGGAAACACATCCTTATGATAGAACAGAAGAGTGGCTTATTGATAATCCTTTGAAAGCATTTAAACGATTTCTCAACCGCTTTACATTTCTTCAGAATGGCAACGCACAATTATATGTATTCTATGGAATGGTGTTCATTTTCCTGGTATTGGCAATTCCGCTCCTTTACCATTCGATTAAATTATTCATTCAATTTATTAACCAGTTGTAGCGATGATCAGTTTAGCATTAATATTTCTTGTCAGCCTGGTTTTCCCCGGAATCATCAACCGGACAAAGAGTCTTTCTTCGGGAAGGAACGGACCGGATATTATCCAAAGCATGAGGGATATAATAAGACTATTTAAAAAAGGTGCTGTTTACAGTCATACCACCAGCCTTATTTTCCAGGTGGCACCTTCCATATATTTTTCTTCAGTTGTTATGGCGATATTACTGATTCCCTTTGGGCAGTATAAAGGTTTGATCTCTTTTGACGGTGATTTCATCTTCTTCGCATACGTGCTGGGAGTAGGTAAGTTCTTTATGATTATATCTGCCCTCGATACTGGTAGCAGCTTTGAGGGAATGGGTGCAAGCAGGGAAGCATTGTATTCCATGTTTGCCGAACCGGCCTTCTTTATTCTGATGGGCTCCTTCGCTTTACTTACCGGTCATTATTCATTTCATGACATCTTTTCTTTACTCCATTTTGGTTCTTCAATCTCTTATGTGATCGGAGTGCTTGCCACTTTTGTATTGCTGATGATCACAATGATTGAAAACAGCCGTATGCCATTTGATGATCCGAAGACACACCTTGAGCTTACAATGGTACACGAGGTGATGGTGTTGGATAATAGTGGTTTTGACCTTGGCCTTATCATGTACACCAGTAACCTGAAGTTTTCCATGTACGGTGCGCTCATTGCCAACCTGTTTATGGGAGTTGCGCCCCTGTATATTTCAATACCGATATTCTTTGTTGCACAAGGACTATTTACGATCATCATTGGCTTACTCGAATCCTTCACTGCAAGATTTCGTATGAATCATAATCCACAATATATCCTGGCTCTTTCATCAGTATCTCTCCTGATCTTTTTCGGAGTATTGCTGTATTTAGGAAGGATTATTTAAATGAAAACCCTGTTCACAAGTTTATGACAAACGTATTACTGATCATATTTACCATTTCACTACTCTACCTAGGTATTGCTTACCGGCTGAGCACCTATATCAAGATCCTTGTGGCTCAGGGGATATTGCTGTTTGGTATTGCCTTCATTGAACTCATTAACATTAACACTATTAACCTTGCCTTTGTATTGCTGGAAACGATAGTAATAAAAGCAATAGCTATACCTATGTTTTTAAATTATGTGATTAAACGAAATGAGATCACAAGAGATGCAGAGCCTTACCTGCCGAACTTTATTTCACTGATTGTGATCACACTCATTGTCATTGTCACTTTCATCTTGTCGAATGCAATGTCTGATACTCACATCAGTAAAATTTATTTCATTGTTGCACTCTCCACGCTGTTCACAGGATTATACATCATTGTGACGCGCAATAAAATCATCACCCACGTGATGGGATATCTTGTGATTGAAAATGGAGTGTTTATCCTATCCCTTGCGGTAGGTACGGAGATGCCAATGCTGGTTAACCTTGGTGTGTTGCTGGACATCTTCGCAAGCGTATTCCTACTTGGAATCTTCGTCAATAAGATAGGTGATGTGCTCAATGATGTTGACGTTAACCAATTAAAAAACCTAAAAGACTAAAATCCAATCCTTACAGATGATGGGCATATACCTAATCACTTCTTTTATTATCAGTGGCTGGTTATTCTTTAATAGGAACAAGATTCTGAATTACAGTCTTGTGATATTGTACCTGCTTTTACAATGCAGTTTTACTCTTTATGAATTTCTCCACCCAAACGTTACATCACTTGTTTACTTCACTGCAGATTCCCTAGCGGTATTGATGCTTGCAACACTTACTATTATCAGCATTCCTGCTATGTATCATAGTTATAAATATCTGCAGTCAAAGGAAGATGTACCCAGACACACCGGTATTTACTTTTCATCAATGGTGCTGCTGTTAACGGCCATCAGTGCTGTTTACCTTTCAAACCATATTGCCGTTACCTGGATATTTGTAGAACTAAGTACACTTAGTGCTTCTGCTCTCATTTATCATAGGCGAAACAACCGTTCACTGGAAGGAACATGGAAATATGTTTTTGTGTGTGCGATAAGTATTACCCTGGTGTTTATTGGTATACTATTCTTAAGCTTTGCTTGCCAGTTGGCCGGCACATCCGATCTTTCCTATAATAATGTTTTCAATAAGGCGGCCACCCTTAACCAGTTCTGGATGCGACTGGCATTTATATTTATTTTCACAGGGTTCACTGCTAAACTCGGGTTGGTACCCATGTATACTGCAGGTATAGATGCAAAAGACAAGGCACCATCTCCAGCTGGTGCTATCCTGTCGAGTGTACTTATGAACATGGGATTTGTTGCTATCTTTCGTTTTTATATAGCTATATCGCATACTTCGTTGCATAACTGGGCCAATCATATCATATTAATTGCAGCCCTCCTTTCAATCTTTGTTGCTACCGTATATATGACTAAAGTGAAGAACATTAAACGAATGTTTGCCTATTCGAGCATTGAACACATGGGCATTGTAATGCTGGGTATAGTAGGAGGTGGTATTGGTTATTATGCAGCTATCCTTCATATCATCTTACATGCGTTTGCAAAAAGTGGATTGTTTTTTCAAATGGGCCAGGTATATCGTACTTACCAGAGCAAGAGCATTTATGATGTAGGCAACTATTTTAAATACAATCTTACAGGAGCTATAGTGATGTTGCTGTCATTCTTCATTGTAACTGCCATGCCTCCGTCCGGATTATTTATAAGTGAATTCTTCGTATTCCGTTCTCTTTTTGAAAGCAATTACCTGCCTGTGCTGATCATCGTACTTGTGTTGCTTACGATGATTATATGGGCCTTTGGAAAGAATATGTTTAAACTTATCTTCTCTCCACCAGTTGATTTTAATGATAGCCATTTGGAAAAGATCCGGCCTTCTGAATCACTGTCACAATTTATTTTAATTGGATTGGTGATCTACCTGGGTATTAACCCGCCAGCAACTTTTGTAATGATGATCCAGGATGCTATTAAAAACTTACCACATTAGCATGAAATACGCTGTTCTTAAGAATAATAAATCCGTTCCTCTGGCTGATATCCCAGTACTGGAATATCCTTCTTTCCTTGAGGAAAATGTTTCCCTACTGAAACAACCAACTAATCACTGTGTGAACTATTACGGATACGAGAATAATGATAAAGTGAATCTGGTTTGCTGTATTGCTAATGACAAAGAACAATCGATTTATGTTTCTTCCAGCTTTGTTGATAAGAAGCAGAAACTATCATCCTTCACAAATCAAAATCTCGCATTTGAGAAGTTCGAACGTGAACTGAATGAAAATTTTGGACTTAAATATACTGACCATCCATGGCTTAAGCCGGTAAGATATTCTTATACCCGCGATGACCAAAACAAGTCCATAGCCAATTATCCATTCTTTAAAGTTGACAGTGAAGAACTGCACCTGGTGGGAGTTGGACCCATACATGCAGGTGTAATTGAGCCCGGGCACTTTCGTTTTATCTGCAATGGTGAACAGATATTACATCTTGAAATCCAGTTAGGTTACCAGCATAGAGGCGTTGAAGAACTATTTCTTCAAAGAAAAAAGCTACTTCAAAGAAACATACTTGCTGAAAGTATTGCCGGTGACAGCGTAGCAGCCCATTCAACAGCATTTGTAAATCTTTGGGAGAGCCTGTGCCATTATACTGCAAGCCTGGAATTGCAATTTGTACGCACATTAGCTATCGAACTGGAGCGCATTGCCATACATACAGGTGACCTGAGCGCCATGTGTACAGATATAGGTTATCAATTAGGTAGCTCTGTCTACGGTCGTCTAAGAACCCCACTTATCAACTTCTTTCAAAAGTGGTGTGGCAACCGCCTCGCGAAAGGATTAATAAGAGCCGGTAAATGCAACTACCGATTTTCTGATGAACTGGCACAACAACTTACTACTTTACTAGATGCTTATGTATCGGACTTTACTGATATAAGTACTGAGTTATTCAACCTCCCGAGTGCTCTTGCCCGCCTTGAAAAAACAGGTGTGGTCACTTATGAGCAGGCAAGTTCAATAGGAACGGTAGGCATGGCTGCCCGAATGGTGGGAATCAACAGGGATATACGTTCTTCTCACCCGCATGACCTGTATAGCGACATTCCTTATATACCCATATTGGAACAACAAGGTGATGTTTATGCAAGGGCAATGCTCCGAAAGAAAGAAATTGATCACTCGGTTCTATATATCCGCCGTTTATTGCAAAAGGTGCCTGGACACCAGGAAAGTGCTGTCGATCTGCCTAAACCAAAACCTGATCATTTTGCTATTTCTTTAGTAGAAGGATGGAGAGGTGAAATATGTCATTGCGCCATTACAGATAGTAATGCAGAACTATTGCATTACAAGATCAAGGATCCCTCCTTCCATAACTGGTTGGCGCTGGCACTTGCAGTAAGAAATAACGAAATATCTGATTTCCCTATTTGTAACAAAAGCTTTGACCTGTCCTATTGTGGACATGATCTGTAAAAACTAATTAAAGATGTTCGACAACGTTAAAATATTATTTCGGCAGGGCAAGCAATATATACCTGATGTAACTACGGCAGACGTGCCGGGTATTTTCCGCGGCAGACCTGTAATCTCCAATGAACCAGTTGATGAAGAAGCATTGCGTGATGTCTGTCCTACAAATGCTATTTCAATAAATCCGGTGAGCATTGACCTTGGTCGATGTACTTTTTGCGGTGAGTGCGCATTTGCTTTACCGGCTAAAATAGCGTTCACCACTGATTACAAGATAGCCACTAATGACAGGAACAGGCTTATTATCGCTGAGGGAGTAAATGAACCAGTTGAATTCAATCCAACCCTTATTCGTAAGGAGATTAGTGAATATTTCAGTGGTTCACTGAAGCTAAGACAAGTCTGTGCAGGTGGAGACAACAGCAACGAATTGGAATTGAATGCCTGCAGTAATGTGAACTTTGATATGGGCCGTTTTGGTATTGAATTCGTGGCTTCTCCACGTCATGCAGATGGAATAGTGATCACCGGGCCTATTACAGCAAATATGGCCGAACCCCTCCAGATCTGTTATGATGCAGTACCCGATCCTAAAATCATTATTCTTACCGGTACCGATGCGATCAGTGGTGGCATATTTGCAGGCAGTCCTGCTCTTGACAGGAGCTTCCTGGAAAGGTATCCCGTTGATTTGTATGTTCCGGGGAATCCAGTGCACCCATTGACTTTCATTAATGGTGTTTTACAATTAATTCGCTCGGGAAAATAGAAATATATACCTGGAAAAGAGTTTCCGATAACTTGAATGGCTGCAATGATTAGCTATATAAATTAAGCTGCCTCCCCTAAAGCTATTTCCATAGTTTTAATTCTGTTCCTCTTAATAGCTAATTTTGAACGTATATGAGCTTAAAAGGCATCTTTCCTATTGATAAATGGGACATGAAAACCAGTTCTGTTCTCCAGGATCTACCGCAGGAAGATCTTACGAGATTAACAGCCCATATGCACGAGGAAATTTTTACCAAAGGGCAAGTCATCTTTAGGGAAGGGTCATTCCCTACGGGAATTTTCCTGATCGTAAATGGAAAGGTTAAAAAATATAAAGTTGATAAGGATGTACAGGAGCAGATACTTTATGTCGCTAACACCGGGGAAATGATTGGCTACCACGCCTTGCTGGCTGAAGAAAGGTATTCTGATTCAGCCGCTGCTCTAGAAGATACCCGCATTGCTTTTATTCCTAAAGAGGATTTCTTAAATGTACTAAGCAGCTCAAAAGAACTGGCTCAACGGCTGCTGAAGACCCTAAGCCATGAGTTTTCTGTCTTCACAAATAGCCTTGCTTTATTTGCGCAGCGAAATGTAAGGGAACGTTTCGCTATGCAACTGGTGCTCATGAGGGAGAAATACAAAGAAGATTTTGTTCCCGGGATGGAAGTGGTCATTAACCTTTCCAGGGAAGACCTCGCTAATCTGGTTGGTACCGCAAGGGAAAACATCGTCCGCATATTAAAGGACTTTAAAGAAGAAGGTATTGTTGAAACAAAAGGAAGGAAAATAATCATTAAGGACCTTAATAAACTTCTGGCTCTAGCCAACTATTAAAAAACAACGACTACCCCGCTATAAGAGGCAGCCGTTGCATAAAATCCGTGAATAACTGTCTTAATCTACGTGCACCATAGGGTTGGTAGAATTAAAAACACCGGAGGGATTATAGGACCATACCCAGGCATGAAGTAGCCATAATCCAAAGTAAGTGTTTCGATCCCACACATCAGCATTTCCCGTGAATCCTGCCGGGGCAGTTGTAGGAGAAAGGGCAATAGGAACCGCATATTCCACTGCAACCAATTCCATTGTTCCCTTTGCTGTTTTATTATATACCAATATCTCCGGCTTTGTATAATCAAATGACAGGTCCAGTATATCAGACCTTAAGTAATGGTACCCCATTTCAGGTACAATCACGTTTATATCTGTATACCCATCTTTCACAGCATTATCAAAGTTCTGGTATTTCGAAGAGGCAGCCCTTGCCTGTTGCAACTCCCATGTGGTTTGCTCAGGTAAGCCCTGATACCTGTAGATAGGATTTGATTGCATCATAGCTGCACTGGTCACCGAAGGTAACTGTGGTTCGCTGCTGAAGGAATCCTGCTTCTGGCATCCCTCCATTAAAAGTGCAGTAACAATAAGAAAAGAAGGAATAAGTAAATAGCAAGATTCGCTGTATAATGCCCGTAGTATGGACATAAGTTTCCCGTTAAGGCGCTCTGCGCCATGATTAGACTGTTTCATCGTTGGTTTTTTTAAATTAAAAAGTAGAGAAGATCCGGACCTGGTTAAAGGACTGGTGTTATTTAGCAGTAGCAGGGCTTATGACTTCAGCCACCTGGTAGATGTTATTAGCGGGGAATCCACCTTTCTTAGCATGTTCTCTCACCAATTCTTCACTGGCAGCTTTGTAAACGCAAAAGATCTTGTCGCCTGTAACATAACTGTGAAGCCATTGAATCTGCGGTCCCATTTCTGTGAGTACTAAACAGGATTTTTGAGAAATACCTTTCAACTGTTCGGGGGTTAACTTACCGGCACCGGGAATATCCCTTTCAATGACGTAAGTTTTAAGTTCTGAAGCTTTAGGAGTGATTTCGTTACCGGTGGATGAAGCCTGTGCAATGGCAGACGTACCGGTGAATAGCATAATAGCAATAATCAGATTGCATTTGTTGGTCATCGTTTTCATTGTTTCAATTTTTAAAGTGATAAGATGACCTAAAGGTAGACTCACGAATGCCCCTACCTATATAACAAATCATTCATTAAATGGAAATGTGTATGATACAAATGATTCAAAAAGTGGTAAAATTATTTCACCTGCCCGGCTACAGCTTAGTGTAATAGCTCCATATAAGTATTAGGCAACAATCCATACTTCTTTTTAAAGCATTTAGTGAAATAAGAAGGACTGGTAAACCCTGAATCAAAAGTTACCTGCGCTATGTTATAGCATTGTTTGCACATCATTTCCTTTGCTTTTTCCAGCCTGAATTCTTTAAGCAACTGGTTAGGTGACATACCAGTCAATGCTATTGTTTTCCTATATAACTGCGATTTACTCATGGCCACCCCCTGGCAATAATCATCCATGTCAAACTCCGGATCCTGCCAGTTTTCTTCCAGCGTGTTGAACAGCAATTCCAACAGGGCTTCATCCTGCGGCGACAAAACCATGAATTCAGTGCCATTATAGGTTAAATGATCTTTTGCCACCAACTCCCGAACGGATGAAGAAAGTGCTACCTGGAAATACTTGCAAATGGCGCACATATTAGATGCCTTTTGAACTGTATCTCCAAACAGTTTGTTACTCTTCTCAACCGGCTCCCCGGCATTAATACCAATGCGGAAGCCTACTGCATCTGCCAGCTCATTTGGTGTTTCTTTTTGAATGTCAAGGGCACAAGAGACTGCCTTTGCCGCTGAAGCAAAAGAAATAATAAACCCCATCCCGCCCTGTTCCACTTCGCCACCACCATATTTGGCGATATTCCTGCGAATTGTTTCCTTTAATTGATCCAGTAGTTGATGGGCTTTCTCGGTACCGTATTTATATTGAAGTAAAACAGGATCCTCTGTTTTTGTGACTACTAATACGCGGAAAGAAGGATCATTAAATACTTTAAGTCCATCGCCGGTTATCTCAGCTTCTTCCGGGTCGTAAATCCTTCCCAGGAAGGACTCGACAAGATTGGTGTTCACCTCTATAACCTTGTTTGGAACGAGTCCATGAGCGGTTCTGTGCATTTCTTCAACAGATTCCTTATCCGGTGCTTCAATAAGGCAAAAGATACTTTCCCTTATCTCATCAATCCAATAGGTCATGCATTTACAACCGAACTCTCGTTCATGAAAAAGGTCCTGGCGGTGGGCTTCAGCAACATTGCGCGATTTTACACCCGGCACAATGTGTACATCCATGTAGATTGGCATTCTCGAATCGTTTGGTGCTATTAAGATAATGATTTTTACTTAGCCTGCAAGAAGATGCTTTCCCAAACAGTTAAAGAGTTTTGCCGGGATTTTCCGTCATTAATACATTTCTAATCAAATTCTAATCCCCTTTTTTCGGAAAGCATAGCTGCGTGATTTACTTTACAGCTTCTTCACTCTCGTAGAGTGTGGTCGGAAAGAAACAACGAGGCGAGGTCTTTACCTTGCCTTTTTTTTAATTCTTTGTTGATTATTAATTTTTCGCAAGTTTTAGTATAGCAGCGGGGTTTCTACCTCGCTTTTTTCTTGCTTGTACCGGCTTTTTCTGAGAGAGTTCCCTTGCACTGTTTCACATTATATACCTGGCTGTTTCGTGTTTCTTACAGGCGTTGGATTACAACTTCACCTTAATTCCACCATTGATAGTTCTGCCTTCGAGGGGAGCGTAAACATCTTTGAAATCCGGTTCATTAATGCTGCCGGTGTAAATGGAACCCCAGTTAGTTTGCCTTACATTATTTAAATTCTCACCATTAATAAAGAGGGAGAACTTCTTCCAGCTTTTTTCAACCAGGGCACCTATCAGCCAGTAAGGACGCCCGCTGGACCCATCACTCAGCTCCTGCCATCCAGTATAATAAGACTCGAATGCAACGCGAAGCTTCCCTTCTTTTTCATAAGCAAGGTCCAGGTGCAAACGATCTTTAGGTGCAAGAGGATAGGTGGAAGTCGTACCTGAAAAATGGTTCTTTGCAATGGTGTAGGAGTAGCCGGTAAAGAAAATAAGTCTTTGATATAAAACCTTAAAGCTCACGTCTAATCCCTTTGAATCGGTATATCCCTTTGCATTTACAAAATTGCCCATACCGGTTGCATTTGTATCCATTACCAAAGGATGGTTTATCCGGGTGTAAAACAATAAAGGATTTAGGGTGATTTTCAGATCATCAAATGATTTGCGCCAGGTAAGATCCACATTGGCACCTGCAGATCTTTCATATTCTGCCTGTCGTGTATTAACAGGCAGAATATTCCGGAACTGCCTTTCTTCACTTTCTTCAGTAAATATGGTGGGCAGTTTATACCCTAAACCTCCCCCTATTCTTGATGTTAACCCTCCCGGCAAATGGAAAAGGAATGAAACACGGGGTAAAAGAATGAAGCCGAAAGGACTGGTGTAATCCCCGCGTAAACCCGTTTCAACATCTAATAAAGATCCTGCAGTATAGGTACTTTGAACAAATCCTCCCATGGTGTTATAGGTATAGTCACGGGGTGCAATAGTGGAGTGAAGCCGCTCAGCAAAATGATCTGTATAAAAGTTAAGTCCTGCAACCCAGGTGGTCTTTTCTATCCCCGAGTTCCAGCTGATCTCTGAAAAAGACGCTTGCTGCAGTCCTTCAAACCGGTAAGCCGGAATGTCAATGGTGCGATTGAAATGACTATAACTATTCCTGAAGGTCATTGAGGAACTTTCTCCCAGCCGGTGATGGATGCTTACCTGGGTAGTAAACCTGTCTGAATTGTTCTGTTCAAAGTAACCGGTGCCGCCATGTTGAAGATAATCCATATTGCCCCCAAGGCGATGTTCTGTAATATAGCTCACGCCGACATTTACATCTGTGTTCTTTCCGTAAATAAACAGGCGGGGAGTTAAAGTGTACCGGTTGAACTTGGGTATGGCTGAAAGTCCATTGCCGGCATCATAAGGCTTACTGCTATTACTGGCAGTGAAAAGCGTCAGGCCAACTTTACCGTACTTCTCACTGTAGAAGCCGCTGAGATCCAAACCATTTGTTGAAGTTCCGTTAGCCAATAAGCTTATTTCTCTCTTATCCGCGGGAGTTTTACTCACAAGGTTCACGAGGCCGGCGATGGCACCTCCACCATAGAGTGTCGATGAGGACCCCTTGATGATCTCTACTTGTTTCAGGTCCAGGGGCGCTATTTGCACCAGGCTTAATCCTTCAGACAAGCCGGAATACAGCGGAAAGCCATCCCTCAATATTTGGGTATATCGGCCGTCCAACTCCTGTATACGCAAATTTGCCGTGTTGCTAACTCCCGAAGTAGGCTGGGTTATTATACCTGTTGTTTCGTTTAACAACATACGGATTTCACCGGGACGCATACTTGCATTCTCCGTCATCTCACCACCGGCAATCACCTCCACCCTAGTAGGTGTATTTTTAATGGAACGTTCCGTACGGGTTGCCGTCACCACCACTTCCGGATTTTCCTCATCATTCTCCTGCTGTAACTCTATCACCAGCAGGTTATCTAACAACGGAAGTGAAATCGATTTTCTTAGCGGACTGTATCCAATATAGGATATATCCACCGCCAGGGTTCCATCCGGCAGGCCTGTAAAACGGATTGTTCCGGAACTGTCGGTGGCGCCCCCCTTATGTAATGAAGGAATGTTCACGGAAGCACCTGCTAAAGGTTCTTTCGACTCATCACTTTTCACCTGCACTGTTAATGTATTCTGTGACCATACGGTTAAAGTCATCATCATCAATAATGCTAACGGAACAACTCTTCCCATGGCACGCAAAGTTAAACTGCCTGCAATGGCTATATAGCTTTTAACACTATTATACAACCGGCTTAAGGGTCTTGTATGGATCTGGTACACTGTTGATATGCAGTTGATACGGAATTAACATGCAGTTGACACACAGTTAACTGCGTATCAACTGCGTATCAATTGCATGTCAACCGCATATCAACTGCATGTGCGATCCAATGGAGGTGTTATGTAGCGCCTGATGTAAGTCATCTTCTGCAAATGGTGGAATAATTACTTTTAGAGAAATCATCCAATACTCATGGAAAGCATCTAGCCGGAACTGTTAATGTGCTGAAGTGCTTGTCATTATATGAATCAGGATCCTGAACTTTGTAAACTAGAAAGCCGCTTTAAGCGGCTTTTCTATTTCAATAAAAGGTGTCCATATGTGTGATTTCGAATACACTGTTCAGTTATATGGTTAAGTCACGTTATTGTAAAGTTGCAGCATTTTCTTGAAGACAGGCTTGCATTTTCCATCATTAGATAATACTTTTACGCCCAGGTCCCATTCCTTTGTTAGCCGCTGTTTAGGCGTATCCCTCCAGGTGAAATTTGCCGGAAACGAAGACTTAAATAAGTAAAAACAGAATTAAACTTTCCAGTATGACTGTTTTTGAATTCATAACCATGGACGAAGCCGAGCAGGCTCAATTAATTTGCAACGCAGTGCCCATTGATGGCAGAACAGAAGGAGACTTTGATGTAGTTCTCTACCAGTTCGGGCGTTTATATATAGAAGCTTTCTACCATCATCAACATACAGAAGTGCGCTACCGGCCCTTTACCTCTGTAGAGCAACTCAAGCCCTACCTGGAAAAGATACAGGTGGCAGATTTGATTTGACATACAGGGGAATAGCTTCGATTGCATATTGGAATGATATCTAAAACCTCTTGACGTAGCGGCTCCTAATATCAAAATATTGGCTATTCACTATTCACTCCACTCATCACTGATTACTCATTACTCATTCATTCTATTGACTATTCACCACTCACTCCACTCATCACTCATTCAAATCACTATTCCCTCACTCATTCTATTAATGATTCTCGTTAGTAACCTTCCTGAAAAAAATCATTGAAATTCAATACTTTGGAGTCACAAGGATCAGTAGCCGAGTAATGCTATAGCTATAATTTTGTTCTCTCATGCAGTCATTAAGAGAGTTTGAAAAAATGCGGGCGGGGTGTTTACCTTGCCTTTTTTTACTCTAACCCTAACACCAAACCCCTAACCTCTCTACTGGTATCCCATTGCCTGTAGTTTAAACAACTCCGCATAGCGTCCCTCTTTCTTTAGTAACTCCTCATGACTACCGATCTCCAATAGTTCTCCTTTATCTAACACCAGTATCCGGTCTGCCATTCTTACGGTAGAGAACCGGTGGGAGATTAATACAGCAGTTTTGCCCTGAGTCAGTTCAGCAAAGCGCTGGAAAACTTCATACTCCGCACGGGCATCCAGGGCAGAAGTAGGTTCATCTAATATCAGTAGTTGCGCCTCTTTCATATAGGCACGTGCCAGTGCAATCTTTTGCCATTCTCCGCCTGATAATTCCACACCCTGGTTAAAGCGTTTACCTAACGCCTGGTCGTAATTACCGGGAAGTCGTTGCACCAGTGCATCTGCCATACTTTTGCGGGCGGAGTTGATGATCAGGTCCTTGTTCTCTTTTTCGTCAATGTTACCTACTGCTATATTTTGTGAAACAGTCATCTGGTAACGGATATAATCCTGGAAGATCACGCCTATGTTCTTCCGTAGATCGGTGAGATCATATTCCTTTAAATCATGACCATCCAGCAAGATCCTGCCTTCCGTAGGATCATATAACCGGGCGAGCAGTTTTACAAGGGTTGTTTTGCCTGCGCCATTTTCGCCTACCAGCGCAAGCTTTTCACCGGCAGCAAGAAAGAAGTTCAGGTTGCGGTTAGCCCAGGTTTCTGAATTCGTGTATTTAAAGCCAACATTCTCAAAAGTGAATCCATGTATTATAGGTTTTGGAAAGGGAAGGGGGTGCACCGGAGTTGTAATAACCGGTTTGATTTCAAAGAAGTCAAAGAAGTCTTTCAGGTAAATAGCCCCTTGTGAAACTGATGTAAATCTTGAGAGTACAGAATCCAGTAAGGTTCTCAACTGGCGGAAGGAACCGGCAAGAAAAGTGAGGTCCCCAATGGAGATCCGTCCCTGGATGGTTTTTGAAATAATATAAACATAGGCGCCATAATAACCGAGTGTGCCGAAAAGTGAAAAAGCTGTTCCCCAAACAGATCTTTTAATTGCTAACTTCCGATTGTCCTGGTAAAACTTCCCTGATAATTGCCTGAAGCGGTCAGTGAGGAAACCTGAAAGATTAAAGATCTTCACTTCTTTTGCTGTCTCATCGCTGGCACCGGTATATCGCAAGTAGTCCAACTCCCTTCTTTCGGGTGTTTGCCTTCGGCTCAGGGAATAGTTCCTGTCATTAAAATAGGATTCTCCCATAAAGGCAGGCAGCACGGCAACAAACAACAGTATTATCAACCATGGATTGAAAACTATCAATCCTGCAGCGAGGAACCCCATAGTGATCAGATCCTGTACCTGTCCCAATAACTGTGATAATAAAATGGTGCGGCCAATAGTTTGCTGCCTTGCCCTTTCGAGTTTATCATAGAAAGCTGAATCTTCAAACTGCTCCAGGTCAAGGGTAGCAGCATGCTCCATTATTTTGATTGAAGTATAGTTCGAAAACAGGTCTCCCAACAGGCTGTCGATCAAAGTACTTGCCCTGCCAAGAGCATCAGAAAGGATAGCGAGTCCGAATTCAGCTGCAACGAGTTGCCATAGGTAAGTGTGAGAACCGGCAGCATCGTGAGTCATTAAAACCACCTGGTCGATGATCAGCTTACCAATGTATAGTATCGCCACCGGTATTGCTGAACGAACAATTCTAATGACAGCTGTGCCCATGGTCAGGGAAGGACTGGTCTTCCAGACCAGTTTAAAAAACGCGGGCAGGTTGCCCAGTGCCGAGAACCGATCTTTTAAACTTACTTCTGCCATCAGTGGTTAAAGATACGGGATGAGAGCTCGAGGCCCTGGCAGGCATACACTTGATAGTCTTTATCGTTTAGGCACACCCAGGCTTTGCTGCAAAATCCTTATTAGTTCATCCGTGCTATTAGGTTCAGGAATCACCCAGTGGGAATCATACACTATTTTAGGAATGCCGCCCTTGCCATTCTCCATTGTCCGTCCAAAGATGTGGGTACATGTTTGTAAATACTCACCAATCCATTCGTCAGATAATGCAGCATCAAGCTGGTCCTGGCCTACCAACTCAATAGCTTTAGCCCTTGTTTCCTCCAGGCTTTTGGGGTGCCACCTGTCGCCCGATTCAAAGGTGAACATCCAATTCTCAAAGGCAGGATAAGCCTCCCGTTTCGCCAGCCATACTGCTAATCCTATCCTCGCCAGTTCGCAGGAGTTTTTGAAGGCTGCAACATCCCTTGGTACGTAAGGATTACATTCTGTATTCAAAGGTGAGGGGCATAGTACAACAGCCA
>JBLNAY010000384.1:0-4546 GCA_050259715.1 Candidatus Dadabacteria bacterium
ACTATCAAGCCCTATAATGGTAATGTCATAAAGATCAATGTAGGCTTAAGCGCAGAGGATAATAACGGTTATAAATGGATGCCTCCTTTTGATACAAAAGGTAAATGGCAAACAGTTGTCATTCCATTGACAGAAGTTTTTGCAGAATACAATCCGAAACCTGTTGTTAATCCGGCGGGGTATTGGTCTCGTTTGCTGGCTGGTCACTCTGCCGGCGACTGGGATGCCGATATAGCTTTTGACAACCTGAGAGTAGTGCCAAAAGTTTCCAAATAAATTTTAAAGATTATAATCTAGTATATGATCAAACTAACTAATTCTCGACTGCTTATTTCCCTGCAGCTTCTGTTGTTGGTCGGGATGGTGTTGTCCTGCAATAAGAATGACAACCCTGTAAATGACGGAACAGTTAAGCTGTATAGCTTTGGTCCAACCGGTGCCAAACATGGAGATACTATAAGCTTTATTGGAGTTAACCTCGATAAGGTTAGTTCCATCTCTTTTACCGGTACAGGTGCCACTGTAGACAAGAAGGATTTTAAAGTAGCAACTTCTGAACTCCTTAAGCTGATTGTTCCTACTACAGCAGAAAAAGGAATTGTAACTCTTAAAACTCCTGATGGTGATATCAAAAGTAAAACAGAGTTTAACCTTAAGGTGTTGTCTACAATTGCAACAATAACCAAAAATGCACGTCCTGGTGGTAATGTAACCATCACAGGTAATTATCTCAACTGGGTAGATAAGATCACGTTCAATTTTGGTAAAGAAGTATCAACTTTTGTTAGCAGGGCAATAAACCAAATAGTGGTTAAGGTACCTGATGATGCGCAGACAGGTCCATTGGTGTTACATTACACCGGGACAGATTCCAACTTTGTACAAACAACGGATACCTTAAATGTGACTCTGCCAGTTAATACAGCCATGTCTCCTAACCCAATAAAGCATGGCACTAATTTGACAATAACAGGAACCGATTTAGACCTGGTGAAAAAAGTATACTTTACCAGTGTTTCCGCTGCGGTTACAACATTTGTCAGTCAATCAGCAACACAATTAGTAGTGGTGGTGCCGGCAAGTACAACAAAGGGTAAAGTAAAACTGGAAGCTGCTTCAGGAGTGCAAACTACATCATCAGTTGACCTGGATGTAGTACTTCCTACAATTACCGGTATGACACCTAACCCTATAGATACTTCAGCTAACCTGACTATAACGGGTACCAACCTTGATCTCGTTTCAAGTGTAGGCTTTGTAGGCGCCAGCAGCGCTGTTACAACATTTGTAAGTCAATCAGCTACGCAATTAGTTGTGAAAGTTCCCGGACCTACCGTTACGGGAAAGGTGACTTTGAATGTGAAGAATTCTACTCTTTCTGTCAAATCATCCAATGATCTTGCTATCAAAGGTTCCTCTGTTCCTCCAATCATTCTTTATGATGATGTATTGAGCTGGAATGGCTGGGTTGGTGGCGGCTGGGGTGGTACCAAAGACCTTAATAATACCTCACCTGTAAAATCCGGTTCTAAATCAATATCCATTAGTTATACTGATGGAGGCTGGGGCGTACCACTTCAACTAGGAGGTGGAAACTATCCTCTGGGAGGATATACCTCTTTGAAGCTGTCAATCTATGGGGGAGCCGGAAGTAGCGGAAAGAGTGTGAATATTGGTTTTAATGAAAAGGATGGTAAAACAGTGACTATTGTTGAAGGCCAGTGGACTGACTTCAATATCCCGTTAAACCAGATTTCTCCAGATGGAACATTGAATTTCTTATATCTCAAAAACTATTCTTCTTCCGGTGCGTTTACGATTTATGTAGATAATATCGGAATCTATTGATGCGGAGAAGTGAGTTGTAGATGATGGAGATTTGAATTAATTGGACAATTTTTTCTCATAAGCAGCAATCGTTGACAAACTGGTTCATATCACCTGATATCGAACCAGTTTTTTTTAACGGCAATGGCTGTATGCACATAAATAAATCAGAATGAAAGCACGAAGTATTCTCCTGGGACTGGTCTTAATAGCTTCTTTTAATATCATGGCACAGAGTGGCTTTGTAAAGCAATCCCACGGACAGTTCTTTCTTGATGGTCAACCCTATTATTATATTGGTACTAATTATTGGTATGGAAGTGTGCTGGGTCTTGAAAAGAACAAGAGAAGAGGAATTGAACGTCTAAAACAGGAACTGGATTTTCTGGCTTCCAAAGGTGTAAAGAATCTTAGGGTGCTGGCAGCAACCGAAGGGGAAGGTTTTGAAAACGGTGTTGAACGTGTAAGACCTGCATTACAGGTTCAGAAGGGGAAGTTCAATGCATCTGTCCTGGATGGATTAGACGTTCTTCTTTCTGAAATGACTAAGAGGAACATGAAAGCTGTATTGTTTGTGAGTAACAATTGGGAATGGAGTGGTGGTTTTTTACAATACCTGCGGTGGAATGGGTTGATTGAAGACTCCATCTTCAGAAGAAAATTGAACTGGGATGAAATGAGGGATTATGTAAGCAAATTCTACTCCTGTGATGCATGTAAGAAGGATTATTTAAAGCAGTTGGATTTTGTTTTAGCGCGCGTTAATAAAGTAAACGGTAAAAAGTATACTGAAGACCCGGCTATTATGGCCTGGGAACTTGCTAATGAGCCACGACCAATGAGACCTGCTGCAATACCTGCATATGAGAAATGGATATCGGAAGTGGCAGCACACATTAAAGAGAGGGATAAAAATCACCTTGTTACCACCGGTGTAGAAGGAGAGATAGCTATAGAGAACATGGATGTTTTCAAAAACATTCATTCTGATAAGAACATAGACTATTCAACAATCCATATCTGGCCAAAAAACTGGGGTTGGTTTAAACCTGCAACCCTGCAATCCGACTTTCCATCGGTACTCTCTAAAACTCTTGACTACATAGATAAACATATTGAAGTAGTCAAACAGTTCAACAAACCTGTAGTGTTAGAAGAATTTGGTTTACCGAGAGATCAACATTCTTTTGATGTAAATGCAAAAACAACTCTAAGAGATCAATATTACTCTGCCATCTTTTCAAGATGGAAAGAAAGTGAATACAATAATGGCTTATTGGCAGGTTTAAATTTCTGGACATTTAATGGAACAGCACGACCGATTAAAGGTCAGACGTTCTGGAAAGAAGGGGATGAATACATGGGAGATCCTCCTATGGAAGAACAAGGGTTAAATGGTGTGTTTGATAGTGATAAATCAACATGGGACCTGGTGTATTCCTATACAAGCACACCAGCAGCGAGAACAGGCCTGTATAAAGATCTGCCTTCGGACAGAAAAGCAACTACTCAAACAATTGCTTTATATCAGAACTTAAAAAAACTGCTCAATAAAGGAATCATGTTTGGTCACCAGGATGATATGGCTTATGGCATTGGATGGAAATACCAGGAGGGTAGAAGTGATGTGAAGGATCTTGTTGGGGACTATCCTGCAGTTTATGGATGGGAGCTCGGGAACATCGAACATGGTTTGCCTGAGAACCTGGATAGTGTTCCTTTTGATAAGATGAAGCAATATATCAGGCAAGGTTATAAACGAGGAGGAGTAATTACCATAAGCTGGCATTTTGATAATCCATTAACGGGTGAATCAGCATGGGATACCACGCATGGTGCGGTACCTGCTATTCTGCCGGGCGGTGCTAAACATGCCCTCTATAAAAGATGGCTGGATAATGTTGCCTCTTTTATTTCAGATTTAAAAACAGAAAATGGTACAGCCATCCCTGTGCTGTTCCGGCCATTTCATGAATTCACAGGTAATTGGTTCTGGTGGTGCAAAAACACATGTACACCTACAGAGTTTAAATTGTTGTGGAGGTTTACTGCTGATTACCTGAGGAATGAAAAGAATTTGCATAACCTTTTGCTGGTATACAACACAGCCCAGTTTGAAGGGAAACAGGAATTCCTGGATAGGTACCCGGGGGACGATGTCGTTGATATAGTAAGCTTTGATAGCTACATGTTCGGTGATCCGCTTAAAGACAATCAATTTGTAAGTATTGTAGATCAGCGTTTGTCCGTTATCGAGGAAGTTGCCAAAGAGAAAAATAAGATACCTGCTTTGGCAGAGACAGGATACGAGTCTATTCCTTATCCGCAGTGGTGGACAAATATATTATGGAAAGCATTACAGCCGCATAAGATCTCTTATGTATTGGTATGGAGAAATTATGGTTTACAGCCAAATGGACATATGCACTATTATGCTCCGTATAAAGGACAGGTGTCGGCAGCTGACTTCCAAAAGTTCTATAATCATCCAAAGACTTTGTTTGAAAAAGATGTAGCGAAGGAGAAGCTATACGGAGCTAATTGATTGGTGAATAGATTTTTTAAGTTCAAATATCCAGGTAGAAAAAGAAAAGAGATTAACTGTAATGAAATTAAAACTGATAGATTTTCTTATTATCATCCTATACCTGGTCTCTATGGTGATGATTGGATGGTTTTTAAGAAAGAAGGCAAGGCAAAATAAAGAAAGCTACCTGTT
>JBLNAY010000385.1:0-11092 GCA_050259715.1 Candidatus Dadabacteria bacterium
TCCATTTCGAACTTTGTAAACCAAATACCGTATTTCTCTTCTAAATACAATGTCATTCTTGCTGACAGTCGTGCGCAGGGTAAATCTGCCGATACGGGTGATTCATTGAGTTATGAAATGATGGCAGATGATTATGCCGCGTTGCTAAATGCTATGAAGGTGGATTCAGCCTTTGTCATTGGTTGGAGTGACGGTGGTATTAATGGACTATTATTAGCCATACGCCACCCGGAGAAAGTAAAGAAGCTGGCAGTAACGGGAGCAAATCTATGGCCGGATACTACTGCTGTTTACCAGGATGTAATAGATGTGGTGACACCTCCATATAATACCTTAAGGAACAAGACAAATCGTAATGCCATGGAGAAAACAGGATGGAAGCTGGTGCGGCTATTAGTGGAGGAGCCTCATATTGCCTTAAAGGACCTGAAAATGATAAAGGTGCCTACCCTGGTGATCGGCGGTGATCATGATGTGATCAAACCGGAGCACACAATGCTGATAGCACACAATATTCCGAATTCCTATTTATGGATATTGCCGAACTCAGGACATTCCACTCCCCTGGTGTATAAAGACGAATTCAATAAAAAGGTCGATGACTTCTTTTCACATGGATATCGGGTAATCTCCGGAACGAAAAGGTTCTTTTAGATTATCAGTCTGCCGGGCTTTATAATGTTACAGGCAGTTCTTCCCCTGTGAGTCCATAATACAGGTTCTGTAATTCATGTAACTGGTGAACGGTGTTGGAAGCGGGAATGTCGTTAACAAAGGCCCTTCCGAAACATTCTTTATTTGATTTGATGTAGCACCTTAACTGCACATTGGAGCTTGCCTGTACGGGCACAAGCAGGATAAACTCTCTTGCGTCCGGCAGTAGAGGATAGTCCTTGTTCTCTGTGAATTTTGCTTTTTCTAAAATATCTGCCTTAAGTGTTACCGGGTAAAGGTCTTTGCCTCCTCCTGTTTCGATTAGGTGGAAATGTGCGGCCGTGGCAGTGACCGGGAGAATCCGTGTATGTATCTTCTGTTGTATATAGTTGCCTATACGTATCTCAGTTGGTGTGATCATCCGGCAAAAGTAATCGCCAAGCCTTTACCTACTGTATAATGGCGCCAGGTGATATGATGTTTAATTTGGTGTTTCATGGATAAGCAATATCATAGGTCAGTTGCACAGTGCCATTAGAGTAGGTTTTTGTTTCCCTCAGGTTAAGAGGAATACGGGAATTTAAAATATCCACCATTGGTTTTCCACTCCCTAAAAGAACAGGAATAACAGCAATGGATAATTCATCAACTAATTGTATGTCAAGAAGAGAGGCGAGTAGGATAGCGCCTCCGAATACCGCTATGTCTTTGCCTGGCTGCTGTTTCATATGGAGAATCTTTTCTTTGAAATCACCCTTGATCAACTTGAATGGATTTTCAACTTCTTCCAGGGTATGGGAAAACACATAATGGCGGGCTCCCCTGGCCAAAGCTCCTTTCATAGTAAGTGTTCTTTCATATGTAAGTCTTCCGTAGAGAAAGGTATCATACCTCTTCATCTGTTCCTGGAAATCCATTTCCTTGTTTATTAATATCCAGTCATATTCACCGTTAGGACCCTCGATGTAACCGTCAACACTGGAAGCAAATCCTGAAACTATCTTTCTCATTTCTTACAGGTTTAGTTGAATTAATACAGTGATTTCCTCCTAATTTACTGAATTGCAATTTTCAGGTAATCAATGTTAACCAGGTTTGTTTTACCATACTCTTTAGAATTTCTTTCGTTATTTGCTGCTGTTGAAAGGCGTCATTCTATATAGTTGCGTATTCGTACTCACTGCTTTTTCCGCTATAACAGCTTCTGCTCAATACCGCGTGAAGGGGCATGTTTATGATAGCTCACGTACTGTTCCTATTGCAGGGGTTACGGTGCTCGCCACTAATGGTAAACTCACCATGACCGATACCAGCGGCCGCTATAGTTTAGATGTAGGAGAAAAGGATTCCGTTTGGTTCTCTTACCTGGGTAAGCCTACACCAAAGTACCCGGTGTTAAAGATTGCAGACATAAACCAGTTTGATCTTGCATTACGCGTCAGGATGAATGTATTGCCTTCGGTCACCATTCGTACCAGGAGCTATTATGAGGATTCCTTGCAGAACCGCAGGGATTATGCCCGGGTATTCAATTACGAAAGGCTGAATATGAGTAACGTAACCTCTATGGGACCTGCCGGTGCAGGTATAGACCTTGACCAGCTAATCCGTGCTTTCCAGTTTAAGAAGAATAAGGCTATGTTGCGCTTCCAGGCACGTCTTGAAAATGAAGAAAGAGATAAGTTCATAGACAGGAGGTTCAACAAAGGACTTGTAAAAAGCCTTACAGGCTTAGAAGGAGCACAGCTGACAGAGTTCATGCAGATGTACCGTCCTCCCTTCGAGATTGCTGCCGGAACATCGGAATATGATTTCCGTCTGTTTATTAAGATGGCTGCTGAAGAATACAAAAAAAGAAAGCAGCTTTGATCTCCGGTTAAATGTAAACGGGTCAGATAATTTCTATAAAGCAATTCCCTGTCTTCAAGAGAATAGCAAGTTCATAAACTTCTATTTTATTTGTTCTGTCCTTAATTTCATATTTGAATAGACAAATAGAATCATATGGAACAACTAACGCTTGGAATAGGAACACGTCTTCAGCATACAACACATGGCCCGGGTGTAATTGTTGGTGTACGCTACGCCACTTACCTGATATCATTTATTTATCACGGCATTAAAGAGGTAGATAAAAATGATCCCCACCTCGAAGAGATCATACCGGAAAATGTTTCAGAGGAAATAGAAACCCATTCAGAGGTAGAGAAGTCGTTGTTAAAGATACTGCGCCTCTGGGGCGGTATATCAGAACTTGTGCCCTTGGGTGATCGGTGGATAAAAGGAACGATGCTCCTGCAACCATTTGATAAAAGCCTTAAACCTAAAGAAGTTCCCATTGAAGACTTCTTTCACAAGATAGTTATGCTGCGCGACAGGCTAAGGGTGATGGAACAACAAATTAATGCACACAAGCAGTTATCTGATGAAGATAAGGTCAATCTTCAACAATACATCACGCGTATTTATGGAACCCTCACCACATTCAATGTTTTGTTCCGAAATAAGGAACAATGGTTTGTAGGTGAGAAAACAACGTAGTGTCGGACTACTGTCCGTCTCCAGGCACGTAAGTTCTACGAATGCTGTAGGCCAGGTGTGCATCTCTACAAATTCCCGTTTAGATATTTATTGAACCATTTGATATGACGTTCAAAGCGGTCTTTGATATAGGATGGAATAGCGAACCCATGATTCTGACCCGGGTAGATCACCAGTTCGGTAGGAACTCCCTGGGAGCGTAATGCCTGGTACATCTGTTCTGCACCGGCAACAGGAACATTAAAGTCGTTCTGCCCGGCCATAAACAGTGTAGGAGTTTTGATGCGATCGGCATGGAAGAAAGAATAAGAAAGTGCAATCCATTTGCTCGTGTTTTTCCACGGAGCCCCCAACTCTGTTTCATATTGTGTTACATACTGGTCTACACCGTACATGCTTAATTGCAGGGCACTTCCGGCACCGCTCACCGCTGCTTTAAAACGCGGACTTGTAGCAATACTATAGTTGGTTGTAATTCCACCATAACTCCAACCAGCAATACCTATACGGTTGGGATCAGCAATGCCTTTAGCAACCAGGTAATCAGCAGCACCCATTACATCCAACACTTCCTTATTGCCCCAATCACCATAGATCGATCGCGTATATGCTAATCCTCTCCCGCTGCTGCCACGATAGTTTACAGCAGCCACTGCATACCCTGCAGCGGCATACATCTGACGGTCGAGGTCAAAACGGTAACTATCCTGGCCAACAGGTCCTCCATGGATGTATAGTATAAGGGGAAGTTTAGATGCGGTAGCACCTTCCGGGAGGTATAAGAGATTAGAAACAATATTGCCATCCTTACTCTTTGATTCAAACCCTTGCACTGTAGCGAGCTTCAAAGGAGCAACAAAAGAATCCTGCACATGAGTAATCCGGAACAGCTTTCCATTGTCCACACTATAGATCTCTGGCGGTAATTGTGGATCAGAGACTAAAGCAGTCCAGGTATTGTTTACTTCATTGCGCTCAATGGAGGAAAAGGCTTTATCTCCTACAAATACATCTGTTTTCCTGCCATCGTTCACATTAAAAGACACGAGGTTCGCCTGCCTGTTATCATCCATGATTACTATAACAGAACTCCCATCTTTAGACCATCTTGGATTGCGCACCGGCCGGTTAACTGCCTGGGACAACAACTTCGGTGTTCCTCCTTCAGCAGCCATTACAGCCAGTATGGGTTGTCCATACATTGTGAAGTTCTCGTTGCTACTGCTTTGCAGGTAAGCAATGGACTTACCATCCGGGCTCCATTGCGGGTCACTGTCACTACCCGGCCATGTAGTTAGCTTTTTCATTTCAGCACCCGGCCTGGCATTCATCACATAGATATCCGTATTATCATTGCGATCAGGGTCGGTAGTGCGGTTACTTTCAAAAGCAATCTGCAGACCACCAGGACTAAAGCTGGCGTTTGATTCATTGTAATTTCCTTTAGTGAGTGTATCTAATTTCTTGCTTTCTATGTTGAACAGGTAAAGGTGTGTGGTGCGATTGTCAAGGTATCCCTGGTAATCCTGCTTGAAATGATAACGGTCGATAACGTAAGGTGTGCGGGTCTTTGTCTTAGCAGTGTCGGACTGATCTTTTTCTTTAATAGTAAGAAGCAATTGATCACTTTTAGGGCTCCATTCATAGTCCTGTAGTTCACCTTTAATGTTGGTTAACTTCTTACCCTCTCCACCCCTTCGGTCGAGTAACCATAGCTGTCCACCTTCTTCTTCTTTATCATCTCCATTCTTCCTTGCTGATATAAACGAAAGATAACGGCCGTCAGGACTCCATTTGGGAGAAGATTCTCCCGCGGGATTGTTGGTCAGTTGAACAGATTCTTTCCCATCAGTGCTTACCATCCATATATCAGTAGTTTGACGGTCTTTGGTGGAGTCGTATGTACCTAAAGAATAGGCAATCCACTTACCATCTGGGGAAGGGATGACACTACTGATGTTATGTAGTCGGTACAGATCGGAAGGCTGCAAATTCCTTTTCTGTTGAGCCTGTACCAGGAGAATCAACAAAGAACAAAATAAGAGTAAAGAAATTCTCATACTGTATTTATTAGATAGACAGTGCAATGATAATGAGTACTGATGAGTAAGATAGTAATTACAATCACACATCCAAAAAATTGAGGTGCCATTCAAATCCATATATTTAATTCAGTTTAAACATTAGCGTTAATCTACTGACTTCAACCGCAACAATAAGGGACCTGCATGTGAACTGGAGATCAGTTGATAACATTATAATCTCTTTAACCTCAAATGGGTATGTTGTTTGTGAACTGTATTGTGGATAATAATTGTGGTATGGAGGTTTTCTATGATCAATGCTCTGAAGAGGAGCTTAAAAGAATGTACGATAAAGCAGACGCGGAGCTAACGCAGGCGCTGCTTGATGGTGCTGCCTGGGAAGATCTCCGGTATAAAACCTCTTTAGTTACTAAGATTTCAATCGCTTTACATAAGAAACAACACCCGGAATGGTATACTTCAGGTCCTGCTGATACCAATATGCGTGATCATCAAGGTGCTTAATCAGGTATTCGCTTCCCATTGTCTGCGTGGATCCTTTTTTTTGCCTGTTGTATGACAGTCAATGTGTTGAATACATTATAAATCATGCAGGTTATTATGCCTCTGATACATAAATTTCATTTCAACAATCTTCCAAAGTCATAGGATACTCCAATATTCACATTAACGGGCTCAGCCAATTGGTAACTATAACCTGATGCGCTCTTTGTTGTAATGTAAGAATAGTAGTTATTAGTTGCATTTAAGATGTTCAGCCATACCTCAAAGGCGCCGGTCTTGTATGCAGTACGAAGGTTCAATACATTATAACCGCTGTAGCTAACAGTGTTTTGAGGATCGGCGAAGTATTGTCCCACATGCTGCCACTCGGCACCTAAACGCAAGCCTTTCACAAAGGAAGGCCTGAACCAAATTTCTGAATTGTAAATCCAATGTGGTGCATTCGCCATTTCTTTACCATCATACTTCAAACCTTTTTCAATGTAATTAATGAACCGGTGATTGCTGTAGGCCCCGCTGAAACGAATGGTGATGCCGTTGGCTGGTGTGCCGTTCAGGCCTAACTCAATACCCCTGTGGAGTGTACGCCCCGCATTCTGGTTTGCATATGAACCATCATCCAGCTTCACCGATATGATCTCATTAGTGCCAAATAGTTTATAGGCACTCAGGTCTGCTGACAGTTTATTTTTAATGATCTCCATCCATCCGCCTGCTTCATAGTTGTAATAGACAGAGGGTTCAAGGTTTGGCACCTTCATACCATTGTATAACTCTGTGACCTGTGGAGGTACAAAGCCTTCACTGTAGTTGGCATATACTCCCGTGCGTGACGAAAAATTATAGGTGAAACCGATTTTAGGACTTAACCTTCCGAAGATGCTTATTGTATCCGGTGCACCTGTAAAGGCAGAAACCTGGAGATGATTATCAAAGCGGTATTGAAAAATATCATAACGGGCTAAAGCAACAATGCGCATCTTTTCAACCGGACTGATTTCGCAGCCCAGGAAAGCTGCATAATTGTTCAGGTCCGTTGCATAATTGGTAAGTACACTATCAGTATTTTGAAAGCTGGTATATTTCAGGTTAATCGTGTCTTTCGAAATGCGGATATAATTTGCATTATAGGTTGAAGGGCTAAGATCTACATTAAGCCCGGCTGTGAGCCCGGCTCTTTTCCATTTGAAATCCTGGTGATGTTGTGCAATAAGCGAATAGCTGTCAAATGAGCTAGCGTTGATCTCTCCATGCGCCACCGACTTATTCCCTATATAAGTTGAACCTGCTCTGTGATAATCATCTTTAATCCTGTAATTAGGATTCTGACCAATAGTGTTGTTGCGGTATAAAATAGTCAACGAACTTTTGCTGTTATCATTCCACTTCCGGTTCAATGTTGAGCGGTAGCGCACACCCGACACTTTACGGTAAGTAAATGTTTGTGGATTTTTAAAGCTATGTGTTGCGAACATCATACTGTCTATGCCCCCCGCCATATCGCTATAATAATCCAGCAGTGTAACAGCGTTTGTCAGGGTTGTCCGGGGAGAAAAAGCATAATCAACTTTAGCAGTAATAATGCCTTTGTGAAAATCCGTGAATTCTAAAAAGCTGTTTCTTTTGTCAGCGTAATAACCATCGAGAACGAAGCCCCATTTGTTGTTACTTACGCTGCTGATGAAATCTCCTCTTTTATAACCAATACTATTTGCCTGTGTAGATATTTTCAGCACTGGTGTACCGGTGGGAGTAGCTGTTATAAAATTTACTACTCCGCCAATGGCCTCACTTCCATAAAGAGAAGATGAAGGACCTTTGATAACTTCGATAGATTTCACGGCAGCCATGTTCATCTCCAGCAGGGCATTGTGATTATATAAACCGGTGGCACGAATGGGTATACCATCTTCCAGGTAGAGGAATAAGCTTTTGGTGGTCATTGGCTGGCGAATGCTCATCTCGTGTTGCTCATTTCCCAGGTTCACCATATTTACTCCACTTACCTTATTCAATACCTGGTCAACTGTGGTAGCCTTCGCATCCTGTATGGTCGCAGCGTTCAATGTTGAAATAGCGATGGGTGCTTCCGACCTCTTTGTAACTTCTCCCCTGTTTGCCGAGATCACGAACGACTGCATTATTGAAGTAGAAGGTTGAAGAGCGACAACATTGCCGGAAGTAGATGTATTAATTTGTTGTGGTGTGTAGCCTATAGAAGTGATGGTGAGCTTAGTACAATCGGAACATTTCATTACAAATTCCCCGAGTGCATTTGTGGTACATCCGCAATTGCAATCCGCATCCGTACAATGAATGCTAGCTCCTGCCAGGGGCTCTTTTGAGTTGGCATCAACAATTTTTCCATGAACTACATGTTGACCATATGATGTTGATGCGAATAGTGATAGAACAACAATAAACAATAACCTGTTAAATCGTAACATAGATTCAATTAAGAATACGTAAAGCAATGGGTTTACTATGTGAATACTGTTTAGTAAAAAATGGTAGCAGGACTACAGGAAGGCCGGTGGATGAAACACACCTGGTTCATTATGTTGTACGATTAACCTGTTGTAGCAATCAACACCGATTGATACAGGTGTCAATTGTAATTGAATTAAATTATTGAAATAGCTATTGGATGACAGCACCTCGTGTTTATTTTCCAGCTTTCTTTCCGGATTTTGCTGGTCCTTTTTTTCTTCTGCTTTCAATTTCTTCATCATCTGGCACTTTCCGTTGCAATGCATCTTTGGTCGTGCTTTGTTTTCACATTGTTTGACGTAAGAAGAAGTATTTGTGTAATAACTGAGGATGATCAGCGACTGGCTGAACGTCTGTGCCGAAAAGGCTAGCAATAGCAGTATGGCCACCAGTCGTCTTATCATTGGAGACACGAAGGTATTTAATGGCACAGTGCTTCAACTGATCTGCATCATATTGTTTTATGACTTTATCCATACCTGCGTTTACACTTCCTCACTTCAGCCAAAGGAGCAGCTGCTTTCCATTATTGTTTTTGTAAGGGGCTTGTATGGAGTTACCATAGGGTTTGTATGGAGTTTGAACGGCTTTATAACGGCTTTATAGCTTTCTAAAGCCGTTCAAACTCAATGGTAGCGGGCATCTGGCTGCATAGTAACCAGCAAGTAACCCTTAACACCTGCTTATACATAAGGTAGTTAAGATGCTCCCGGCTTCTTCGTTATTCATTAAAAGTTTAGAGAAATTAATGACTCCAGGCAATTCTCCATGTTCAAAACATCCTTATCTGTTCCTATGTTTTCTCCAGGTCTATGTGTGGTAACTCCTATAACTAAAAAAATAGTTGTTTAACTAAAATATTAGTTATAGCTTAGTCGTTGTAAAGAACACAAATGAAAACATTGACAAAAGCAGAAGAACAGGTAATGCAGGTGGTCTGGAAAATAGGCGAGGGATTTATCCGTGATATCATGGATGCCCTTCCGGAGCCAAAAGCCCACCAGAATACAGTCGCTACCATTTTGAAAATATTGGTGGAAAAAGAGTTTGTTGGGGTTAGAGTATTTGGCCGGCAGCACCAATATTATCCACTCGTAAGCAAAGAGGCGTATTCAAAGTCCAGTATAAAAAACCTGGTGAAGGGTTATTTCGGAGGATCGTTCAGTGAGGCGGTGTCCTTTATGGTCAAAGAGAAGTCCCTAAGCCTGGATGAACTGGAAGACTTATTACATCAACTCAAAAAAGTAAAGAAATGATGTTGGTTGCTTCATACCTCCTGAAGGTGATAGCCTGCTCAGGCCTTTTATTCCTGTACTATCACCTCGCACTCAGGAATAAGTTATTTCACCAGTGGAACCGTTTTTATTTATTGTCTGCCGCTATTCTTTCATTAATCATCCCGGTGGTACAAATCACCATCAGTCATAGCATGGAAGAAAAAGGAGCACCGATCCAGTTGCTCAAAGTAGTGGAATCAGCAAACAGTTATCTCGACGACGTAACCGTCGGCTCACATTCTGCTGCAACTCCCGGAACAATCGCCCTGGTTGTGTATGCAATAATTTCAGTATTCCTGTTACTGTCATTGATTATATCCCTGGTTAAGATTATCTCTATTGCAAAACGTTATGGAGCAAGGGTGATCATGAATGTGAAGTTCATTAATACAGATGTTGCAGGCACTCCATTTTCATTCTTCCGATATATCTTCTGGAATGAGTCTATAGACCTGCAATCAGAAAACGGCCAACGCATATTCGAACATGAACTCGTGCACGTAAAAGAGAAGCATACTATCGATAAGATTATGATGGAAGTATTGATCATTCTTTTCTGGTGCAACCCGTTCTTCTGGCTCATGAGGCAGGAACTGAAAATGATCCATGAATTTATAGCAGACCAAAAGGCGGTGGGTGAGCATGGAGCTGCGGCATTTGCTGCCATGGTATTACAAGCTTCCTATTCGAAACAATTTCATTCCATCACCAATCAATTCTTCCAGACATCAATCAAAAGGAGATTACAAATGATTACGAAAATTCAGAACCCTAAGCTGAGTTATTTCAGCCGAATCATAGCATTGCCGATCATTGCGATATTAGTGTTGGCGTTCACCTTGCGAACTAAGGAGCTATCATTTATAAAACTTGAAAAGACTTTTACAGTTGTTGTAGATGCAGGTCATGGTTTTAATCCGAACGGTACACCCAATGGAGTTCGGATAAATGATCTTACTGAAGATGATCTTGTATTGTCTATTTCTAAAAAGATTCAGCAGTTAAATCCAAATGAGAATGTAAAGGTTATCCTGACAAGGAACAATAAAGACATTATAGACCTGCGGGAAAGAGTGTCTGTAGCTGAAAGAGCCAACGCAGATCTTTTCATTTCACTGCATATTAATGCAGATGTTCCCGGTACCGACAACAGTGGGAATTCTGCATATAACAGCAGCCGGTTAGAAGGTATGCAGATATATGTTTCCAATAAGCAAACTCCTTTCCAGCTGCAAAGTGAAACTTTCGGATCCATACTCGGGAAGCAACTGGAACCAATATATACAGTAGATCCGGTGTTATTAAGGCGGAAGGTTGGCATTTGGGTGTTGGATAAAAATGTTTGTCCGGCAGTAATGCTTGAATGTGGGTTCCTTACTAATGACAAGGACCGGCAGTTTATTTCTAAGGAAGAAAATCAGAAGCTGATTGCAGAAAAAGTACTTAGCGCTATTCAGCAATATGCAAAGGCAAAAGAAGATGGTACACTTCCTGTTAGACCTGCACTAATTCAAAACGACACCACTCCTAAGCAATATTATAAAGGAAAAGAAGTGATCTCTGTGAATGTAAACAAGCAAA
>JBLNAY010000386.1:0-6641 GCA_050259715.1 Candidatus Dadabacteria bacterium
GGAAATCGTGGCAACAGGGATGACATTAAAATGAGCGTGAGCGGAGGCCAGAAAGCACTAACATTTTATGGAAGTTTGAACTTTATTAATGACAAAGGTATAGCGCTGAATACTTGGAATAAATCTGTTCAGTCGCGCATTAATACAGAGTTCCAGGTTTCTCCTAAGTTTAAGTATACTACTAATCTTTCTTTCTACTGGTCGTTTGGAAATTTCACGAGCATTAATAACTCACTTCGCCCGGTGTTTGATAGAGCTTCATACTTGAGGGTGTATAATCCGGATGGGACTCTTACAAGTTATTTAAGATCGAAACGAAATCCTGTAGCTAATGCGTTGCTGGAAGATAATACCCGGGAAACTATGAAAGCGCAGATGAATCACCAAATAGATTTCCAAATGGTGAAAGATCTGAAGTTTACGACCAGCTTTAATGCACAGCTGACTAACTTCCAGGGATTCTATTTTGCTCCTCGCTTCCTCGATGATAATGGAAATGAAAACTTCGGAAGAAATGATATGAGTAAATCCTTTACCTGGTTGTGGCAGGGATTCCTGAACTATAACAAGAAGTTTGGCGATCATAGTATCACCGCCTTGTTAGGTGCTGAAAAGGATAGGGATAAAGATGACGCTACTCATATGGAAGGAAAGGATTTTGTAATCGAGACCGCACACTATGTAAAAGGTGCTTTCATCGATAACCTGACAAAGCAAACTGCCAGTGGTTCAGCCATATCAACGGCATCTGCATTCACACGTTTAAATTATGGTTTCAAAGACCGTTATATTCTGCAGGGTACTTTCAGAAGGGATGCATCTTCCCGTTTTGGTCCTGATAATCGTGTAGGAAACTTCCTTTCCGGTTCATTCGCATGGCGCTTTACAGATGAAAAGTTCATGCAATGGACGAACAGTTTCATCAATGATGGTAAATTGAGATTCAGCTGGGGACAAACCGGGAATGACCGTGTAGGTGATTATGATTACCTGCAGATCATGAGCCAGGGTGCCAACAGCTATAATGGCATAGCAGGAGCCTCCATGAGTACCACCTTTGGTAATCCGGACCTTAAATGGGAAGCTACTGAACAAAAAAATATTGGTCTGGATCTATCTATGTTAAAAGGAAGAGTATCCTTTGTTGCTGACGCATATGTAAAGACTACTCATGACTTATTATATTCAAAGCCTCTGCCGAGTCAGACCGGTTTTGCCAATGTGAAAGTTAACATCGGTACTATAGAAACCCGGGGAATAGAGTTACAGGCGAACACTGTCCCGGTTAGTACAAAAAGTTTCTCATGGACTTTAAATGGAAACATTGCCTTTGAACGTGGTAAGATTGTAAGCCTTGCAGGCGGTCAACCTTTCATTACCGGCAAATGGCTGGTGGAAGAAGGTGGCCGTATCGGTAACTTCTATGGCTGGAGAAATTTAGGTATTTATGCCACTGATGCACATAATGCATGGAGTGCTGATCTTAATCCAACTACAGGTAAACTGGAGCATTGGCGCCAGTTAACTCCTGTTGGAATTGTAATTAACCAGGGAAATACTCCACGGACGGCAGCTATTACAGGTCAGCCTATCGTTAGCGTTACCGGTTATGAACTCGATGGAAAGCCTTATACCGGTACTGTATATAAACAAAGCGGTAATGGATTGCCATTGTTAGGTGGTGATGTTATATGGCAGGATACTAATGATGATGGTGTGATTGACGATGCCGACCGCCAGATTATCGGCAATGCACAACCTAATTATTATTTCGGTTTGATTAACAATCTTTCTTATAAGCAATTTAGCTTAAGCTTTATTGTCAATGGTACGATAGGGGGCATGGTTTATAACAGCTTTAAACAAGGTCTTACTAACAACAGTTCCTCCAATGGACCTGCCTTGCCTGAAGCTATTTATGGTGCTTGGGTCCGCCAGGGACAGGAAGGTGCTTCTTTCCCTTATTTCCCTGACAAGGATACACGCGGCAGCCAAAGGGGTAGCGGTAACAGTTACTTCCTCGAAGACGCTTCTTTCATTCGTTTATCAAGCGCACGTTTGACCTATAGGTTAAAACCAAATGTGGCGAAGAAGGCATTCCTCAGCAACGCCAGTGCATATGTCTATGGTGTGAACCTGCTCACCTTTACTGACTATACCGGTTATGATCCGGAATTTAGTTCCAGCAATGCTTTGCAGGTAGGAGACGATAACGGCCGTTATCCAAAGAGAAGAGAATTTGGAATGGGCTTAAACATCACTTTATAATTAATGGAAGCAATGAAAAAAATATTTTATTATACTTTCTTACTGGCAGTTGTGGTACTTGGAGGCTGTAGCAAAGTGGTTGAGGAAAAACCCCTGTCTGATGGTACACTTGACCAGTTTTATCAATCGAAGTACGATGTATATGCGGCCAATGCCGGTATGTATGGTGCATTCCAGCAGACTATGATTGGGGAATCACAGTTTAACAACCGTGTAAACATGTGGGGAGATGCCCGTTCTGATAATATGATGAACGGAACTCCAAACTCTAACTCAAATGAGATTCAGTTCAACAACCTCACTCCGAATAACAGTTTTGCTGACTGGAGTCCATTGTATACCGTAATCGGTAGAGCTAATTTGAACATCGCCCGCATACCGGATGTAAACACTTATGCTAAGACAGCCGAAAAGCTTACAGATGTGGAAGTAAATAGCTACCTGGCCCAGAGTTATGCAATGAGAGCCATTTGTTATTTCTACATTCTGAGAGTTTGGGGTGAAGCACCAATCAGGACAACTCCTTTCCTGGATCTTAATGATAATCCATTTCCGGTAAGAGATTCCAAAACCAAGGTTCGCCAGCAAATAATAGATGATCTTACAAAAGCGTATAGCCTGATAGCCAAAAATGCCAGCCCTGTTGTTTGGTATATAGGCGAAGGAGCAATAGCTGCTATGATGGCTGACGTATATATGTGGAAAAGCCATGATAATGAAGTTATGCCGGATTATGCCAATGCCATCACATGGATCAAGAACCTATTTAAGGCAAAATCACCAACAGGTAAGGTTTATAATGGAACGGCAACACCTAATTCTGCAGGCCTTTCACCTGACCTGGTACCAACTGCAGATTGGAAAACCATCTTCACCAATCCAGCTGCTAATATTGAAACCATCTGGAATATTCACTGGGATGTAAATGCTAATGGATGTCCATGTATGATGGGTGTTTCCAGCACGGTGAACAACACTCCGATGAAGACAGAAAAAGCCTTATATACGGGAACTACTTCATGGCTTCGTGCAGGTTTGGATATTAGAGCTAAGCAATCTATTGACTCAGCAAAGAGTGACAACTTTGACCGCGTGATTAAATGGTATGGTCCTTCCGGTTATACAAATGCAAAATCCACCTATCTCACAAGATCACAAAGTGATGCGGTGGTTGGCACAGATAAACCGGTGTATTTCCCAATGTATCGTTTAGCCGATATGTTCCTGTTATATGCAGAAGCATTGAATAAAATAGGGGATGCTACGAATGCAATCAAATATCTCAACTTCGTTCACCAGCGGGCAACACTACCTGCATATACAAGCACTCAGCTCACTACCCAACAACAAATTGAAGATGCAATTCTGCAGGAAAGACAATGGGAATTGTTTGATGAGGGCAAACGTTGGTTTGACCTGGTACGTACTGATCATGTAATTCAGGCAATGGATGCTTTAATGATGGCAAGACAATTGGCCGCCGGTGCTGCACAAACAGGGTGGGGTACAGATAAAAGAAGATATATGTGGCCACTGCATAGAAATGTGCTGAATGCCAATCCTAACCTTGTACAAAACGCACCATATTCTGATTAATAAAAGCATTAAACCTTTTGTTTAATAAAAACATTTTCATGAAAAAGCTGACGAACTATATTTTATTCCTGCTGCCGGTAATAGCAATTGCATTTACAGGTTGCTATAAGCTACAGACGGATTATAAGTATAATGCCTTCACACTGGATCCTCATATCAATATGACTGCAAGAGACTTTATGGTCTCAAGAGGCAGCAATGGAGTGGGAAGTGATACCATATTCAAACTGATGCAGCAGGGGATTGAGTATGCCGGTATTGATACGAATGAATATACAAAGCCGGGAAGAACATTTATTTTCCTGCATAACAATGCTATTCGTACTACAAGCGGTAGTGGTTCTACCCTGAAAGTGACCGGTGGATTTTTCTATGATTATCCGATTATGGGGAAAGATGCATCCGGCAATATACTCAAGTCAAAAGTAGATCCTACCCAGGATTCCATGCGACCGGCCATGTATTGGAACGAATATCCAAAGGAGTTAGTGAAAAATTATTTTCTATACCTTATATTGAATGGAGAATTTTCTTTTGAGAATTTATCTGTTAATAATACTTCTATTCAAACACTTTTACCAGCGGGAACTACAGCAAGTCCAGCTGATTCCAGGTTAGGTCAAGTTATTACTAAGACTACACCTAACCCAGATGCCGCATTAGCAAGTTCAATTACTTTTGCTTCAATAGGTGGTACAGGTTTCGATCCTGAAGGGAAGATAAATTTAAAGTTAACTGTTAATAATGAAGACGCTCCATTATATGTAAATGACAGAACACCAGATCGTTCTGCCGGTTACTTTGCCACTAACGGTAAGATTCATGTTTTTGATAAAACAGTACATCCTTTCCGTTATAGTTGGTAATCACGTGGCACGAAGAACGTTAGACGTGAGATCTATGGAAAGTTATTTTATAAACTATGGAAAACGGAAACTGGCTCTCAAGGGCCGGTTTCTTTTTTAGAGACCTATTGATTGGAAGTTGATGAGACGTAGAGGTATTATATTATTTATTGCGATTTGTTATGGCCTTACCATTTTTGGGCAGGAAAGTAAACGCTTGGTTAATGATTGGGAATTTGTAAAGGGAGATCTCGGTGGTGTGTGGGAAGCCGTTCGGCCGGTAAAGAAGGGCAACCCGGAAGAGATGCCTTTTTGGACAAAGGTAAGTTTACCACATTGTGTAAATGCTTATGATGCCGTTGACCCCGATGTTAATTATTACCAGGGACCGGCGTGGTATCGCACACTGTTAAGCATCAATAACCCCTATAAACAAGGAAGGACAATACTTCATTTTGAAGGTGCCGGCCAGAAGACAGAGGTTTACATCTATACAACAAAGGTGGGATCACATGTAGGTGGCTATGATGAGTGGACCGTTGATATCACAGATGCAATGGAAGCTTTTCAGAAATCATCCATTGCAAAAGAATTCAACGGGAAAATCCCTCTATCAATAAGAGTTGACAATTCCAGGGATCTTCAAATGATTCCATCCAATCTTTCGGACTTTAATTTGTATGGAGGCATTTACCGCTATCTGAACCTGCTCTATGTACCCCCTGTTTCTATCGACAAAGTGTTTGCTGATGCACAAGTTGACAGTTCAAAAAATACAGGAACCATTACAGTAAAAACAAGACTTTATAATCCCTCTAATGCAGCTGAGGGAATATTTTCTCTCAGGTTAAAAGATCCTTCCGGAAAACTGATTCAGCAAACTGAAAAGAAGTTGAATAATCTCACCGGTGATATTAATATTGGTTCATTCACTATTAAATCGCCACAACTCTGGTCGCCTGCAAAACCCGTTCTGTACACAATAGAAACTTCAATTCGGTCCGGAAATAATGTATATACACAAAGTGAAAAAGTGGGCTTCAGGTATTTCAGTTTTCTTACCAAAGGACCTTTCCTTTTAAATGGGAAACGCCTTCTTATAAAAGGTACTCAGCGGCATGAAGATGCTGCAGGTGTAGCGGCCGCTCTCACTGAAGATATGATGCGTATGGAGATGGTTTTGATGAAAGAAATGGGCGTGAATTTCATTCGGTTAGGGCACTATCAACAGTCACGGATCATTCTGGACCTCTGTGACAGTCTTGGTATATTGGTGTGGGAAGAAATACCCTGGTGCAGGGGAGGACTTGGAGGAGAAACTTACAAACAGCAGGCGCGCCGCATGTTGACCAACATGATTGAGCAGCATTATAATCATCCTGCAGCTATACTTTGGGGTCTTGGTAATGAGAATGACTGGCCCGGCGATTTTCCTGAATTTGATCAGCAGAAGATACGTTCTTTTATGAGTGAGTTGAATGCAATCGCTCACCAGCTGGATCCCTCACGTAAGACAGCAATCAGGCGATGTGATTTTTGTAAGGATATCGTTGATGTTTACTCACCTTCTATTTGGGCGGGGTGGTACAGGGGTATTTATACCGAATACAAACAAGTTACTGAAGAAGAATTCAATAAAGTAGATCATTTCCTTCACATGGAATGGGGAGGGGATAGTCATGCCGGCAGGCATTCTGAAAATCCTGATAAAGCTCTTCAAACTATCAAAGCCCAGGGAACAGCCGATGAACGTGCCGGTGACGCCTCCTTGTATGGAGGTGCAGCCAGGGTTTCTAAAGATGGTGACTGGAGCGAATCCTACATCTGCAATTTGTTTGACTGGCACCTGAAGGAACAGGAGACCATGCCATGGCTTACAGGTACAGCCCAATGGATATTCCGCGACTTTTCTACTCCTATACGACCTGACAA
>JBLNAY010000387.1:0-5576 GCA_050259715.1 Candidatus Dadabacteria bacterium
AAGGAAGTCTGAGGATAGTTGAAGATGATTTATTAAATTGAATAAAGATTGTACTAACACCGATAAATTGATTTTATGGCAAAGGATTTCTTAAATGGTTATGTTGACATTGAAACGCATAAAGGAATTACTACTATTGAATTCTTCCACCCGCAGGGGAATTCTCTTCCACATAGAATGCTGGCAAGTCTTGCCAATGAAATCCATGCTGCAGGGCATGATAGAGAGACTAAGGTAATTGTGTTACGTTCGGGAGGAGAGAAAGCTTTCTGTGCCGGGGCTTCCTTCAACGAGCTCACCAGCATCACAGATGAAAAGAGGGGCTTTGAATTTTTCAGTGGTTTTGCCAATGTGATCAATGCCATGCGGAAATGCCCGAAGTTTATTATAGGCCGCATCCAGGGTAAGTGTGTCGGTGGCGGTGTGGGATTGGCAGCAGCGGTAGATTATGCTATTGCTGTAGAAGGAGCTGAAATAAAATTGAGCGAGATTTCAATGGGGATAGGACCTTTTGTTGTGGGACCTGCTGTCCAGAGAAAGCTTGGATTATCAGCTTTCACCCAACTGGCTATAGATGCTAGTATGTGGCGTAATGCAGATTGGGCAAGGCGTAAAGGGCTGTATGCAGAATTACATACCACCATTGAAAGCATGGACGAATCGGTGAGCAGGCTTGCCCACCAGCTGGCACACTTCAGTTCAGAAGCTATGGCTGAAGCTAAAAAATCTTTTTGGCAGGGAACAGAAAATTGGGATCAACTCTTATGTGAACGTGCTGAGATCAGCGGTCGGCTGGTACTGAGTAATTTCACAAAAGAATATATTTCTAACTTCAAGGCAAAAGCCGCAGAAGCAAAAAAAGCATAGCTACTGCTTCGTATCCAGGATAACAGGTGTACTATTCCTGCTATTCATCATGATAATTTTTGCATTTGGTGATAGGGCGAGTTGTTTACTTACCTGTATTTGCTCATACTGCAATTGCTTATCTGTGAGACTTTCACTGATGATTTTCTGGTAGTCGGCAATACCCTGGGCTTCCACGCGTTTTCTGTCTGCTTCCTGTCTTTCTTTAGCCAACACGAACTGCATCTTCTGTGACTCCTGCTCTGCCTGTATCTTTTGTTCTATAGAAGACTTAACAGCTGCAGGCAGCGTAATGTTTCTTACCAGTAAGTTCTCCAGTAATAGTCCTCTCTTTTTGAATTCAGCATCAATGGTTTTGAAAATTCGATTCTGAAATTCATCTCTGCGGGTTGAATATAATGCCACTGCTTCGTAGTATACGGCGTTGTCGCGGATGCGGGTGCGTGCCACAGGACGAACAATCTTGTCTTCATAATCTACACCTGTTTCCCTGATCAGTCGTGGCGCTTCATTCGGTAATAGACGGTATAATACAGTAACATCAATGGTAACCTCCAATCCATCTGCGGTCAACACTCTTATAGCATCATCGCCTGTTTTATGTCCCTCATCATTTACGCCACTCATGGTATAATTCTTAGTACGGACATCAAGAGTTTCAACATTATAAAGAGGGTTGATCATGTGAAGACCGCTGTTTAATACATCCTTTTGCACATTGCCGAAGAGTTTCTTTACGCCTATCTCGCCGGCATCAATCTGTACAAAACTGCTAATGATGATTCCCAGGAGGATGAAGCCAATGCCGACAGCCTTGCCGATCCCTGCCTGTCGGGCAACATTGGGAACACGTGAAAAAGAGAAGGAAATGATGAGGATTATAAAGCCTATAGCGATAAGGATCATGACAGTTAGTTTTTAGTAAATGTAATAAAGAATGAAGTTTAGGGGAGTGTAAAAAGCCGAATCTCTTATCTTCGCAGCTATCTAGTTTAAATACTCGTATGCTTCCTAAATACAATCGGATTCTTTTAAAACTCTCTGGTGAATCTTTAATGGGTGATAAAAGCTTCGGATTTGATACCGATGTTCTAAATCAATATGCTGAAGATGTTAAGTCAATCATTGACCTCGGGGTGCAGGTAGCTATTGTGATCGGTGGTGGCAATATCTACCGCGGCATGAATGAAGCAGAGACAGGAATTGAAAGAGCACATGGTGATTACATGGGAATGCTGGCTACTGTGATCAATGGCATGGCATTGCAGGCAAGTCTTGAAAAGATTGGGGTTTACACCCGTTTGCAAAGTGCCATCAAAATGGAACAAATCGCTGAGCCTTACATCAGGAGAAGAGCTATCCGTCATGTTGAGAAAGGACGTGTAGTGATCTTCGGTGCCGGTACCGGTAATCCCTATTTTACAACTGATACTGCCGGTTCATTGAGAGCTATTGAAATAAAGGCAAACGTTATAATGAAAGGAACCAGGGTAGATGGTATCTATAGTGCCGATCCCGAGAAAGATGCAAGTGCTACAAAATATGGTGTTATCACTTACCAGGAGTGTATTAACCGGAAGCTGAATGTCATGGATATGACGGCTTTTACTCTCTGCATGGAAAACAAGCTGCCGATCGTCGTTTTTGATATGAATAAACCAGGCAACCTGAAAAGAGTGGTGACTGGCGAAAAGGTTGGTACGCTTGTAAGAGAATCTTAATGCTATTCGTGAAATAACAAAAAAATGAGTAGCTTGTCGCTCAAACTTACTTGACGGCATTTAATGTTACTAACTGCACAACTAACTGTTTTAGAAGTTGCTGTTTTCATGATAACAGTAGTGGCTTTTATCATAGCCATCCGTTTTTTCTTACAAAGCAGGAAAGGATTAGAGCAATATTTACAGCAGTCAATCCCGGTAGTCGCCAAAAAGAAAACCTCTTTCTTCTATCCATTTAAATCAGAAAAGAAAAGTGTGATAGTCAATGCACCCTATACTCCTTCCTATAAGCAGGAAAAGGATCCCGGTGAATTAGAGAGACTTAAGAAAATGCTCCTGGAACAGCAGTCGCAATTATCCGATGCATTAATTCAGATTAACTCTTTGTCAGATGAACCGGTAGTGCCAACTGCTGGTGGTACTTCTTTGGATAAAACAACCAGGGAATTGCAGGCAGCGCTGGAGAGGAAGGATTCTGAAATACAAAAGCTTAAGCAACAGGTTGACATCTCAAAAAAAATGCAGTCTCATTTTGATGAAATGCAGGAAGAGTTCTCTGCCTTGCAGGAAAAACTGGAAAAACTGGAATTACAGGCGTGGGAAGCCAATGAGCTGCAGGTAAAACTGGAAAATGCAGAAGCGGTAAATGAAAAGCTGGAGAATGACCTTAGGAGAAAAGAGGAGAAATTACGTGAGCTACTAAACGAAAGTCAAAGACTGCAAACGGCGCTTCATGAAACAGAAGATAAATTGAATGAGTCAAACCTTCAAAGACAGCAATTAATTAAGAAAATGCGCTTCATTGAAGAAATGAACGGAGACATGAAACAGATGGCCGATACTAACAGGAAACTGCAAACAGAACTTCGACGCATAGCTGAATTGGAAAGCATGTTGAACCTGATTACAGAAGAAAGAGATGACTTACTTAAAAAAGGCATCCTAAAAAAGTTCTAGATACCTACACCTCTATTTAAATATTCCACTGACATTAGTCTTGTTTGATAATTAGCTGAATAGCTAATTTTACTCCTATGGATAACAAAGAAATAGCTGCATTAAGAAGGGAATATTCTTCACAGAGCTTATTGGAAAACCAGGTTTCTGCCAATGCAATAGATCAATTTAGTAAATGGTGGGATGAAGCAATTAGCTCTGAGATCGTTGAAGCAAATGCGATGTCCTTAGCTACTGCCTCTAATGATGGAATGCCCTATGCGCGAGTGGTGTTACTAAAGGGATTTGATGAAAGAGGGTTTATGTTTTATACTAACTACAAAAGCATAAAAGGGATACAACTTGATGAGAATCCGAGAGCATGCCTGCTTTTTTATTGGAAGGAACTGGAAAGACAGGTTCGGATCATTGGCCTGGTGGAGAAGTTAAGTGATGAAGAAAATGACGAGTACTTTCATTCGCGTCCGGAAGGTAGCCGCATAGGTGCATGGACATCCCCTCAAAGTGAAGTAGTTGAGAATCGTGAATGGTTGGATAACAGATACCGTGAGTTATCATTAAAGATGACGGGAGGTAATATAGAACGTCCGCCACATTGGGGCGGGTATCTGGTAAGACCTATAATTGTTGAATTCTGGCAAGGGCGTCCCAGCCGGCTGCATGACCGTATACAATATTCACTGCAGGATGACTCGTCCTGGAAGATTGAGCGGTTAGCTCCTTAGGAAATGTAAAAAAGCTCCAATATTCAAATGCTCGAACATTGAAGCTTCGGTGTATTTAGCTTATTAGCCTTCTTTCTTAGCAGGAGGTTGAGTTCCGGTTATTTTTTTAGGGCCTGCGGGCCTTGATTTACCAAAGGATCCTTTGGAGATCTTTCCTTTTTTAGTTTTCTTATCGCCTTTTCCCATATTTATTATTTGATCTACAAATGTAGCCTGTATTAAAATAAAAAAGCTCTGTCGAAAAACAGAGCTTCAATCTTTTGATGTTGTGAGTTACAACTTAGCAGAAAGTTCTTTTCCGGCTTTAAAGCGAGCAACTTTTCTAGCTTTAATTTTAATTACTTCTCCGGTTTGTGGGTTACGACCGTTACGAGCAGCACGTTTGGAAACTGAGAAAGTTCCGAAACCTACTAAAGTAACTTTGCCACCACCTTTTAAGGTTTTGGTTACAGCCTCGACGAAAGAATCTAAAGCAGTGTTAGCCTGGGTCTTAGTAATGCTAGCGTCATCGGCTATCTTAGCAATTAATTCAGCTTTGTTCATAGTGAATTGTTTAAATTGTTTGAATAGAACAAATTTATATGCTTTTTGTTTGCAACAAAATAAATTTACTCACTTTAATTTTCTTATAGCATTGCTGTAATGTAGAAGTATCAAGGGTTTCAGACAAATTGTAGTCAATGGGTTCTTTATTATTGTAAAGAGCTTTCCCCTGGAATGCAGGCCTGTGCTGCATTTCGGCTGTATCTCTGTAATCTGCTACTGGCAAGGGTTTTATTCAATACACTTTATTTTAGTACTTCCAGGAAAATTTATTCCACAACTTCCATTAAGGTTCTAAAGGAAATAAACAGGTGTTGCCACTTCTTAACCACCTTTTCTCGTAATGAGGGTGCATATAATTCAATATAGCGGTTGTAATCAGCCTTTGATTCAGCGATGTATTGTATGGTGTAGGTAGGTCCTTCGGTATCATCCTGCTCCAGCAGGCGGGCAAAACGGTATTCACTAAAGCATCCCGTATCCATGACCTCAGGTATGTGTTCCTGCTGCATCCAGCGCAACCATGAATCAGCTACTGAAACATTAATTTTAGTGGTTACATTGTATATTATCATACGGTACTATAGGGATTCTATATCAATTTCTGCAAACACGGGACAATGGTCACTATGTTTCACATCCGGGAAAATTTCAGCTGACCTAAGATAAGGTTTGAGTTTATCAGTTGCACTTATGTAGTCTATGCGCCAGCCCTTGTTTTGTAACCGGATAGAAGGAAATCGCTGTGTCCACCAGGTGTAGC